>CAMWWZ010000005.1 GCA_947178095.1 uncultured Treponema sp.
TTGGCCTTCGTTCTCCGCTTGATGTATTTTGTTGCACTTGAATTGACAATCTGCCGGGGCGCAATCTGCCTCCCCTCCCACAACCACAACATGTCATTAGTCAACATTCAATTTATTCGTCATTCCCAAACGGCGCAAGCCTTTGGCTTGCATCGCAAAATTCTGCTTACAAGTTTCGCATCCGCTGGGGCTAACTTCTGCACCGTTTCGCTTCCGCAAGGGGTTTCTAAAAAAAACGAAGTCAAAATCCCGCAACAATCTTACTGCGCCTTCACTTCGTTTTTCAGTTCCGCGCCACTTTCAAATGCCTTGACATTTTCAAGCGAAACTTCCGCGATGTTCGCGAGCGCGTTCGTTGTCAAGAATGCCTGATGGCTCGTAATCAAAACGTTCGGGAAAGTCAAAAGCCGCGCCAAAGTGTCGTCCGTAATTACAGCCGCCGACCAGTCGCTGAAAAAATATTTGCTTTCTTCTTCGTAGACATCGAGCGCGGCTCCTCCAATTTCCTTGTGCTTCAAAGCGTGGACAAGTGCCTTGGAATCAATGAGCGCGCCGCGTCCAGTATTTATCAAAACCGCGTCATTTTTCATCCGCTTCATATTTTCGTGATTCGCGATGTGGAACGTTTCGTCGTTGAGCGGACAATGGAACGAAAGCACGTCGCTGCGAGAAAAAATCGTCGGAACGTCAACATATTCAAATCCGTTTTTCTCCGCCCATTCGCGGTTCGGGAATTTGTCGTACAAAATCACTTTCATTCCGAAACCCGACAAAAGCCCCGCCATGATTTGTCCGATTTTTCCAGTGCCGAAAATTCCTGCGGTAAGTCCGTGCAAGTCGCGCCCCGTCAATCCTTCCAAAGTGAAGTTGCCGGTTTTCGTGCGGAGATAGCTTTGCGGAATGTGCCGAGTGAGCGCGAGCAGCATCGCCACGGCATGCTCTGCGACAGCGTAAGGCGAATACGCCGGAACGCGCACGATTTTTATTCCAGCATCGGCCGCCGCCGCAAGGTCAACGTTGTTGAATCCCGCGCATCGAAGCACGATGAGGCGAACGCCGTTTTCCTTCAAAATCGAAATCACTTTTTTGTCCGCGATGTCATTCACGAAAATGCAAACCGCGTCGAAGCCTTTTGCCGCCGCCGCAGTTTTTTCGTTCAACTTAAAATCAAAGAAATCAATTTCAAATCCGAAATTTTTGTTGACTTCCAAAAAACTCGTTTTGTCATAAGAGTGCGTGTCATAAAAAGCAATTTTCATTTTTTCCTCCTAGTTAAAAGTACAATCGCGATTTTTCAAAATCACGATTGTACTTTTATCGCACATTCGCAGCAAAGCGAACAATGCGATTTTCATTTAAAAATATAGCAACATTTTTTTTGAAATTCAAGAAAAAAACAAGCGGAAAAATCTTGCGTTGCAAATTAAATTCTGCGTTGCGTTTTCGCCGCAAGTTTTAAACATTCAACATCGTTAATTTTCCTTGACTTCCGCCGCATTTTTCTATTATAATAAAATCATGAATGAAATGATAACATTAAGTCAGGCCAAGCCCGAAATCCAACGAAAGTTCATGACGGGCGTTTATTTGCGGATGACGCTCGCGCTTTTTATCAGCGCGACTGTGGCGTACTTTGCTTCGAATTCTTACGCGGTGCTCAGATTCCTGTTTTCGCACCAGGGCATGCCTTTCTATGTCCTGCTCATAGCGGAATTCATTTTGGTTGTCGCGCTTTCCGGCGCGATTCACAAACTTTCTTCGTTCGCGGCGATGGCTTTCTTTTTGCTTTACGCCGTGATGAACGGACTTTCGCTCTGCACGATTTTCCTTTTGTACGAAGTCGATTCAATCTACAGAATGTTTTTGGTGAGCGCGTTGATGTTCGCGGGAATGAGCGTTTACGGCGCGAAAACGAAAAGCGATTTGACCAGCGCGGGCCGCTATCTTTTCATGGGCTTGATTGGAATCATCGTCGCGGGACTTGTGAATATGTTTTTAAAATCAGAGCCGCTTGACTGGATTACAAGCTTAGTCGGCGTGGGACTTTTCATCGGCATCACGGCTTATGACACTCAGCGGCTCATGCGAATTTCGATTCACGATGACGGAAGCGAGAATTTCCGAAAAGTTTCAATCATCGGCGCATTGGAACTTTATCTTGACTTCATAAACATTTTCTTGAAAATGCTCGCGCTTTTCGGAAAAAAACGAAGATAGAAAAACGCATTCATTAAATAGCTTGCCGTTAATGGCATGGGAGAGATGAAGTTTGGCTCAAAAAATTGTCATTATCGGCGGCGGAGTCGCGGGCTTGACGGCGGGAATCTACGCGCAAAAAGCCGGATTCGAATCTGAAATCTACGAAAAGCATTCCGTGATGGGCGGGCAATGCACCGGCTGGAAGCGCAAAGGATTTTACATCGACAATTGCATCACATGGATGACTTGCGGCGATCCGAAATTCCCGATTTACAAAATGTGGAAGGAAGTGGGATTTTTCGGCGACAAGGACGGCAACGAAATCGCATGCCGCCAGCACGATGCGTTCTACACTTCGGAATTGAACGGCGAAAAAATAACGCTTTGGCGCGACCTTGACCGCGCGCAAAAAGAAATGCTCGAACTTTCGCCGCAAGACAAAAAGGCGATTAAAAAATTTTTCAAATACGTGAGGCTTTGCACGAATCTTCGCGTGCCTTTCAAAGCTCCGTTCGACATGATGAATTTGCGCGAGCTCATCGAACTTGGCATTCCGATGATTCCCGTCGGGCTTGCGATGCTAAAATACAAGACGACAAGCCTTGCGGATTTGGCGGAACAATTCAAGCATCCGCTTTTGAAAAAAATGTTCACGGATTATTTGCCGAAAAATTATTTGGCGTACATTTTCATTTCGGCATACGCTACTTTGGCGAGCGGCGGAGGCGGAGTTCCGGACGGCGGCTCTTCAAAAGTGATCGAGCGAATGGAAGAAATCTACAAGGCAAAAGGCGGAAAGATTTTCACGAATTCGCCCGTGCAAAAAATCGAAATTCAAAACGAACATTGCCCGGCAATCATTTTGGAAAACGGTCAAAAAGTTTCGGGCGACTTTATCATTCCCACTTGCGATCCGCATTTTCTTTTCGAAAAACTTTTGGACGAAAAATATATGCCCGCCGCGCTCAAGGCAGCCTATGCAGACAACGTCGCGCACGAACTCGGCTCGACTTTTCAAGTGGCTTACGAATACGACGGCGAGACGGACGAAATCGGGCGGCGCACTTTTTTTGATTGCGCGGGATACGATTTGGCGGGCGAGCGCAGAACGCGCCTCAATATGAAAAATTACAATCTCGATCCAATCGCCGCGCCCCAAGGAAAAAATCTGATTCAAGTGAAAATTCTGCAAAATGAAAAGCAATATTTGTATTGGGAAAATCTCTACAAAAACGACAAGGACGAATACAATCGGCAAAAACAGAAGGCCGCCGCCGACATTCTCAAATTGCTTGAAGAGCGCGTTCCCAGCGCGAAAGGAAAAATGAAAGTCCTTGACATTTGGACGCCGTACACTTACACGCGCTACACAAACGCATATCGCGGCGTTTACATGAGTTTCATCGTCACGAAAAAAAGCAAAAACCTTTTCAACATTCCCACCACGCTCACAGGAATCGACAATGTTTTTTTGGCGGGACAATGGCTTTGCATGCCCGGCGGACTTCCCATGGCGATGGTCAGCGGAAAATTCGCCGTTCAAAGGATATTGCGTTCATTGGGAAAAAATTATAGAATAGAACCATAAAATTCGCGAACGACAAATGCCATCAATTTTCGAACGCGCAAGGTAAATGCGAGTTTTGTTGCAAAACAAAACTCGGTAGCAAACCGCAAGGTTTGCGCAGGGAAAAGTCTTCCCCTACGCCCGCACTTCGTTGCGGTCTACCCCTTCTGCGGGGAGTTCCCCGCAACGCCCCCGATGGCATTTTGCGAATTTTTGCATCGCAGAGAAAGAGGTAAAAAAAATGATCGAAGTTTCTCATTTGTCGAAAAAGTTCGGAGAATTCCGCGCTGTAGACGACATCAGTTTTTCAATTCCAACTGGACAAATCGTAGGCCTGCTCGGACCAAACGGCGCGGGCAAGACGACCACAATGCGCATGATTTGCGGCTTCCTCGGAACAAGCGGAGGCAGCATCAAAATTGACGGCGTTGAAATTTCCGAAAATCCGATTTTCGCAAAACGCAAAATCGGCTACATGCCGGAAAGTGCGCCGCTCTACTCCGACATGATTGTGGAAGATTATTTGAATTACGTTGCGCAAATGCAAGGCGCAGATGCCGCGCAAAAAATCCCAGAGCTTTGCAAGACTTGCGGATTGAAGGAAGTGATGCACAAAAACATCTCCGAACTTTCGCGCGGCTACAGACAGCGCGTCGGGCTTGCGCACGCTTTGATGAACGATCCCGAAATCCTGATTTTGGACGAACCGACAAGCGGCCTCGATCCGAACCAAATCGAGGACGTGCGCGCGCTCATCAAGGAAATCGGCAAAACTCGAACCGTAATAATTTCCACGCACATTCTCGGCGAAGTGGAAATGCTTTGTCCGCGCGTCATCATCATCGCGAACGGAAAATTGGTGGCGGACAGTCCGACTAACGAACTGCGAAAGAATTTCCAAAATTCAATCATGCTGAACATAGTTTTTGGTAGCGCGAATTTTTCGGAAGCAAAATCCGAATTGGAAAAAATCGCCGACATTTCTTCCATCGAAAAAATCGAAGCGGAAAAAATCAAAGGCGAGCGAAAATTCTGCGGCGTGAAAATTTCCGTCAAAGAAGGAAAGGAAATCCGAAAAAATATTTTTGAACTCGCCGTGAAAAACGGCTGGACGCTCTACGAAATGAACGTCCAGAAAAATTCGCTCGAAGACGTTTTCCACGCGCTGACGATAACTCCGCAAAACGAAATTACAATGGAAATGAAGGAAAAATTAAAATTGACGACTAAATAAGCGTCGTCAATTTTAATGTCGAGTTTGCGTTGCAAACTCGCTTATTTTACTTGTCTGCGCCGCAACAAATTGCTTGACGCAGACGAATTTAAACTTTTGTAAAACTGAAGTTTTACAAAAGTTTAAATTAAGGAGAAATAAATGCAAAATAAAAAATCGAATCCAGCCTTCACAATAATGCGCCGTGAACTCGCAGCGTTTTTCACAAATCCTGCGGCATACATCGTAACGGTGATTTTTTTGGTCGCATCGGGAATATTTTTCTTTTCGACATTTTTCATAAACGGCCGCGCCGACTTGCGGAATTTTTTCAGCCTGCTTCCGATAATGCTTTCGCTTTTCGTGCCCGCGCTCACGATGCGGCTTTTCAGCGAAGAATTGCGAAGCGGAAGCTTTGAAACTTTGATGACGCTTCCAGTCACAAGCGCGCAAGTCATACTTGGAAAATTTTTGGCGGCGTTTTTGACGAGTGCGGCAATGCTCGTCCTGACTCTCTTTTACGTCGTCACAGCGTGCGTTTTCGGCAAAGTTGATTTCGGCCCGATAATCGGCGGATATTTCGGCGCGCTTTTTTTGTGCGCGCTTTATTCCGCAATCGGAATTTTTTCCAGCGCGCTCACCAAAAATCAAATCATAGCGTTTTTTACCGCGCTCGCGTTGAGTTTCGCGCTAATCCTTTTCGGAATGATTTTGGTATTTTTGCCCGCGCCGCTCGTGCGATTTTTTTCATGGCTTTCCGTCACCACGCACTTCCAGCAAATTTCTCGCGGCATCGCCGACACGCGCGACGTAATTTATTTCGTTTCGATTTCCGCGATTTTTCTTTTGCTCACGCAACAAAAAATTTCTGTTAAAAAAAATCGTGATGAAAAAATCGATTGCGCGATTTTCTTTTTGATTTTGATTTTGGCGAACTTGGTTGGCGCGCGCGCTTTTCTGCGCAAGGATTTGACGAGCGGAAAAATGTATTCGATTTCTTCTGCCAGCAAGGAACTCGTAAAAAATTTGCAAGAGCCGATGAGCGTGAACGTTTTCTTTTCGTCCGACTTGCCCGCGCCCTACAACAGCGTCGATCAATATTTGCGCGACATTTTGGTCGAATACAAATCTGCGGCGAACAAAAATTTTTCCTACAAAATTTTTGACATGAAAAAAACTGAAAATGAAAACATTGCGCATTCGTATGGCATCAATCAAATTCAAGTGCAAAAAGTCGAGACGACGGAAGTGAGCGCGAAAGCCGTTTGGATGGGAATTGCGATCGCTTACGGCGACGACATCAAAATTTTCAATCCGATCGATTCGACGGCAGGACTTGAATATCGTCTCACCACGGCGATGTCAAAAATGATTTCCATAAACGACGCGCTTGCGCAATTAAACAGAGGCCTTGAAGTCAAACTTTTTCCGGCAAGCGAATTGGCGCAGTTCAATATTTCGAATTTGGATCGCCTCGAACAAACCGTTTCGGATGCGACGAATTCTTTGAATGAAAAATTTTTCGGCAAAATAAATTTGAAAATCGAAAATCCTTCAAGCAATGAAGCGAAGCAGATTTCCGAAAAATACGGCGTTCAACTCGTAACGTTTCAAGATGACGAAGATGAGAACGGCGGCGAAAAAAATGTCGCGCTCGGAATCGTAGCGGAACTCGGCGAGAATTTCGTTTCGATTCCATTGTACCTGATGCAAGACTTTTTCGGCTGGCATCTTTTGGGACTTGAGAACATTCAGAAAAATATTTCCGACGCAATCGAAAGCTTGCTTTCGAAAACCGTGCAAATCGGCTACATCACAGGTCACGGCGAAAATGAGCTTTACGCGAATCCTTACGGAAATCCCGGCGCGCTGAATTCGGAAAATTTCCGCAACGTGCTGAGCGACATTTACAGCTTCCAGCAAATCAATTTGGCGGAAGAAGAAATTCCGCTCAACATAAAATGCATCGTAATCAATGGCTCGAAAGAAGAATTTTCGCAAAGCGAGCTTTTTAAAATCGACCAATTCGTGATGAAAGGCGGCAACATTTTGTTCTGCCTCGACCCGCTCGTCGAATCTGCGGAAAACGGGCCGAACGCGCCGCCCGCCTATCTTGCGCCGCAAAACGGCTTGCAAAAAATTCTGAACGCATACGGAATAAAGCCCGGCACGAATTTCGTTTTCGACCAAAATTGCTATCAGGAAAATCAAAGAAATGGCGAAAACCGAAAACTGGAATGGGCGCCGCTCGTCATGCAAAACGCGCTCGATCAGAAAAATCCGATTACGAAATTTTTGAGCGCGATGATTTTCTTGCAAAACGGCTCGATTGATTTAAGCGAAGCCGAAAAAAATCCTGATTTGAAAACGACGATTCTCGCGCATTCTTCCGAAAAATCTTGGCTCGCGAGCGAGAACATCATTTTGTATCCCGGCTACGTTTTTCCGCCCAGCAACGCTTCGCAATTTGCAGAGCAAAATTTGGCGGTGCTCGTCGAAGGAAAATTTCCGAGCGCGTTTGCAAACGAGGAAATTCCGCTTGAAGAAAAAAATTCTGCGGAAGATGAAAGTATTTCGGACGAACGAAACGCCGAACAATCCGAAATGAATGCCGCGCTCGCGACCCAAGAAAAAATTTCCAAAGGAATTCAAAACGCGAAAATAATTTTCGTGAGTTCGGCGCTTGTCACAACAGGGCGGCTCATCGAAGAAGAAGGCAACGAGCCGATGGCATATTTTATGCGCAACGCAATCGACTATTTGAACGGCTCGGAAGAATTCAGCGAAATGCGCACAAAGGGCATCGCGCGAAATTTGCTGGAAATAAAAAATCCCGCGAGCGCGACGGCGTTCAAACTTTTCAATCAATTCGGACTAGCCGCGCTCGTGACATTGCTCGGACTTTTCGTGTGGCGCGCTCGTTCGCTTCGCCGAAACCAAATTCGTCTGCGATACAATGCGGACGATGAGCGCGAAACAAAATAAAATTTGCAGAAAGTCCGCTGAAATTTCGCGGACGATTTTATAGGAGAAAAAAAATGACAAAGCGAAGAATGATTTTGATTTGCATTGCAGGCGCGTTGGCGATGATTTTTGCCGCGCAGATTTTGCTTGGCTTGCGCTCGCCTCAAAAAAATTTCAAGGCAAAAGAAACGGCGGATTTTATTTCTATTGAAAATTCAAGCGAAATAATTTCATTGAAAAAAAGCGGCGACGAATGGTTTTGCGCGGAGAAAAAAGCGGACACAAAAAAAGCTGAATATTTGCTCGAAAAATTTTCCGAAGTGCAGACGCTGGGAGTCGCATCGCGCTCGGCAGACGAAGCCGCGCTCGAGCGATACGGCTTGGACGCGCCAATCGTCGTTCGTGCGAAATCCGGGGAAAAAGAGTTGCGCGCGATTTTCATCGGAAAGGAAAGCACGAGCGGCTCGCAGGCTTACGTTCAGATTGAAGGCAAAAAAGAAATTTTTTTGGCGCAAGGAAATCTGCGGCGCGACTTCACTTTTTCCGCCTCCGACATTCTTGAAAAAAATCCTGCGGAAAATTCGGAAAGCGAAAATTCCACAGGAAATTCCGCAATAGAAATCACTGAATAAACGGCGAAACTAAACTTTTAAAAAATTGAAATTCTTCAAAAGTTTAGTTTTTGCAATGTGTCCAATTTTTTCCATCGTAATCAAAAATGCTGGCTCCGCAATTTTTTTGCAAATCGCCAAGCCAGTAATCTTTGATTCCGTGATTTTGAATGTAGCACATGATGCCTTTGTTAAGCGCGCCGTGCGCCACAATCATCACGCGAGAATTTTTTTGGAAATCAGCTTCGATTTCAGTTTGAATAAAATTTTTCGTGCGCTCGCAAACGCTTTCGAAAGACTCGCCTCCGGGCGGCACGGGATATTTTTCCGGCGCGCTGAAAAAATATCGGTACGGGCTGCTTTCGTTCATCCATTCGGTGTAATGCTTCCCCTCCCCCTCCCCGAAAGAAATTTCTATGAGCCGCTCGTCTTTTATTATTGGAATTTCCGATTGCGATTCAAGCCCGTCACGAATAAGGCAAGCGGTTTGAAATGCGCGTTGAAGCGGCGAGCAAAAAATTTTGTCAAAATGAACGCCGCGCAATTGCTCGCCTAAATTTTTCGCCGCGTCGATTCCGTTTTGATTGAGGCGCGTGTCGCTTCGACCTTGCAGCAAGCCGTTTGCGTTCCAGTCGGTTTGTCCGTGCCGAACAATGTAAAGTTCCATAAATGAATTATATCAAATTAAAGCGGTTTTGCAAATGGCGAGTTTCGCACAGCCGAATGGCGCGTCGTGAAAAGCAAGGAATTTTTTTTGAAGACGCGCGGCTCGTTTTGAAATCTCGCAGATTCGTTTTACCGCGCCATTTTCCAAAAGAACGAGCGGATTTATGTAGCGTCGCTTCACTTCCAAATTCACGCAAAAATAATTCGGCAGGGCGAATTTTGCGCGGCGGATTTTTTTCATCGTGCGAAATGTTTTATAATGAATTAAAAAATCTCGCAAATCCTGCGTCGCGCTTTCTTTGTTTTCAAAAAGCATTTTGTCCCAACGCGCGATTATTTCTTTTTCCGACAATTCAAAAAGTTCGTTTTCAAAAAGCGCGCCACAGTTCAAAGCCTTTTCCACAACACGCGCCAAAAGTTCCATCGCAATTTTATCTTCGTTGCGCTGCAAAATCATTCCGACTTTGAGGCAGCGCGAAAAATATTCGAGCGCGATTTTTTTCGTGCGAAACGCGAATTCAGTTTTGCCAAATTCATTTTTCGCCAAAGTCAAATTTTCATAAAAACGCCGCATGCTTCGAAGCGAAAAAATTCCCTGCAACGCCGCGCCGCTCGGAAACATATATTCGAGCCTGTCCGCGCTGAGTTTGGGAATCTCGTTGTCGCAAATCGGATATGCGTGATAATCGTCAACATCGCTCACGGTCAAACCGTCCTGCTTTAAAAGCCGCGCGAGTTCCGCATCCTCATGGAGCATTTTCGCATTCGCGTTTTCGGTGGAAGTTTGCGTGAGCGCGTCTCCGTTTTTAAAATCGATGACATGGCTGAAAGCAGGCGTGGAAACGTCGTGCAAAAGAGCTGCGAGCGTCTGTTTTTTATCGCGAGTGAAATTCCAAACGATGAGCGCGCAATTCACGCTGTGCTCGAATCGCGAATAAAAAAATTTGTTTTTAAAAAGCGCAGTCCAATCCGTGCCGCACAAAAGCCCGATTCCTTTGAGACGAACAAGAATTTTCAGCGAAAGATATTTTTCAAGAAAATCGGGAAATTCCGCGCACAGAATTTCCCGATATTTTTTTAGATTGAATTTCAAATCAGATTAGAACGCGCGATTGTATTTCCAATAGAAGCCGAACGCAAAAGTATCATACTTTTTGTCATTGGGATTAACCTTCATTTCATACTCGAACACCGCGCTCACTGAATGGCGTTCGTTTATGTCAAATGTAAAGTCCGGGCGAATGTTGAAAATGAAGCCGCCGCTTTTGCCGTCCCACTCGGCAGTGTCACCTCTTGCGCCCCATGCAAATGAAGTCCATGCACCCAAATGCATATTGCTCAAAATATCCCAATTTATGCGACCACCAGTGTAGAACGCCGCCGTGTAGTGCGAATAAAGATAGTTTGAAAATCCGAATTCGGGACGAATCCAAAATGGCAGTTTTCCAAATTTGAGGAACACCGCCGCTCCGGATCCAAGCATTTTATTACCAGCAGTGTCGCTCGCTCTTTCATATCCGATTCCATCAAGTCCAAACCATGCGTCAATTTTGAAATTTTTCGTAAAATTGAGGCCGACTCCAGTATAAAGATTTCCGCCTGCATGAAGCATATTTTCGTAAGCGATGGCGATTGTCAAAAGTTTTATGGGAGAAACTTCGACTCCGGCATTCAAAGTAAAGTCGTTTGCCTCTTCAAAACTCGGAATTGCTATTCCAACTTCAAAATATTCCTTGTAACGGTAACGCGCCGCCAAAGCTTTTTGCGCATAGGCATTGGCATACTTCATAAATCCCTTGACATCACCTGTATTAGGCGCGCCGCTACTCAAATCACCCTGCACGACATGCGCCAAATTGTCCCAAGCAAATCCGTCCGTAGTAGGCTCAGGACCGACTCGCCATTCAAGCCGAGTTCCCATTCCCGCGTCAAATCCTTCAAACGGATGCGCAAGGAAATTCAAATAATACGAATCGTGCACCAGAGGAGAACCCGCCCCTGGATTTTCCTTTAGAAAATCCAATTGCTTTTTGGGCGTATTATAAATTCCAAACGTGTCAAATGCCGACCCGCCGTCCCAATTCATAAGTGCGCCCCAGGAAAGCATTCCGTCCATCGTGAATTTCCAAATGTCAACGCGAGCCTGCACAGTGTCGATAATTCCAGCCCACCTAAAACTAGGCCTGTTGTCGCTGCCATGCTCCGCAGACGGAAGCCCAAGTCCAGTCCAGACAATGTTTTCAAAACTTTGCTGCTTCAGCACCTGCGAATTCGCACAAACCAAAATCATCGATGAAAGAAGCAAAGCGACGAAAATCCTTTTCATATTCCCTCCAAATTAAATATTATTTTGCGCCCCATTGAGCGTAATACTCGTCAAGCGCAACCTTGATTTCCTTCGTAATTATACCCGAATCGTCGCCTTTGTCAAGAGCGTCGATAACGTCGCGCATCGTGACGATTGACGCGGCGGGAAAACCATAAGTTTCTTGGATTTCATCGAGCGCGCTTTTTTCGGAATTTTTTCCGCGCTCCATTCTGTTCAAACTTACAATCAAGCCTTTGACTTGGACATCGCCCTGCGCCTTGATGATTGGAAAAGTTTCTTCGATTGAAGCGCCGCTTGTCGTAACGTCTTCAATCACAACAACTCGGTCGCCCGAACGCAACGCGCTTCCCAAAAGGATTCCCGCGTCTCCATGGTCTTTGATTTCCTTTCGATTAGAGCAGTATCGAATTTCCTTGCCGAAAAGTTCGCTGTATGCGATGGCGGCAGTTACGGCGAGAGGAATTCCTTTGTACGCCGGTCCAAAAAAAACGTCGAAATCGTCGCCGAAATTTTCGTGGACTGCGCGGGCGTAAAATTGTCCGAGACGGCGCAACTGGCTTCCTGTCACATACGCACCCGCGTTCATGAAAAACGGCGAGTGCCGTCCGCTTTTGAGAGTGAACGATCCGAATTTCAGAACGTCGCATTCAATCATAAAGTCGATGAATTCTTTTTTATAATCTTGCATTCGTCCATTTTATTTTGTTATCGAATTTTTTTCAAGTGCGAAAAGATTTTTTGTGCGCCTCTTCCACGCTTTCGAAAAATGTGATACAATAATTTCAATGAACGCTGAAAAAAAAATTATCGCCACGAACGCGAAAGAAAACGCGACGCGAACGCAATCGGAAAAATCCGCGCGGCAAAAAATTGTCGTGCTTGATTTTGGAAGCCAATACGCGCATCTCATTGCAAAGCGATTTCGCGCGCTCGGCTACTATTCGGAAATCGCGATGCCTTCCGCCGACGTTTCGGAATTCGAAAACGCGAAGGGAATTGTCTTGAGCGGAGGTCCTGCGAGCATCTACGAAAAAGGCGCGCCGCAATTCAATCCGAAAATCTTGGAACTTGAAATCCCGATTTTGGGATTGTGCTACGGCCACTATGTCTTGCAAAAAGGCTACGGCGGAAAAATCCAAAAGGCGCAGACTGGCGAATTCGGATTTGCGATGATGAAAATCGACGCGCAGAAAAATTGCCCGCTTTTCGCAGGAATTGATTCCGCTTGTGAACAGCAAGTTTGGATGAGCCATCAGGACGAAGTGGCGGAAATGGGCGCGGGATTCGAAGCCGTGGGCGCGACCAAAGATTGCCGCTTTGCCGCCACGCAGAATCTTTCGAAAATGCGCTTTTCGCTTCAATTCCATTGCGAAGTGAAGGACACTCCGTGCGGAAACAAAATCCTTGAAAACTTTGCCGGCATTTGCGGAATGCAAAAAAATTGGAATCAGGACGAAGTGCTCGAAACGATTCTGCAAAACATCAGGCGCGACTCCTGCAAAAACGGCGCGGAAAAAAGCGTGCTTCTTTTTTTGAGCGGCGGCGTGGATTCCACGGTGGCGTTCGCTTTACTGAATCGCGCGCTCGGACAAAAGCGCGTTTTGGGTTTGCACATCGACAACGGCTTCATGCGCAAGAATGAAAGCGCGAAAGTCGAACGCGCCTACAAAGAATTCGGCTTTGAGAATTTCATTTGCAAGGATGCCTCGCAAAGTTTTTTGGACGCAGTTTCAGGAATAACCGACCCGCAGGAAAAGCGAATGGCGGTCGGCGAAAATTTCATTCGTGTCCGCGACGATTTTTTTGCGGAACAAAATCTTGATTCCGAAGAATGGATGCTCGCGCAAGGCACTCTTTATCCCGACATCATCGAATCGGGCGGAACGAAAAATTCCCACACGATAAAAACGCATCACAATCGCGTTCAGGGAATTCAAACTCTCATCGAAAAAGGAATGGTCATCGAGCCGCTCAAGGATTTGTACAAAGACGAAGTTCGCGCCATCGGAAAAAAATTGGGCTTGAGCGATGCTCTCGTAATGCGCCACCCCTTCCCTGGCCCCGGCCTTTCGATAAACGTCTTGTGCACGCAAGGATTTCTTTCCGAAAAGGAACAGGAAGAATTCAAAAATGCGACCGAAGAAATTTCGAAAATCCGCTTCACGCAATTTTGCGAGCATTGCACACAGAGCCTCGAAAAATTCATTTTGCCCGTGCGCTCGGTGGGCGTGCAAGGCGACTTCCGCACGTACAGATTTCCTGCCGTGATTTCGTTCGGCAACGAAGGAGGGGGATTTTTCCACCTGCCGAAATTGTGGGAAAAACTCGACTCGGCTTCGGTGCAAATCACGAACAGTTCGAGCTACATAAATCGCTGCGTGATTCGCCTCTACCAAAGGGAGGGGGCGCAACTGGAATTGCAAAAAGGATTCTGCACGAAGGCGCGGCTCGACCAGCTCCGCGAAGTGGACGACATTGTTTTGAACGCGCTTCACGAAAGCGGCGAATACGAAAAAATTTTCCAGCATTTGACAATCGCGCTTCCGTATTCCAGCGGCGAAAACCGCGCGTCGTTCGTGCTGCGCCCCGTGGTGAGCGAGGACGTGATGACGGCGCGATTTGCGGAACTGCCACAAGAACTGCTGAAAGGAATCGTGCGGAAAATCGCCGCGCTTGATTTTTGCGACGCGGTGTTCTTCGACCTTACGAACAAGCCGCCTGCGACATTCGGCTGGGAATAGGCACAGCAAACACAAAGAGCGCGGCGTTCCGCCGCGCTCTTTGTGCGATTATTCATTACTTGTAAACATTTTTTCTGTGTCCGATATGTACCACAAGAACTGTTATCATTATCTGCTTGGGCTTTTCCTCTGTTTCCCTTTCGGTAATCGAAGAAATGACCCTGTAATCGCCCACGCGATACCTCCACAATCCAGCAAGGTTGCTTGCAAGTGCTTTGCCACGCGAGCGTGGGTCTGGAAGTTTCTCAACCTCGCCCATATACTCACGAATTCGCCTTGCGGTCTGCCTGTCAAGTTTGGAAAGTTCTTTTGCGGATTCAGGCGTGTATTCGACTTTAGTCATAATCCGAGTTCTTTGTAAACCACATCGGCAGGGATGGCTTTTTCGCCGCTCGCCTTGAACCTTGCATAGGCTTCCTCGCCCAATCTCGCGTCCTCTGAATCTTCCGCAAGTTCGGAAAAGAATCTCTTCAACGCCTCCTCCGCAATCTTGCTCTTGTTCCAGCCTGTGCGCTCTACGGCTCGTTCCAAATCATAGAGAGTATCTGTTTTTAGGCTCACGCTGATTGCAGGCATGGCATCCCCCTTTTATCTATATCATAATAATATTATTGTGATAAGTCAAGGTTAAAACGAGCTTTCTTCCGACGCAAGAGTCGAGGTATGAAACCCTCCGCACAAATCATTCAGCTAAATTATTCATTGCTAATCGCCGCGATTTGTTCCGTGAGCATCGGAATGAGCTGCTTTTTTCTGGAAACTACGTCGTTCAAATAATACACGCCGTCTTCTTGCTTGGGAAACGTGAAAAGCGATTCGTGCTTTTTGTCGCAGGCGAAGAACAAAAGCGAACTCAACTTCGTGATGTCGGTGACAAGCAGCGCGGCGAAAATCATTTTTCCAGCGCGGCGATTCGCTTCCAATTCGTCGAGGAATTCTTTTTTTCGCGCGAGAATGTCGTGCGGCGAATCCACTTCGATTTGGCTCACGGAATATGAAATTTTTCCTTCGACATATTCTTTCAAATCCTGCGCGATGATGTCCTGCGCGCTTCTTGAGCCGATGACGCTTCCCGCCGCGATTATTTCTTCGCCGAGTTTTTGAACGTCGAGATTCGTAATCGCGCTCAAATATTCCGCAGTCTCGCGGTCAATTTCAGTCGTCGTCGCCGACTTCAAAATCAGCGTGTCCGAAAGAATTCCGCAAAGCAAAAGGCTCGCGATTTCCACGGGAACAGGAATTTTATTTTCGCGGTAAAGTTCTGTTATCAAAGTCGAAGTCGAGCCGACGGGCTTGTTCAAAAACAAAATCGGCTCTTTCGTGCAAAGCGTTCCGATTCTGTGATGGTCAATCACTTCGCGAATTCTGTAATGCTCGTAGCCGTCAATCACTTGCGTGGCTTCGTTGTGATCAACCAAAATCAATTCCACGTTCGGCTCTTTGAGTAAATCGCTTTCTGAAATTATTCCAATCACTTTGTTCGCGTCGTCCACCACGGGAAGGCAGCGGCACGGCACTTCTCGCAAAAGCGGCTTGACTTTTGAAATCGGATCGTAGCGATGCACGGCGGAAATCGAAGTGTCCGACATCGAACTTACCGGCGTGGAATACGCGATGAGCATCGAAGTGGAAGAAGTTCCGTACGGCGAAATGATGACGCTCACTCCGTTTTTTTCGGCTTTGTCGCGGAGCGTTTTCGAAAGCACTTGCCCGCTCGTCAAAACCAAAAGCCGCACTTTCGCGTCGATGCATTGTTCCTGGATTTCCGGCCTGTTCGAGGCGATCACTACGAGCGGCTCGGTTTTGTGGCGTTCGAGATGCGTCTTGAAAGTTTCGGTCGCCGAAGAGCCGACCAAAATCGTCGCCTTGAAAATTTCGTTCTCTCTCCTGAAAATTATCGGCTGCGCGTTCAGCGTCTCTTTTATCAAGGCGATGCTTGTAACGACAGGAGATTTTTTTTCAGGATTCATTTGAATCAAAAGATTTTTCGCGAAAGCGTTGTAATGCAAAAGCGATTTGTACGCGCCGTTTTCGTCCACAATCGGAATCACTTGATCCTGCGTTTTTTCCAAATTTCCCAAAACTTTCCAAAGCGAATCTTTTTCGCGCGCGCACTGAAAATTGTCGTCCGTGTAGAACGCGACTTTCGGCGAAAATTCGGAAATGTATTCGGGCGGCTTCACGCCGAATTTATTGAAAACGTAGTCGGTTTGCGGCGAAAGATGCCCCGCGCGCGCCGCGACATAATTATTGTGTCCCAAAAGTTCCTTCAGCTTTTTGTACGCCGCCGCCGCCACCACGGAATCGGTGTCAGGATTTTTGTGTCCGAAAATAAAAACCGTTTTTTCCTTTTCTTCCATTTTGTTTTTCCTATGCAAAGACTATATCACAATTTCACCTTGCGAATCAATGGCGCGATATTTCAAACCTGTCGATATAAAAAACCGTAAAATCTTCAATGCGCCCCAAAAACTGTCTGTCGATTTCGCCCATAACAAGCGGAATGCGCGGCGCTCTTATTCCGCCGAGCGCGTAGACATAATAGCTGTCTTCGTACTTGAAGCAGCAAATTCCAGCCACCATTTTCTGCGCGCCCACCGCCGTAATCGAACGCCATTTCAACGCGGTTGTATTTCGCTGCTCAAAGAAAAAATCGTCATCCGCGCTTTTTATGACAAGCTCAGAATCATATTCGGAAAGCATGTCCATCCGCAAATGCGAGGCGATTCGGATTTTTCCAGGAGAATCTTCGCGCTCTTTCAATTCCACCAAAGGAAAGAGCAAAGTGGATTTGTCTTTTTTTTCGTCAGTATAAACGATTTCGCTGTAAAGCGAAATGTCGCTGAAAATATCCACCGCTTGATCAATCACAGATTCATTTTTTTCCGCAGGCATCTTATAGATGATTTCGGCAAGATAATTTGGATTGACTTCTTCAAAATCGCGAATCATCTCATCGACAAAAGGCGAAGCTCCGTTTTTAATCGAACGCCTTTTCATCCTTGCAATGTTGCGGATTACGATTTCGCCGCGTTCAAGGCTTTCGATTTCTTCCGCGCTCCAAGTGGAATCGAAAATGCCTTCATTCGCCATTTCCTGCGAAAAGACGAATTGAGCCGAAGCAAGGCAAAATGCAAGCAATAAAATTTTTTTCATAAAAAACCTTGCGCCGAAAATCACGCTTCGGTCGGTGCTTCGTTTTCTATATAGTCCACAAGCGCGTCGAAAATTTCCTGCGTGAAATTCTTTCCGATATCGGTGGAAAGAATTTGGAACGCTTGTTGCCGGCTCAAAGCCTTGCGATACGGACGGTCGGTGGTGAGCGCGTCGTAAATATCGGCGCAAGAAATTATCATCGCCTCTTCGGGATATTCGCCCAACTTTTTCTTGTTGTAGCCGCTTCCGTCCATCGTCTCGTGGTGATAACGCACGAAATCTTTTACGTCGTTGAAATAAGGATTGGCAGAAAGAATCTTGTAGCCGATTTCCGTGTGGCTTTCCACGACTTTGCGCTCGTCCGCGTTGAGAGCCGAAGGCTTGTTCAAAACGTCGTCGGCGATTCCGATCTTTCCGATATCGTGGAGCTGCGCGCCATAACGAAGCATGCGAATGCGCTCTTCGTCGTATCCGAGCTTTTGCGCAATGCCCACGGAATACAAAGCCACGCGGTCGGAATGGCCTTCCGTGTACAAGTCTTTCGCCTCGAGCGCGCTTGAAAGAGACTTCACCATGCTCATGTTGCTTTCGGAAATTTTCGCAAGCAAATTGCGATTGATTATCTCGATGGCAAAAAACGCCGCCGCAATTTCAAGCAAATACTGATGCTCGATGCTGAACGATTCCTTGCTTTTCGAGCCGCGCGAAAGCGTGATCACGCCGAGCTTTTGTCTCTCGTTTCCAAAAGGCACGCTCACGAACGAGCCTTTTATGAAAGGCTCAGATTCCATCATCGCGTAAGTGGGATGCGTTTTTCTGTCGGGAACAAAAATCGATTGCCAATTTTTGAAAGCCTGCCCTGAAATTCCTTCGCCATTTCGCAAAGTCGGCACTTTTTCCCTGTCTACCTTGTAGAACGCGAACGGATAAAGAGTCTTGGTAATTTCATCGTAATGATAGGCGACTCCGCGCTCGAACGAAATTTGACCTTTCAAATCTTCAAAGAAACAAGCGTTCACATCCGCAATCTTTTCGTGCCGCTGCAATATGAACGGATATTTCGCCATCGACAAAAGATTCCGCTGGCTTTTCGCGGCAATCGACGCGGCATACAAATTTATTTGCAAGCGCGAATTGAGCCTCGTCAAAAACTGGATGTCGCTTGGCTCGAGGATTTCGCCTTCATCTCCGAAATCTTTCGCGCAAATCAAAAGCCAGCCCATCATGTCAAAGCCGTGCACAATCGGCAAAAAATATCGTCCCTGATAAAGCAGCTTCAAAACTTCGCCGACCATCGGGTCTTCAATCTGATAATTGGCAAACATTTTTTCCATGGGAATTACGCCGCTTTCCATAGAAAGGCATCCGACAAAAACCGAGTCATCCGAAAAACTGGTAATTCCTTCGCGATCAATCTCGCGGTATTCGTGGAATTCAGGCGTGTGGAAAAAAAGATGCGCCGTGCACTTCGGAATCTTCTTTTCAACAAGTTCAATCACGGATTTAATCAAGCCGATTGTCGTCGTCCAATTGTTGATTGAATCCATGCTGAACTCATCGTTCATGTCCGCCATATTGAAATCGCCACTTGACGAGAAAAATTCATTTTCAACATCGACCACTTCGGTCGTCAACTTTTTTTTTGCCATAGAATCTCTTTTTTGCCCTATGCTAATTATAACACAGTTTTCAAAAAAAGCAAGAAAAATTTCACAAAAAACAATTTATTTTAAAGCTCCAACAAATTGCGAAATCTGAGATTTGCTGAACAAAAGTACGACTTCCCCCGAAGAAAAAAGCGCGGGCGAAACATTTTCGCCTTCGCTCGGCGAATTCGGAATCGAAATTGCAAAATACGGAGAACGCCCCGAAAACGCATAGCCCGCCGCCGCGCGAATTTCCGCAAATTCCGAAAACCTTTGCCGCGAAGTGCCCCATTCAATCTTCGCCTGAAAAAGTCCGTATTTTTCCTTGGATTTTTTTTCTTTGCGCGAAAGTTTTTTTCCTTCAAAATCAGAAAAATATTTTTGGCAGGCAGAAGAAAGCGCGGCGATTCCTTCTTCGGAAATGCGCAGATTGTAATAACGGCTTCCATAAAAAAATTGCGCGCATTTGCCATCGATATTGATTTCGCGGATTTTGCTTCCGTCAAAAAATTTCACCTGCGAAAAATCCGAAACGTCTTGCGCCCAAATTCCTGCGAAGGTCGCAATCAAAGCGACAATAAAAACAAAGGCTTTTTTCATAATGAAATATTATCATTTATTCGAATTTTTTAACAGTGGAAAACAAAAAATACTTCGCATTGTCGTGCTCGCGCCTTTCAAAACTCCTTGCTTTTCTGCCTTGAATTCGTTATAATTACTTTAAATCATTTCAATCAAATTTGAGCAAGATTCTTTTGGAGGAAAGTATGGAAGCGGAATCATTGGGAAAAAATCCTAATTGGAAAGGCAGGCGCGGGCCAGTCGTGCTTGTCATCATGGATGGCGTGGGCTACGGTAAATACGAGGAAGGCGACGCGGTGAAAGCGAGCCGAATGAAATACCTCGACTGGTTCAAGGCAAATTGCCCGAACACGAAGCTCAAGGCGCACGGAACAGCAGTAGGCTTGCCGAGCGACGACGACATGGGAAACAGCGAAGTGGGGCACAACGCGATGGGCTGCGGACGAGTGTTCGCGCAAGGCGCGAAGCTTGTATCCAACGCGATTTCCTCGGGCGCAATGTTCGAAGCCGAAACATGGAAAAAGCTAGTCGCGAACGTAAACAAAAACGGCACTACATTGCATTTCATCGGTCTCGTGTCCGACGGCAACGTGCACTCGCACATCGACCACCTGAAGGCAATGGTTGAGCGAGCGGCGGCGGACGGGGTAAAGAAAATCCGCGTGCACGCATTGCTTGACGGCCGCGACGTGGACCCCACATCCGCGCTGAACTACATCACGCCCCTTGAAGAATTCCTTGCGGGATTCGCGGGATGCGACTACAGAATCGCTTCCGGCGGCGGACGAATGTTCATGACTATGGACCGCTACAATGCGGACTGGAGCATGGTGGAACGCGGCTGGAAAGCGCACGTACTAGGCGAAGGCCGCCAGTTCGAAAGCGCGACCAAGGCTATCGAGACATACCGTGCCGAAAACGCAGGCATCCTCGATCAGGACATGCACGAGTTCGTGATCGCTGCGGATGGAAAGCCCGTCGGAACAATCGAAGACGGAGACAGCGTGATTTACTTTAACTTCCGAGGCGACCGCGCATTGGAAATGACAGCGGCATTTGAAAATGACGACGCGAACTTCGGACACTTCGACCGAAAGCGTCGCCCCGCCGTAGAATACGCCGGAATGATGGAATACGACGGCGACTTGCACATTCCGCATCAGTTCCTCGTGAGCCCTCCGAGCATCGACCGCACGATGGGAGAATACCTTACGAAAAGCGGCGTAAGGCTGATGGCAATCAGCGAGACACAAAAATACGGCCACGTTACCTACTTCTTCAACGGCAATAAACTTGGAAAGTTCGACGAGAACCTAGAAGAATACATCGAAGTGAAGAGCGACGTCGTGCCCTTTGAACAGCGACCCTGGATGAAATGCGCGGAAATCACGGACAAAGTCGTAGAAGCCATCAAGAGCGGCAAGTACGACCACATCCGCCTGAACTTCCCGAACGGCGACATGGTCGGGCATACTGGTGTGTTCAACGCCGTGGTCTGTTCCATGGAAGGAATGGATTTGCAACTCGGACGAATCAAGGCTGCCATAGAAGAGGCGGGCGGAATCCTCTGCATTACCGCCGACCATGGAAACAGCGACGACATGTACGAGCACGATAAAAAGACTGGCGGCGTTAAGATGGACGCGAACGGCGAGCCAAAGGCAAAGACAAGCCATAGCCTTAACCCCGTGCCGGGCATCATCTACGATCCCGAGTACAAGGGCGAGTACGACAATTCAAAACTGAACGAAGGTCTTGGCATTTCCAGCTGGCCTGCAACGCTCATGCAGCTTATGGGCTTCGTGCCGCCTGCGGACTATGACAAGAGCATGCTGATTTTGAAGTAAACTAAAAGTGTGTGATACAAAAAGGTCTGCGACATCGGAAGATGTCGCAGACCTTTTTACTTTTTGGAGGAAAATTGAGAATTTACAAAATAATAATCAAAAAAAACACTGTTCAAAAAAACGCTAAAATGCTATACTCAATATATGTGCAAGCAAACTATTTGCGAACTTTTCGCTGGTGTGGGTGGATTCAGACTCGGACTTGAAAGATCTTCGCCAAAATGGGAAACAGTTTGGGCAAACCAATGGGAACCTGGAAAACAGCGGCAAGACGCATTCGATTGTTATTGCGCACATTTTGGAAAAAAAGATATTTATGTCAATGAAGACATCTCTTTAGTAGATAAATTTAAAATTCCAAACCACAATTTACTTGTAGGCGGATTTCCATGTCAAGATTATTCCGTCGCTCGAAGTTTGAATGGCGAAAAAGGAATTGAAGGAAAAAAAGGCGTTCTTTGGTGGTCGATTCTGGAAATTTTAAAGGCGAAAAAACCGCCATTCGTTTTATTGGAAAATGTAGACAGGCTTTTGATTTCTCCGTCAAAACAACGCGGACGAGATTTTGGTATAATTCTTTCATGCTTAAATTCAGAAGGATATATTGTAGAATGGCGCGTAGTAAATGCGGCAGAGTATGGCGAAGTTCAGCGCAGACGAAGGATTTTTATTTTTGCATACAAAACAGAAACGAATTTTGCTAAATCTTTGGAATTGCTTGAAAACCAAGATGCTTTGGATGTAATCAAAAATCGGGGATTTTTCGCACAGACATTTGCCCTTGCTGAAATTGAATTGGATGAAATGAAAATTGGAAAACTTCCGAGCAATATTTTGACAGTTTCAGATGAATTCAAATTTGATTTTAAGAATTCTGGAGTTATGTTCAACGGAAATATTTTCACTGTAAAAACTATTCCTCAAAAAATGGATGCCACTCCACTAAAAGCTATATTGGAAAAATCTAAAGTTGCAGAAAAATATTTTATTTCTGAAAAAAATCTTTATTACACAGATTTAGAAACAACGCACTCTGACGAAACAGAAACTGAAATCCCAAAAGAAAGTCGCCACACTTGGCAGTATATAAAGGGAGCAAAACGCAAATGGCGAACGACAAAAAATGGACATCGCTATATTTATTCCGAAGGCGCAATCCCGATGATTGACAAGTGGGACGCACCTGCTAGAACTATGCTTACCAGTGAAGGAAGTTTTAATAGAAGCACTCATATTGTTCGCGATTTAAATAACAAAAAAATTAGGATTCTCACTCCCGTTGAAGCAGAACGAATACAAGGTTTTCCTGATAATTGGACAAACACTGGAATGAGTGAAAAATTTCGCTATTTCTGTATGGGGAATGCGCTTGTTGTTGGGCTTGTTGAAAAAATGGGAAGAATGTTGAATAAGATTTTCGATGCAGAAAAGGAATGAGCCATATGAAAAAGGTTTACGATGATTCAGACTTGAAATCAATTATAAGTTATGCTCAGCGACTTGAAAATAAAACTATTGACGAGGTGAATTTTGAGCAGAAAACCTACGGAGCGATTTTGACGAATCACTCTGATTCAAGAATAGTAGAATTTAAAGGAAAAGGTGCTTTTGGAAACTATCTAGAAACTGCTTATTTCGGGAAAAAGCCTGATAATAAATCTCAGGCAGATTTTTCAAAATCAAATTTGGAATTGAAAGCATCCCCTTTAAAAATTCTTTCAAATTATGAAGTCAAAGTTAAAGAGCGACTTGTACTCAATCATTTTACATTCAATGATTTGGATAAGGAAGTTTTCGATTCTTCGCACTTTAAGGAAAAGAATCAGAATATCTTGATAGTATTTTATTTTTATGACAAAAACAGTAGTCCTGGAAAAATGAAAGTATCTATTGCCGATTTGTGGCAATGCATAAAAGAAGACGAATTCCAAATCCGTCAAGACTGGCAAACCATTGTGAATAAAATTCATGATGGAAAAGCACATGAAATTTCAGAGGGCGATACATTGTATCTAGGAGCTTGCACAAAAGGCGTGACAAAAGAAAGCAGCATGCAAGTTCAGCCGCATTCTGAAGTCCGTGCGGCAGGAAGAGCGTTTTGTTTCAAACTTGGTTACATAAACCATATTTATCAAATTCTTTTGCAACGTCGTGAACACAGAAAAGAAATGGAAACTAGACTTTTGGGAAAAAATGAAGATTTTGAAAAAAAGATAAATTTCCTTTATGCTCCGTATTTGAAACTTCCGATAAGAAAAATTTATAAAATGCGTGGAAAAATTTACAATCCAAATAACAAATCTCGATTCGCTCAAATTGCCCGTGATATAATAGGACTAAACAAAAGTGAAACAAATCTGTACGAATTCAACGCCTCTGGAATCCAAGTGAAAACAATTCGTGTTGAGTATGATGGGAAAATGACTGAATCTCTTTCTTTCAAAACCATTGACTTTTGCGAAATTGTTGATGAAGAGTGGGAAGAAAGTTATTTTTACAGTGCGGTAACCAGCAAATTTATTTTTGTAATTTTTAAACAAGATTCGAAGGAAGGTGAATATTTTCTTGACCGTGTAGTTTTTTGGCAAATTCCAAAATCCGACTATGACATAATAAAATCAGTTTGGCTTGAGACACGGGAAAAAATTCGCCAAGGCGACTATAAAAATTTTGTCAAAATAAGAGAGAATCGAATTGCGCATGTTAGACCTCATGCAAAAGACAGCCGTGATTTATCAATTACTCCACAAGGAACTTTTGAAAAGAAAAAGTGTTTTTGGATTAACCAAAGATACATTCAAGAAAATGTACTCAATCCGATTTATCGCAAGTAAATTATATAAACATAAAATAATTTTCAGGATTTATTTATGGCAGGATTTTACGACAGTTTTGATGTCGCAGTAGTAGGCGCGGGGCACGCAGGCATTGAGGCGAGCCTTGCATGCGCCCGCATGGGCTTGAAAACAATTGTAGTTACACAATCGATTGACGCGGTGGGGCGAATGTCGTGCAATCCTTCGATTGGCGGAATTGCAAAGGGGAACATCGTTTGTGAGATAGACGCGCTTGGCGGAGAGATGGCTCGTCTCATCGACCGCTCTATGATTCAGTACAGGCTCTTGAACAAAAGCCGAGGTCCTGCCGTCCGTGCTCCCCGAAGCCAAGCGGACAAGATTCTTTACTCACAGCTCGCTCGACAAACGTTGGAAAGCACGCCTAACCTTTCCACTTTGATGGATGTTGTAACCGACATAATCACGACTGATTCCGATGTTCCGCTTTCGACATCAGATTCAGTCCGCGAGACTACCGATGATAATTCACACGTACAAGCCGCGCAGTCTTCCATAGGAACTATGCGGAAGAAAATTACAGGTATCGTGACAGAACGGGGGCGCGTAATTCCTGTGCGCGCGGTGGTGCTCACGACAGGAACATTTTTAGGCGGAAGAATATTCATCGGAGAATATGACGCGCCCTGCGGACGCTTGGGCGAAGGCGGCGCGTATGGGCTTACGCACAGCTTGAGAAGGCTTGGCTTTTCAATCGGGAGACTTAAGACCGGCACTCCTCCCCGCATACTCAAATCCTCGGTCAATTTCGAAGCACTTGAAATACAGGCTGGCGATGATGAGATAATCCCATTCAGTTTCGACGATGAAAAGATAGAACGTCCGATGGTTCCTTGCCATATCGTCTACACCAACGAGAGAACGCATGAAATCATTCGGCGGAATATAGGACGCTCGCCGCTTTTCAGCGGAAAGATTCAAGGCACGGGGCCTAGATATTGCCCTAGCATCGAAGACAAGGTGATGAGATTCGCCGAGCGAGAACGTCACCAAATCTTCGTAGAGCCGGAAGGTCTTTCTACCGAAGAAATTTACCTGAACGGTCTTTCGTCGTCCTTGCCGGAAAGCGTTCAGGATGAGTTTTTGCGCACAATGCGGGGGTTCGAAGATGCCATTGTCAGCAGGCCGGGCTACGCTGTGGAATACGATTACGTGGAGCCCACGCAGCTCTACCCTTCCCTTGAAACAAAGCGTGTGGCGGGACTGTTCCACGCAGGGCAAATAAACGGAACGAGCGGCTACGAGGAAGCGGCAGGGCAAGGACTTGTCGCAGGAATCAACGCCGGGTATTATGCCCGTGCCCACAGGGATTTGTGCGGACCTCTATGCGAGTCTTCGAAAGGAGTCTTTTCCTTTCCGGCATCGCTTGAAGAGAATCATTTTGCGCCGAAGTATTATTTCTCCGAAACAGAAATCTCTTTGATGGATGAAGCCTCGCAAAAGGTTCAAAGCCAGCTTAATGAAAGAGTCGCCGCTACCCAAAGCGAACACGGCTTCTCCACTTTCCGCAAGATTCCGGATTATGCTCCCCTTGTGCTCGGGCGCGACGAGGCGTACATCGGAGTATTAATTGACGACCTTGTAACGCTCGGTACTAAAGAGCCTTACAGGATGTTCACCGCGCGCGCCGAATATCGGCTTAAACTGCGCTACGACACGGCCGACCGCCGCCTTGCGAGAAAGGCGTTCGACGCTGGCTTGAAAACACAGGCGCAGTACGATGCAGTCTTGAGAAAATATGAGCAGGAAGAAGAGGCTTTGCAGTTCATCGCCAAGAATCCGGGCGCACCAAATCCAGGCTTCTTTGATGAAAAGATTTGGGAATGCGCCCTCATCGACAACAAGTACAAATATTACATAGAAAAGCAAGACCGCCGCGTGGAGAAAATGCATCGGCTTGAAAACCTTGCCATACCAAAGGACTTCGACTACAACGCTATTCCCTCATTGAGCGCGGAATCCCGCACCAAACTGAATTCTGTGCGTCCGCTCACTTTGGGGCAAGCCAGCCGAATCAGCGGAATCAGGAACAGCGACATCATGCTTTTGATGGTTTATCTGAAATGAAAATCAAAGAAGTCAAAGAAAATAAAAAGCAATTTCTTTCGCTGCTGATTTTGGCGGACGAACAAGAAAATATGATAGACCGATACATTGAAAGGGGAACAATGTTCGTGCTGGACGACGGCGGAATAAAATGCGAATGCGTTGTCACGGACGAAGGCTGCGGCATTCTTGAAATCAAAAACATCGCGACAAAGCCTGATTGCCAAGGCAAGGGCTACGGCAAGGCGATGATTGATTTTATCGCCGCAAAATACAAAGGAAGATATTCAATATTGCAAGTCGGCACGGGAGACAGCCCAGCGACAATTCCATTTTATGAAAAATGCGGATTTGTGCGCTCGCACATCATAAAAAATTTCTTTGTAGAAAATTATGATCATCCGATATATGAATGTGGCGTTCAGCTCGTGGACATGATTTATTTGCGAAAGGAAATATAACTTGACATTTTTTGTCATATTAAGATTGGGAAAAATTCGCTATGCGGTATGACAAATGCGCCGCATAATTTTTTATGGGAGTTATGATAAAAGCACCGCACAAATGGAACGCAAGCTTTTTATTTACATTGTAAATCGAATGCTTGCTACCGAGTTTTTCACTACGTGAAAAACTCGCGCGGCACTTTTATCATGTCAAGTTTCCGTCGGAAACTTACATATTTAATGCACATTCCGCTTGAAACTTCGCGCGATGCGCTCGTTGCGAAGCACTGCGTTGCGAATGCGCGTAAAAAGTCAAGAAGAAAGTTTCAACTTTCTTCTTGACTTTTTATGGGAGATGAAAATGATTTACACAAAAGCCACGATAGAAGATGCCGCGCAGTTGGCGGAATTGAGGCTCGCTTATTTGGCGGAAGATTTCGGCGAATTGGAAGAAAAAGATTTTGAAACAATCAAGCGCGATTTGCCCGAATATTTTACGCGCAATCTGAACAAAAACATATTCGGCTATGTGGCAAAAGACGACGGCGAAATAATTTCCTGCGCGCTTTTGCTTGTGGTTGAAAAGCCGATGAGCCCCGCGTTTATCAACGGAAAAACCGGAACTGTTTTGAATGTTTTTACAAAGCCCGAACATCGCCACAAAGGGCACGCGCGAAAAGTCATAAAAATGTTGATGGAAGGCGCGTCTGAAATGGGATTGAGCGTCGTGGAACTCAAGGCGACGGAAGCAGGCTATGCTTTGTACAAATCGCTTGGCTTTCGCGATGCGACATCGAAATATCATCAGATGAGTTGGAGTAATTGAAATTGAAAATACGAAAAGCGGACGCGCGCGATGTTTCGCGGATTGCAGAAATTTCGGTTTTTGTAAAACGGATGAATTATCGCGCAATTTTTCACAACGATGATTATTCTTTCAACGAATTGCAGGTGCTGTCCGTGGCGAAAGAATATTCGGCAAAAGAAATGCTCGATCATATTTGGGTTTATGATGACGGCATTGTAAAAGGAATGATTCGCATTGATGGAGCGGAAATCAAGGAACTGTATGTCGATCATTTTTTTCAAGGCCAAGGAATCGGCGCGGAATTGATTGAGTTTGCGAAAAATGAACATCATGCAAAATTTTTGTGGGTGCTTGAAAAAAATATCGACGCGATTCGATTTTATGAGCGTCATGGTTTTCGCAAAACCGATACGAAGAAATTTGAAGCCGGCACAACGGAAAAAATTGTGCTGATGGAATGTTGATTTGTGCGGACAATTCAAAAGAGGCTAGTATGCGATTGTTGATATATGGCGCAGGCGTAATCGGTTGTTTTTACGCAACTTTATTTAGCAAATCGGGGAATGAAGTCAGTTTGTATGCGAGAGGAAAAAGGCTTGAGGCGTTCAAAGAGAACGGTCTGCTATATGAAATAAATGACAAGACATTCAGGGCGAAAGTAAACTTTATCGACAGTTTAGAAAAAAACGATAAATATGATTTTATATTTTTAACAGTAAAAGAAAATCAAGCACACACGGCGTTAAAAGAATTGAGGCTGAATGTCAGTCCAAATATAATTACCATGGTAAACACGCTTGAGCCGTACAGCAATTGGGAAGAACTTTGTGGCAAGGGGCGCATCATTCCTGCATTTCCGGGAGCAGGCGGAAGTTTTGACAACGGCATTCTAAAAGCCGCTCTTACGCCACGAATTATTCAGCCCACCACATTTTCCGAAATCGACGGCAGCAAAACGGCACGTTTATCAAGCCTTGCAGAATTATTGAAAAAATCAAGAATTCCATACCAAATTGTAAAAGACATGCAAGCGTGGCAGCTGTGTCATCTTGCGATGGTTGTGCCGATTGCGGACGCTTATTATGAAGCGCAAAATCCAAAAGAGGTTTGGCGAGAAAATGAAATAATGGTCAAAACTGCAAGGCGAATGAAAAGAAATTTTAATTTGCTTCATAATTTTGGAACGAAACTTTCGCCAAGAAAAATGAACATCTTCCGCTATTTTCCTGTTTTAATACTTAAAATTGGACTTACGATAATTTTCAAAAGCAATTTCGGAAATATATTTATGTATCAACATTCCATAAATGCCCCCGACGAAATGCGGTGCTTGCATGCACAGTTTTACCAATATTTAAAAGACAAGGCACATTTCATCCCGAATGATTGATTTGCCAACGAAAATAAAATTTGCGGCGTTTAAACAGCATTCAATTCCAAATATTCTTCTTGCCCAAAAAGGCGCAATTCGCTATAATTAGAGTCGTTGGAAGTTTTGCAATTTCCCAACAACTCTGACAACTTTTCAGGCTAGAGCCTTGCAAAGTTGCAATTTGCAGGAGTGCGCTTTCGGAGAATCTAGATTTTCGAAAGCGTTCAATAAAATTATGTCCATCGAAAAATATGAAATCGTGATCGGCTGCGAAATCCACACGCAGCTTTTGACAAAGACCAAGGCTTTTTGCGCCTGCGAAAACCGTTACGGCGGAATGCCCGACACTCGAGTCTGCCCCGTTTGCTTGGGGCTTCCGGGCGCGATGCCGCGAGTGAGCAAAGGATATGTGGAACTTGGCGCAGTGGCGGGACTTGCCCTCAATTGCAAAATCGCGCGCTTTACGAAATTCGATCGAAAGCATTATTTTTATCCCGACCTTGCGAAGGGCTATCAAATCACGCAGTACGACATTCCGCTTTGCAGCGATGGATTCGTGGATTTGCCGATGCGCAATTATCCAAAGGACGAGCGTCAAGGCGGCGCGAAATTCCGCGAAAAGAATTTCGCAGGCGTTCCGTGCGTTTCGGCGGACGGAAAATATCGCCGCGTGAGAATCGAAAGAATTCACCTTGAAGAGGACGTGGGAAAATCGCTTCACATGGAAGGAGCGCATTCTTATATCGACTACAATCGATGCGGCACGCCACTCATTGAAATCGTCACGAAGCCCGACATGACAAGCCCCGAAGAAGCCGCGCTTTTCATGCAAAGCGTCCAGGAAATTTTGCGCTATGTCAAAGTGACAAAAGGCAATCTCGAAGAAGGCAACATGCGCTGCGATGCGAACATCAACTTGAATGTTTGGGAAGATGGAAAAATTTTCCACACGCCGATTTCGGAAATAAAAAATTTGAACTCGTTCAAGGCGATTCGCGAAGCGTGCGCATACGAAGCCCAAAGGCAGCTCGAGGAATTCAAAAACGACCGACAGCCGTTCGACGCGGGTTTCAAAGTTACGATGGGATGGGACGAGGCGGCCGGAAAGACCGTCGTCCAGCGCACGAAAAATTCTTTCGTGGATTATAGATTCGTCGTCGAGCCAGACATCAAGCCGTTTTCCGTGAGCGAAGATTTGATTGCGCGCGCGGGCGAAAAAGTGGGCGAGCTTCCCGAAGCCAAGCGCGAGCGTTTCAAAAAAGATTTTTCGCTTTCGGATTTCGACGCGGAGACTTTGACAGGAACTCGCGAACTTTCGCTTTGGTTTGAGGAAGCGGCGAAAAATTCGAAAAGTCCAAAGCGCGCCGCCAATTTGATTCTTTCGGAATTGCTCGCGCATCTCAACGAAAAAAATCTTTCGATAGGCGAAATCGCGCTCACGCCGTCGCACATCGCGGAACTTGCCGATTCACTCGAGGAAGGAAAAATCACCTCGAAACAAGGAAAGGAAGTTTTCGCAAAAATGCTTGAGACGAACAAAATGCCTTCCGAAATAATCCGCGAAGAAGGAATGGTGCAAATCAGCGATTCCGGCGCGATTGAAAAATTGGTGGAGCAAGTCCTCGCGCAAAACGAAAAGGCCGTGAACGACTACAAGAGCGGCAAGACGAACGTGCTGGGCTGGCTCTGCGGCCAAGTGATGAAAATGTCGCAAGGCAAAGCCGACCCGAAGCAAGCGGCGGAATTCATACGAAAAAAGCTGGAAGCCTAATAAAGGATTGGCGCGGAAGCCTCGGTGATATTAGACTCGGTCGCTTTCGCGACATGCTCAATCACTGGTTTTGCTACGTAAACGCCATTGCCATCACTTGCACTATCCGCGGCGGTAACATACCCATGTCCGCGCTTGGTACGCAAGAACATCCACAACATGTACACGTCCCCGACAGGGACTAAACGCAGATCGTCCCTGCTAGGGACAAAACATCTCTTTTTCACTCCGCGCAGAATTTATTTGCGGAAATACGTTTGCGTTTTGCGGAAATAAATTTGAGAAAGCGTGAAAACTCGTTCCAAATGCCACAGACTGTCCATATAGAATGCATAGACTATACTGTATATATGGTATAGGCTACACCGCATATACAGTATAATGTATTCCGCACATACGGTATAGGCTATACATTTTGAATTTCAAGGCTTGCCATTACGCCTTGTTATAGAAAATCCTTTCGTATGCTTCACGGCGGATTTCAGTGTCAAAGCCGCCCACTTCTGTTTCGTCCGCGTGGCGATCTATGCCCGTGTAGGAAAGCGAGGCATCTTCGTAACGCTTGAATTTGAAAATGGCGTCGTTCATAAGCGGCGCGTTGAAAACTCCGAGCGAACAGAGCAGCTCAAAATCCTTTACGTCAAGCCCCGTAACTTTCTTAAAAAGCGAAGGCTCAAGCTGCGTGATGATGTCGCGCAAAGAACGCTCGCGGTAATCGGTCAAGTACATAAAAACTGGCACTCGCGTCGCAAATTTTATCAGCTTTTCCTGTATCATCTTCCGCTTGCTTTTGTATTCTTTTTCTTCCTCGGAAAGAAGCCTTTTCTCTTGCTGCGTGAGTTTTTCATCTCCCTCTTTTTTCGCCTTTTTGACATGCTCGCTTTTGTTTATGATGGTCTGAATGTCCTGATTGAGCGCGCGGAATCCTTCAATGCGCATCAGCGCGTCGAGCGCGGCTTTATTGTTCAAAAGCCGGGAAAGCGTCTCGTTGTCCACATTTACCAGCAGGGCGGATTCCCAGCGGCGCGCGAGCAAAGTCGCGCTCGTCCCCGCCATCGCGATGTCCAGAACGTCCTGCGCGTTGATTTGCTTCATCGTGCTGCCGTCATAGGCAAGGACAGGCAGGAACGAGATGAACTCGGCGACCTTCTTTTCGGGATTGCTTTCCTCAACGTCCAGGCGGCAGGAATAGTCCGAAATCTGGCGCAAGGCGCGGTCAAGCGCAAAATCGAAGATGTAGCAGTTTTCCTTGAGGATGATTTTTTCGCCGTCGTCTCCCGCTATTTCCCACGGGCTTTGAACGCGGAACGCCGCCTGGAAATACGTTTCGGGCGAACTCAAGTTGCGGAGCATGAAAATTCCGCTCCACGGCCTCACCGTAACGCCCGTCGTGAGTTTGCCGCACGAAAGCGTGATCGTTTTTGTCTCAAGCGGATTTTCCATGGCATCCTGCACGGGACGCAATGCCTCAAGCCCGATTCCCGCGCCGCTTCCCGCACAAACGACGATTTTGTAGCCGCGATAAAAAGCGTTCTGCTTTTGCTCCAAAAGATTTTTCATCGCAAAGCAGCTTGAAACATTCGGCAAAAACCAAAGCGTGTGCGAAAGAATGTTCAAAAGCCGCGCGTCGGAATAGGGCATCGGCGGACGCTTGTCTTGCCCCAATTTCATATCGTCAATGCTGCTCGGCAAATGCGAGCCGCGAATCAAGTCGAGCCATTTCTGCACTTCGTTCTCATGGACGAACCTCGCATGCGCCCCTTTGCCTTCCGCCGAGAAAAACACGTTCAGGTCGAATTCATTGAACTCGCCTTGCATGGCGACCTGCCTGATGCTGTCCGGGATTTTATAGGTGAACATGACCATTTTCGGAAGCGAGCGGTATGGATTTTCTTTGCCGCGAAAGTTTTCTTTTGCGCGCTGCTCGTCAGAATACGTCCAGTTGAAAATCTGCTCTTCGATGAACTCGCCGCTGTTGAGCGCGCGGAAAGGCGTTCCCGAAAGGAACAAATAATAATCCGTCGTAATCGGAAGGAAGCTTTCGTTGCAGGCGTTCCCCGCCTCATTTTTCTGATACGCTTCCACGTCAAAATCAAAGTCATCCTCGTCGGGATTTTCAAAGAGCCTTTTTGCGTTCTCACGCCACGCACCAAAATGATATTCGTCAAAAATCACCAAATCCCAATTCGTCGTATGGATGAATTCGTTTTTCGCCTTGATGCCGCCGCTTTCGTTCCGCCCGAGCAAGTCCTGAAACGAGCCAAAAACGACAATCGGCTTTTTCTTGTCGCACTTTGAAAAGCTTTCGTCGATGTTGATGTCGTCGTTTTGTGCGTCCTTGTTGGAGACGAACTGCCAGCCCTCAAAGTCCACGTGCGAAAGCAAATCCTCGCGCCATGCCGATTCCACAGCGGGCTTGAACGTGAGGACGAGGACGCGGCGAAACCCCATCTTCTGCGCGAGCTTGTACGAGGCGAACGTTTTTCCAAAGCGCATTTTCGCGTTCCACAAGAATTTCGGCGGCCTTGAAGCCGCTTCTTTTTTTGCCCGCACAAAATAGTCGCTTGTCTTTCGCACGGCGTTTTCCTGTTCGGGGCGCATCTTGAAATCCTGCGTGCGCTTTTCTTCCGACGTTATTCCGTCCCGCACTTCCAAAATCGCCGCGCGCACGTCCTGCACAGAACAGGCGAACCATTCGTTTTTGTCATTTCCTTCGTTGAGCCGCCTGAAGCCGTTTTTGCGGAGAACGCGGTGAATCGCCTTGTCGGTGAAGATTGAGCCGTCCGCCCGCATCGCGCTTTCCTTGAGCAGAACCTTTGCCGGAACGCCCACCGTGTGCGTCTGCTCTTTTATGCGCTCGGTCACATCGCGCCCGGTGTAGCCCACTTTGACAAAGCCTTCATGCGACGGAACGCCGGGCAGCACATAGGCGTAAATCGTGGGATTGGATTTTGGGTGCTGTATAAAAAATTCTTCTTGCATAGTGGCAAAACTCCTTTTTATTGATTTTTTCACAATGTATTTACAAAAGACACAATTTGGCATACAATATACGCCAAAAGCACAAGCAAACAGGAGAATGACATGGCAACAGTAAGCACAAACATTCGCATTGACGAAAACGTAAAGGCGGAAGCCTCAAAACTTTTTGAAGGACTGGGACTCACCTTGAGCGACGCGGTGAACGTTTTTTTGCGGCAGTCGATTTTGCATCGCGGCGTTCCATTCAAAATCGAATATCCCGAAGAAAAGCCCAATCGGGCAACAATCCGCGCGATGAAAGAGGGCGACAGGTTTCTTGCGAAATACGCGAAGAATCCCGAAAAATACAAGAAAAATCCCAAGAAATACGGTTTGTACGACAACGTGGAAGAAGCTCTCGCGGAGCTGAAAAAATGAAAAGCAACAATGCTACATATATGTATTCCATAAAGTGGAGCAGCAAATTCAAAAAGGAATATAAGCTTGCCATCAGGCGGAATTATAAAATCGAAGAGCTTGACGAAGTAATCATAACGCTTGCGAACGGCGAAACTCTCCCCGAAAAATACGAAGACCATGCTTTGGAAGGAAAGTGGAAAGGTCACCGCGAGTGTCATGTCCGCCCCGACTGGCTTTTGATTTACCAAATTAAAGAAGATATGCTCGTTTTGGAATTGACACGCACGGGAACTCACGCCGACTTGTTCGGGAAGTGATGTTTGATTGCGCATAAGCCAGCCTACTCCATCGGGCGAATCATTGATTCGATAAAGTCGATTTCTTCTTGCGATAGGTTGTATTTGGCGTACAGTTCTTCGTCCGTCCACGGTTTGGAGAAGTCCTGCATGGGGACGAATTGATAAACGCTTTTTGTACCGTTTTGAGTGTTTTTCTTTAACATTACAAAGAATCTAAAGAATTTAGTTTTAATATAGGAAATTACGTTTTCAGCGGTTAATCTATCTTCAAATTTCCCTATTTGCAAATATGTTTCAGTACAACAAGAATGTGGCTCGCCAATAAAAGGTTTGTTAATAATTTGATGCGGAAATCCTTCTCCAGCTCCATATCCAAAACTTATAAATATCTTAAATTTATCAATAGATTCTATATTTTGAGGAATAACATAATCCGTACTTAAATATCCAAGGGTCTTATTGGCATAGATTTTTATTCCATTTGATGAATTGTTTTTTGAGAAATCACTAAATGTCGAAGAAAAACCGAATGGACGGCGAACACTTACTAGTTCCATAAAAGACGGCTCATTAAAAATTTTTACTTTATGAAAAATACTTATAGCCTGATTGTATCGTATGAAAACCTCATTTCCGGGCTCTAATAAGTTGCGTTGCATTGATGAAACGGTAGCCTCTTTGTTATGTGTATTAACAGAACAAACTCCAGCATTATCTCTATCCCATAGAAAATAGCAAACTCCTCCCTTGATTTCTACCCCTGGAAAACAGTCATCTGCGTTCGGAAAATCGTGTATAATACGTAAATGCGTATCATGCAACATCTCATTTCTAAATTCATCAAGTCCTTTTCCGCCAGTAAACCAACGAGAAGGCGTAATCATAATAAGATATCGTGGCGTGAGTTTTTTTGCTTGAATGACAAATTTATCGTAAATAGGAATTGCGCTTGAGCCTGTACCGCCCCCGTCCCTTAATTGATACGGCGGATTGCTGATTATAACATCGAATTTCATATTAAATAACTTCTCCAAATCGCTCGTGTGGATGAATTCGTAAGCATGACTTTCCAGTTCGTTGCCGCGCTCGTATTCCGATTGGCTTGCGCCGCAGTAAATACATTTTTCGTTTTTCCACGTGTGCGGAATTCTTTTGTACCTGATGTTTCCGTCTGCGCTTTCAAACTTGCTCACCGAAAACACGCCGTCCGCGCTTTTGCTGCAATACACGCCGCGGCGGGCGAGCAGGCCTGTAAGTTCGGTTATCGCAATGCCGAAAAGCTGCTTGTGAAAAATGTGGTCTATGCGTCCCTGCAAATCGGGAAACTGCGGCTCCAGACCTTTTATCAGCCGCTTTGCGATTTCCCGCAGGAACACGCCCGTCTTGCACGCCGGATCCAAAAAAGTAGCATCGGGATTTTTGAAAAGCTCTTGCGGCAGCATATCCAGCATCTGATTTACGATTTCGGGCGGCGTAAACACTTCGTCATTGGACAAATTCGCGAGGCAGGAAAGAACGTCGGGATTGTAAACTTTTCCGAACAGCGTGTCATCCATTTTCTTGCACCCTCCTGTAATGCGTTATGTATTTTTTCAGGAATATGCCTTCGTCCACGGTGTCGTCAAAAAGACTTCGCTGTTTTGTCTTTGGGTTGCCGTCGTTTTGCGCCAAAAGTTCGTCAAATGTGTAGTCGCTCCGTTGCAGTTGGCTCGCGGTCACAAACGCCCATTCGGAAAAGATGATTGGCTCGTCGGTGTCGTTTGCGTTTTCATCAACGCATTTCAGCGTGAGCGCATTGCCGCAAACGATATTGCGCGAAAGAATAAACTTCACCGCCTCGCGCGTTTGTTCGTTGCAATCCTTTTTACAAACTGCTTTATATTCCTTATCCCAAAGCGCGAACATTCTCTCCCGGCAAGCAATCACATTGTCAAACAAAATATCCACACCGTAAATTGAAGATGCCGCAAGGACGGCATTCTTTTCATAATCGAGATGGCTACGCCCGTACTTGCGTTTCACTACGGCAAGTTTGCGCGAGAGTATTTCGGCGAGAAAATTGCCGTCGCCGCAGGCAGGCTCTAAAAAACGGCTGTCAATGCGTTCGGTTTCATCTTTTACCAAATCACACATCGCCTTCACTTCGCGCTCTGCGGTAAAAACTTCCCCGTGCTGCCGTACCCGTTCTTTTGATTTTGTCTGGGCGCGCCCGTCCGTGCCGCTGTCGGTGGCTTGGGGAAAGAGCGTTTCACCGCAGGGGAATGGAACGTTGTTCTTTTGTGTTGCGGTGCGTGGCATTTTTGTCTCCATGCATGCTATACTTGCGAAACGTGAACTTTTATAGCAAAACGGAAAAATGTTTGCAAAATATATAGCAATTAGTTAGTATATATTATCATTTAGTTATTATTATGTCTATATGTTTATTATTATTAGCAAACAGCAAGTGTACAATACAATATTATGAACGCCACAGAATTGGGGAAACTATATTCAGAAAACATAAAACGGATTCGCATGGAAAAGAACTTGAGCCAGGAAAAACTTGCGGAACTTGCAGACGTAAGCTCGCCGTACATAAGCGAGATTGAGAACCAGAAGAAAGTCGGAAAATTCGAAACCATTGCCGCACTATCAAACGCGCTCGGCGTAGAGCCTTACGAACTGTTCCTCCCCGTCGGCAGCGTCATCAGCCACAACGAACGCCGCACCAAAGACCTAATGAAGCGGCTGCGCTCAAACTTCAGCGAGCTGGTGGACACTATGGAATTGTTCCTCGCGGAATGATGCAAGCCACAAAATGCCCGGCAATTGCATAAAATATTCTTTAAAGCTACATGAATTTACGACATATCACACCATGGGATATGTACATAAGTGTGTATGGGATATGTGCATAAGTGTATGTGTGATATGTACATAAGTGGGCATGGGATATGGAGAGAGAGATGTCTCGCCGACTTTTTTCTCGTCTCCCATCTCGGCACATACTCTTCATTCATTTCACTTCCTTGCAAAAAAAGAAATTGTTTTCATTTTCGGACGCTTCTGAATCGTAATCTCCAAGCGAGTCATACAAATTGTAGCCGATGAAAAATATGCGCTCATCTTTCGTCTGAAATATTATGTTGTAGCCGTCGAACACTTTTTTTATGCCCTGCTCTTTTCCTATTTTGTATTCGCGCCCGTTCGCAAAAAGGCGCAAACTCCCGTCCTTATAAAAGAACGCCGTGTAAGGGCCGTTTTTCATCCGATCCATTTCGAACAGATACGTTACTTCGGGAAGGAATTGGCCGCACAGAATTTTTTTTATGTTCTTGTCGTCAAGGTGAATTTGTTTTTCCACTATTTTATGAAAACCAAAATCTTCGCTTCCACGGTTGGCATTAAGAAATTCTTCCGCGTCAATTACGGATAATCCCCAAACAGTAAATTTCTTGCCTTCCTTGAAAATCCCGGAAAGCCCATTCATGTAAAAAAAGTCCGTCGGCTTGAGCAAAGGATACAACTGTTCATCGAGATGATCCTCCGCGTCATCAAGGAAACATTCGTCTTTATTGAAAAACAAAGTGTACGGCTCATCGGGCGAAAACAAAGGCATCTTGTACAGCCAATAGCGATTTTTTTCATCCTTGAGCAAAAAGTTGTAATCAGTTCCATCCCACTCCGCAAAACATTCTATCCGCACATCTTTCCATTTCGCGCCGTACGGATGCTCGATTTCGTGGCACTCCCTCGAGATGTTCCAAAGCCTTCCGTCGGATGTCATGCCGATTGAAATGTTGTCCTCCGCAAAGACCTTTTTCCATTTTTTCGTGTTGTCCAATTGAACAGGCACTTTGTATTTGACATCCCGAGGATGCAAATCATTTTCAACAGGAACGCTAAATCCAAATTGAAAATGCCTGTTGCTTCCCCAGCCCCACAAAGCCCCGTCGTCGGAAACCGCGAGGCTGTGATCATAGCCGGCGGCGACGGAAATAAATTTTTTGTCCGAAGCAACGCGCTTGCCTTCCATTCCGTCGCCTTCCGTTTCCCTGCCCAGCTGCCCGCAGCAGTTCTCTCCCAGCGAGACAATTGTCCCGCCCTTAAAAAGCAGCAGCGTATGGGATTCCCCGGACGCAACGTCCACCAATTCTTTTGAATGCAGATTCGCGAATGCCAAAAGCAAGACCATCGTGCAAAATATTTTTTCTTTGCCATTCATTTCTTATTTCCCCTTTGACAATTGTGTATGAAATGTCGCTCCATCTTTTGCTTTTTCACTCCCATACTGAAAAAAGCATTACTTTAAATAATCTGACAAAATGAGCGGCTCCGTCATGTTTTCCATTTCCTTTATCAGCTCGATGTTCTTCCGCTCGATTTCATTGAATGAATTTTCATCGAAGCCTTGTTTTATTAGATTACGATATCCTTGTAAATTCTCTAAGAAAAATTCAGTTAATTCAGGATTCTTAAAAGCATATCCGTGCAAGGCATAGAATGAATTTCTAAGCAACCATAATTGTCTATTGTTCAGGAAATAAAGATTCAATTTTGGAATTACAGTTTGTGAAAGCACTATTTTCGGTATTGAATTAAATTCTATTGAGCCGGAACTAAATTGATAATCTGCGGCAGGATTGCCAAGATATAAAAATACTGATAAATAAATCAATATTCCTACGGAGTCTGATTCTGTAAAATGGAGGATTAATTCCTTGTCTCTACGCTCAAAAACAATTTCAGAACTGTCAATATAATTGTCATAAATATCTAGAATCGATTTCTCATTGTATCCAGTAGGGATTCCATCTTTACAAACAGTAATTCTTGAAGTATACTCTTCTTCCATTTGATTATGGATAGAGATTTTTCTTTTGTAATCAGGACTGTGCTTAATATTCTGCGCAAAATATACTTCATATAAAATATCAGAGATACTTGAAGAAAGATTGACAGTGTAGGAAATCTCTAAAGTTTTCAATTCTTTAGGTTCGAAGTTTACAGTAAAAATGACATCACCAGAATTATCAAAACTATATGTTCCTCTTGTAAATACTTCATCGTAATTAAGCGTCGCTTCCTCATTTTTATAAGCAAAATGTACTTTCTCATTGTTGACTAATATTGTGAAATTCTCCGGCAATAACGTTTCACAATAGTTTCTTCCACCCCATGGAGCTGTTTTGACATTTATTGAAAATGATATATTATTACTTTTTTTACTTGTATTCCGTAATTTATAAACACAATAATATAAAAAATCCTCATTGATTGTGTATGTCTCTTCCTCTAGCAAAGTTTCATTTTGGAACGGTGTCTCTATTCTTATTCCACTAATTGAGAATCCTTCCTTTGTTATTTCTGCATATAAAGAAAAAAGGCTAAATATGCAAAGAATAAAAACAGTCACTTTTCTTTTTTCCATAGGTATATTCTCCCAAGAGTTTTGTCAAGAAACAGCGGCGTTTCGCAAATCATTTTAAACGCCGCCTTGCATTTGATACATTATATCCAAATGCTCGCGGAGCTTTACTTTCTGAAGGTTTTCCGGCTTTTCCGCCCCGCCCAAAGACAACAGCGGAACATAACCGTAGCACTCGTCATAAGCAGGCGAGCCAAGCAATTGCAATGCTTCTTTGAAGTTCTTCATTTTCAAAGCGTTTTCTTGAAAATATGCATCAAAAATATCATCGAAGAAAAAATGACATCCATATTCCAGGCAATCAAAATCATTATATCTATAAAACACTATGCACAAACATTTTTCTCTCTCCCAAACAATTATATCCCCAAGTGCCGTTATTAGCAATGGTATGCAGTTTTTCTCAAAGTATGATTCCCTGACAAATTCAATATAATCATCAGGATTTATTACTTTGAAATACCCCTGCTGGAAAGTTCCCAAACCGTAGTTTTTCCATATTTCGACAAACTGCTCGGGGATTTTTCTTTCATATTTCGTAATGACTTCTTTGGGGACTTTCGAGTAAAACTCAAAATCCTGCAATACTTTCAATTCCATTTTTTTCCCCTTCATTTTCATCAATCCTTATTATACACAAACATGCCCATTGCAAGCAATCGCTTTTCTCAAAGTCCGACATACCATTCGGTATCTCTCTCAAATGCGAAATCATATTCAGAATTGTTTTCAATTTGCGGATTGTATTTTAGCAAGATATTCCTGTCTTCGCCTTTTAGGGCATCCAAATATTCTACGGGCAAATAAGTTTTTCCCTTTATAAAGGAATTAAAATCTTCACAATACAAAACGCCTGAAAACACGAACAGCAAAAACAAGCCTACAATCTTTTTCATTTTTTCTCCAAAATAATTTTTCGCGACGACTAATTAAAAGGCGAAAGATCCACATCAAAGCTCAAAAAGAGCAGCACAAAGAACATAATGGCCGCAACAATGCCTACTTTCAAAGATATGCTATTTATGTCGTTATTCAAATCTTCCGCCGCATCTTCCGTTTCCTGCTCCGCGATGCGTTTATTAAGGTAATGGCAAAATATTTCGCATGGTATGAATGAAACGATTCCCGCAATTATACCAATTAAAACAAAGGTGTCCGCATCGAATCCAAAAATCAGAGCAATAAGCATCGCCAAATCGATTGGAGCAAGCAAGAAGCAGCCCCCAATTTGCTTTTCTATGCCAAATCCCAAGCTTTCTCTTTTTTTGTTTTCATGGTTTTTGCCTTCCAATATTCCTTCAAGTTTCTCTTCGAGCTTGTCAAAAAATTCACCAATCTTTTTCATTTTGCCCTACCAAAAAAAATCCGCGCTCACTTTTCAATTATATTTGTACGTGGAAATGTCGTCGAGGAATTTCGCCTCTTCTTTTTTTTGCGCGGCTTTGTGCTCTTCAAGTTTTCGCTCGCGAAGTTTTTTGAGGCTTTCGGTTTTTTGCATGGCAGCGTTGAACGCCGCGCGCTTTTCTTCGGTGACGAGCTTTGCCTGCGCCATTTGCGCGAAAAGTTGTTCCTGCTGATATTTGACGAAAGAATAGAATTGCTGCGCTTCGGCGATCTTCGCAAAATCGCGCTCGCCCGCGCCCAATTTTTTTACGGTGGCGTATTGCTCGGCAAGCGTGTCCAAGTCGGCTTGGATTTTCGTCTCCGCGCTCACGGCTTTTCCAAGTTCGATTTGAGCCTGTTCCTGCTCGTATTTTCTGAGACTCAAGAGCGACTCAAGTTCGAATTTAAATTTCTTCATTTAGACTTGTTTCAGACGAAGGATTTTCTTTCGCGCCATCGGCATTGCTTGCGGCTTCGGCCGCAGAAGGAATTTCCGCCGCAGGGCAATCGTCGAATTCTTCCTCGGGAATTTCCGTTTCGGAAAGCGCGGAAAGTTTTTCAAGCGTGTCGCGCATCGTGCAGCGGTCGCTTTCTTCCTGCTTGAGAAATTCTTCGATCGCATCGTGCTTTTCAATCGCTTCGTCAATCGCAGGCGACGCGCCTTGCGCATACGCGCCGGTCGTAATCATAAGCTCGTTCTGCTGATAAGTCGCCATAAGCCGCCTGATTTTTCCGCACGCTTCGCGGGTGGCTTTTCCCGTAACGCGGCGGGCAAGTCGGCTAATGCTTGCGAGCACGTCCACGGCAGGATAATGATACGCCTGCGCCAAAGCGCGGCTCAAGACGATGTGCCCGTCAACCACGCCGCGCACGGTGTCGGCAATCGGGCCGTTCATGTCGTCGCCCTCGACAAGGACAGTATAAAAAGCGGTGATCGAGCCTTTTTCGTTCGTGCCCGTCCTTTCGAGAAGTTTTGGAATCATGTCGAAAACGCTCGGCGGAAATCCTTCACGCGCGGGAGGCTCGCCGTTTGAAAGCGCGATTTCCCTTTGCGCCATCGCAAATCGCGTCACGCTGTCGAACATCAGCATGACATTCTTTCCCTGATCGCGAAAATATTCGGCGACTGCGGTGGCAACGAAAGCCGCGCGAAGTCGGCAAATGCTCGGAGTGTCGCTCGTAGCAACGACCACGACGGAACGCTTCAAGCCTTCTTCGCCCAAATCGCGATTTATAAAATCAAGGACTTCGCGCCCGCGCTCGCCCACCAATGCAATCACGTTGACATCGGCGTTAGTGTTGCGAGCCATCATGCTTATCAAAGTGGATTTTCCGACGCCAGAGCCTGCGAATATTCCAAGCCTCTGCCCCGCCCCCACGGTCAGCATCGAATCAATCGAGCGGACGCCAGTCGTAATGCGGCGCGTTATCGGCTTTCGCTTCATCGGATCGGGCGCGCTCGCCAAGGCAGGATAATAAATTTCGCAGGCTGGCTCTGCCTTTCCGTCGGCGGCTTTTCCTGTCGCGTCAATCACGCGCCCCAAAAGTTTTTCGCCCACGCCCACTTGCAACGTCTGCCCCGAAGCCACCACTTCCGTTCCCACTTCAATTCCGCGCGTGTCGCCGAACGCCGTGAGACGCACCGTAGTTCCTTCAAGCCCGACAACTTCGGCGAGCATTTCCTTTTTTAGGCTTGCAATTCGAATCGTGCAGATTTCTCCGATGACGGAGCGCGGACCTTCGCTCAAAATTTCAAGGCCGTTCACGCTCTTCACTTTTCCGACATACAAAATCGTTTCGGTGGATTTTACTTTTTCGAGATATTTTTCAAGGCTGAATTTCTTGTCGTCGCTCGTCATCACTGCTCAACCACATCAGATTTTGAAACCGACTTTATCGGAGAAATTTCCAAAATCTTTTCTTCCAATTCCGCAAGCTGGGAAGAAATCCGCGCGTCGATCGCGCCGAAATCGGTTTCCACAATGCAGCCGCCGCGCTCCACAGAAGAATCTTCCAACACGGTGATTCCTTTCACGCCTTCAACATGCTGGATAAAATCCTTCGTGTGCTCGGTGGTGAGTTTTACGTCTTCCAAATTCACGCGAATCGTAATGTCGCCGCGCCCTTTGACTTTTTTGAGCGCAGAAAGTACATTGCTTAAAATAACGCTCTTTTGATTTTCCGAAATTGTCTTGATGATTTTGCGGACGCTCAAAATTACAAGCTCGACAATCTGATGCTCAGTCTCGTCCAAAATTTCCTGGCGACGCTGCATCACGGCTTCTATCACCTTGTGCATGCGCTCGACAAGGCGGGTGGCTTCCGCAGAGCCATCGGCGTAGCCAGCCTCGCGCCCTTCGTCAAAACCTTTCTTTTTCGAATCTTCGAAAAGTTTTTGAACCTCCCCTTCCGCGTCTTTCAAAATTTGCTGCGCTTTTTCATGCGCCTCATTTTGGATTTTCTGCGCCTCTTGTTCCGCCTGAGTTTTTATGATTTGCGCCTGATCGGTCTGCCGCTTAACTTCCGCAAAAGCAGAATCTTCGGCCTTCTTCACAATTTCGTCCGCCGCCGCCTGCGCCTGATCGAGCATTTGCTGCTTTTCCGCTTCCCAGTTTTTTTTGAACTCTTCGGCTTCATTGCGCAAATCTTCGGCGGTAGGTCCTGTGTATTCGGCGACTTCCTCTTCTTCCGCGACTTCTTCGACTGGAGCGTAGTCGCGTATAAGTTTCAGAGAAACCACATCTTTTTTGTCGTCCTTGAATTCAAGCGGACGGAACACAGTCTTCGCCATTTTACTTCCAAACCTCAACGCTAATTAGCTTACAAGCTCGTCCTCGCCCGAACGCGCGATTACGATGTCGCCCTTTTCTTCCAAGCGGCGGATCGTAGAAACGACTTTCTGCTGGGCTTCTTCCACGTCCTTGAGTCGGACAGGCCCCATAAATTCCATGTCTTCCTTGAGCATGCTCGCGGCGCGTTTGGACATATTGTGGAAAATTTTGTCCTGAACTTCCGCGTCCACGCTCTTGAGGGCTTTTGCCAATTCCTGCGTGTCCACTTCGCGAAGCACGCGCTGAATCGAGCGGTCGTCGAGCATAACGATGTCTTCGAAAACGAACATGCGCTTTTTGATTTCTTCCGCCAAATCCGGATCTTCCTCTTCCAAAGCCTCGATGATGGCCTTTTCGGAAGAACGATCGACGAGGTTCAAAATTTCGACGATTGATTCTACGCCGCCCGCCGCCGTGTAATCTTCGGAAGAAAGAGTAGAAAGTTTCTTTTCCAAAACGCGCTCCACTTCGCGCAAAACATCAGGCGAAGTGCGGTCCATCGTCGCAAGGCGTTTAGAAACTTCCGGCTGCATTTCTTCGGGCAAATTCTGCAAAATGATCGCAGCCTTCGCCGGCTCCAAATACGCCAAAATAAGCGCGATTGTCTGCGGATATTCCTGCTGAATGAAGTTGAGTAAATGCGCAGGATCGGTGCGGCGGATGAAGTCGAACGGACGCACTTGCAGGCTCGAAGTGAGGCGGTTTATGATGTCGATGGCTTTTTGGCTTCCCAAAGATTTTTCGAGCAATTCGCGCGCGTAGTCGATGCCGCCCGTAGTGATGAAATTCTGCGCGTTCATCAAGTCTTGGAATTCTTCCAAAACCTGATCTTTTATTTCCGCGTCAACCGTCTCAAGACGCGCGATTTCAAAGGTCAAAGTTTCCACTTCGTCCTCGCGCAAATGCTTCATTATTTCGGAAGAAACATCGCTTCCAACGGAAACCAAAAATATGGCCGCCTTTTGTCTGCCGGTGAGATTCTTATAGTCTTTCGAACTTTTTTTTCCGCCGCCAGCGGATTTCAACTGTGGTTTTGCCGCAGCCTTCGCAGCAGCCGCTTCTTCTGCCATTCGAATTCCCCTCTAAAATAAACTATTCGTCTTTTCTGAGCCACGCGCTCAAAACTGAAGCCACCTTGTCAGGATAATCATTGAGCGCGTTTTTGATTTTCGTCGCGGGAGAAGCGGCCACCTTTTCGAATGCCTTTCTTTCCGAAGCGACGTCCTTATATATATTTCGGACTTTTCCGAATCTTTCTAAAGTCTCTAAAACTTGAATTTCATCGCGCACTTCGGCAGGATTGTTCGGATTATATTTCGTGCCAAGTTTGCGCATCGCCTTCAAAAGCATTTTCTTTTCATCGGCGTTGAGATAATCCATTACACCTTCGGCAGCGGCAGGGTCGAGCTCGCCAAAAAGTATGGCAGCCTTTTTTCTTCCGGGAATGTTCCTTTGCGAAGTTTTTTGAAAATCCATACCGTTCATAATTATCCACTATCCCTTAATCAACATTCATGACGAAAATGCGAAAACGCATTCCCACTACTCTTCCATAAGCCAAGTGCGGATGAGCATTGCGACATCTTCCGGATGCTCTTTTGCCATGGCGATGGCGTTTTCCTGAAGTTCCGCGCGGCGGCGTTCTTCCACGGACATCGTAACTTCCACGCCTTCTTCTTTCGCTTCCCACAAAGCCTGATCGCGCGCAGCCTGCTGTTTTCGGAGCAATTCCTCTTCGCGCAAACGGCGGCGACGTTCCATTTCGCGGCTGATGACTCGGTACAAAATGAACACTGCTAAAATCACGGCAAGTCCAATCAATACCAAAATTATAGTAAGCCGCGTCTGCTGCGCTTTCAAAATGGCGGCATCATCGGCGTCAAATTCCTCGCGTCTGTCAAACGGAATGTTCGTCACCACGACACGGTAGCCCTTCGCACGGTCGTAGCCAATCGCGCCTTCCAGTCGAGCCGAAACATTTTCGAGAGTCTTTTGGGAAAGCGGACGATAGACACGCAAAACGCTTCCCAATCTCAGGCGCGCGTTCGAGCGAGTGACTTCGTTCGTATCCCAATCAGGGAAAAGCTCCCTCATTCTTTCACGCGCGTTTTCTATATTGTCGTCCGTAACGAAAATCGGATTTCCCTTGCCGTCCTTTATGACTTCCCATTCGCCGTCAATGTTCACTGAAACCGTGACGCGCCCGAAGCGCGGGCTTTCCACGCGATGAATCGTATCTTGATTGAGCTCGTTGTTTTGCGTGACACCGGTTTCAGTTTGACGGCCAATCACATTTGACATATCGGAATAAACCGGCGGATTCTGTCCTTCCGTGCCGGCAGGTCCTTGCGGATTGAATCCCGTTCCCTGCCATTCGCGCGTCACAGTTTGGCTCGAGCGCGGAAGATAGTCGCGGTACTCCGAATCGTCGTAAGGCGTGTCGGGATTGTCGGGACGAATCTCAATCGGATGGTAGACGACAGAATCGCGCGTTTCTTCGGAAAAATCCATGTCGATTTTTATGAGCAAGTCGCGCACTCTGTCTTCCGAAAAATCGCTTTGGAGCGACTTCAAAGTTTGGGCGCGATAATACGCCTCGCTTTCGCGAATTAGCCGCTCCTGCTTTTTTACCAAATCAAGCCTGTCAAAATCCGCCTGTCCTTCGAAATCATTGAGGATATTTCCTTCCGAATCCGTGATCGTACAATTTTCTTCGGTAAGGCCGTCCACCGCCGAAAGAATCAATTCCTGAATTCCGCGAATTCTGCGGCGACTCGAAAACAAGTCGCTTCCCCGGCGAACAGTCAAAATCACGCTCGCCGTAACAGGAGTCTGATCGCTGCGAAAAAGCTTGCTTTCCGGCAAATTGAGAATAACTTCCGCGTTCGCAACATCCGGCAAAGATTCGATGTGCTGCTTGAGCTGCCTTTGTTTTGCCTGCTGGATGCGCACGTTTTGGTCGGCGTCGGTTGTTGACCAGCTTCTGTCAAACACACCCGCAAAAGGATCCACCGTAGAAGGAACGAGATTTTCCGTGAACAAAAGAGTTCGTGCGCGAGTGGCGGTCGCTTCGTCTGCCACAGAAATATAACCCGCGTCATTCACATTGGCCTGAATGTTTTCTTCATCTAGACGCGAAAGGATTTGCCTTTGAGCCTCGCCGGTAACAGGCGCATTGAAAAGCCGCACCGTCGAAGGAGTGGAAGAGACTCGGAACATCACGATTATTGCCACGATAACCACGATGACAATGCCGATGACTATTCCCTTTTGAATTTTCGACCACTTGGCCCAAGCCGCTTTCGCGGAGTCGCCAAGTTTTTTGAGCCATTCGTTCATCCAAGTCCTCCCGTGAACGAACTTTAAATAATACTTGCAATTATTATATCACATTTATTTAAATATGAAAAGAGTTTATTGCAATTTTTTCGCATTTTTTTTAATTCGCAAAGATTCGCTGGAATTTATTTACACAAAACCAAATCGTATTCCCGCGTTCCAAGTCCGATTTTTTCGCCGTGCTCGAGCGCGGTTTCCCAAACCGAAGCGTGAGTCGAATCGCGCCACAAATCGCTCGTCGCCTTGTAGCCCGCTTTTATGTGGTCGCCGATTTGCGTGTCCTTGAAACGCTCGGCTTTTTGGCAAAGGTCGCTCGAAGCCTTGTCCAAAGCCACGGGATCGAAACTCGCCGCCATTCCCAAATTCGGGATGAGTGGCGCATCGTTGAACGCATGGCAGTCGCACCACGGACTCACGTCGCGAATGATATTTATGTGAAAGCACGGGCGGCCTTCGCAAATGGCATGCGTGTATTCTGCCATCTTGCGTCCCAAATCTTCGAACGCGCCTTCGTTGGGATTGTAGATTGCGTCGAAATTGCACGAGCCGATGCAGCGTCCGCAGCCCTTGCATTTTTCTTGGTCGATTACGGCTTTTTTTTCGATGTATGAAATTGCGTCACTTCCGCATTCCTTCGCGCATTTTCGGCAGCCTCGGCACGCTTCTTGATTTACGAGCGGCTTTCCGGCGTTGTGCTGAATCATTTTTCCGGCGCGGCTTCCGCATCCCATTCCGATGTTTTTTATCGCGCCTCCGAATCCCGCCTCTTCGTGCCCTTTGAAATGCGCGAGGGAAATGAAAATGTCGGCATCCATCACGGCGCGTCCAATCAGCGCGGTTTTGCAAAGCTCGCCGTTCGGAACGGGAACTTCAATGTCGTCAGTGCCTTTGAGACCGTCGCCGATAATCACGGGGCAGCCTGTCGTAATAGAATTGAATCCGTGCTTTTCGGCGCAGGAAATGTGTTCGATCGCATTTTTGCGCGAGCCGGGATAAAGCGTGTTGCAGTCGGTGAGGAACGGCTTTCCGCCCAAATCTTTTACGAGTTCCGCCACGGCGCGCGCGTAATCTGGGCGCAGGAACGACATGTTGCCGTCTTCGCCAAAATGCATTTTTATCGCGACGAATTTTCCGTCGAAATCGATTTTTTCAATTCCTGCCGATTTCAAAAGTCGCTTTAATTTTTTTTCAATTCCGCCGTCTTCTGTGGCGCGAAAATCCGTAAAAAAAACTTTTGCCTTTTCCATTTTCCCCTCCGACTAAAAACGAAAATCCGCGCAAAGCTTTGCGCGGATTTTCAGGCATCACGCTATTTCAGCAATTCCGCCAATTTTTCCGCGGTGAATCCCAAATGCTCCGCCACTTTGTTCGCAGGGCCTGATTCGCCGAATCGGTTTATCGTGAAAAGGTCGCAGCATTTTGTGGCGTATCCTTCCCATCCCATGCTCACGCCGGCTTCCGCGACAACAACGCGCGGCGCGCCGCCAAAAAGCTTTTTCTTTTCGTCGCATTTTTGCGAATCGAAAATCGTTTTGTCCAAAACTGAAACGACGCGAATTTTTTTGTTCGGAACGAGCTTCGCCGCCGCAAGCGACATGTTCACTTCGCTTCCAGTGGCAAGAATCGTGATGTCGGGTTTCGCGCCGCCATCCTGAACAATATACGCGCCGATTTTTTTCGCGCTTGCCTTCCAATTTTTGTCGGCCTTTTCATACACCGCAAGATTTTGGCGGCTGAGCGCAAGGCAAACCGGATTTTTCTTCGATGCCATCGCCATTTCCCAAGCAAGGCAAGTTTCTTCCGAATCGCCCGGACGCAAAACGTGAACGCCAGGAATCGCGCGAAGAGCGGCAATCGTTTCGATCGGCTGGTGAGTCGGTCCGTCCTCGCCAACATAAATCGAATCGTGCGTCAAAACGTAAATCGTGTTCAAGCCCATCAAAGATTGGACGCGCAAATTGGCACGAAGATAGTCGCTGAAAATCAAGAACGTCGCGCAGAACGGACGAAGCCCGCCGTGCAAATTGATTCCGGCGCAAATCGCGGACATCGCAAATTCGCGGATGCCGAATTCAATCGTGCGGCCTTTTCGGTTTTGCGCGCTGTAAGTGCCGTCGTCATTTTTGACTTGCGTTTTGTTCGGTCCCATCAAGTCGGCAGAACCGCCCACGAGATTCAAATATTTGTCCGCCATGACGTTTATCATTTTTCCGCTTGAATTGCGAGTGGCGTCGCTTTGGCCGATTTTGTATTTCGGCGCGACTGATTTTCCCGTGGGCTTTCCCGCAAAGAAAGCGTCCCACATTTTTCGAAGTTCGGGATTTTCTTTTGACCATGCGGCGAACTCGGCGTTCCATTTTTCTTCGGCGGCTGCGAACGCGGATTTTTTGGATTCGAAATATTTTTGCGCCTCAGGATCGACATAGAATTCCGCGCCTTCGGGAATTCCCAATTTTTTGCGCGCGGCGATAATTCCTTCCGCGCCGAGCGGCGCACCGTGAACGTCGGGCGTTCCCTGCTTGGGCGCGCCTTTTCCAATCACGGATTTAAGCATGATGAGAGTCGGCTTGTCGGCGCATTTTTTCGCCTCGTTCACGAGTTCCACAATTTTCGCAGGCTCGTACATGCTTCCGCGCAAAACTTGCCAGCCGTAGGCTTCGTAACGCTTGGCGATGTTTTCGGTGAAAGTGATGTCCGTGCTGCCGTCAATGCTGATTTGATTTTGGTCGTAGAAAACAATCAGTTTTCCCAATTGCAAATGCCCCGCAAGGCTCGAGGCTTCGGAAGAAATTCCTTCTTCAAGACAGCCTTCTCCCACGAGCGAATAAGTGTAATGATCCACGATTTTATGATTCTTCGTGTTGAATCGCGCGGCGAGCATCGTTTCGGCAATCGCCATTCCAACGGCTTCCGCCACGCCCTGTCCGAGCGGACCTGACGTGCATTCCACGCCGTCCGTCTGGCCGTATTCGGGATGCCCCGGACATTTCGAGCCGACTTGCCGAAATTTTTTTATGTCGTTCAAGGAAACTTTGTAGCCGCTCAAATGCAATATCGAATAAAGCCACATCGAGCCGTGCCCCGCAGAAAGCACGAAGCGATCGCGATCCGCCCATTTTGAGTTGGCAGGATTATGCTTCATAATCTCGCCATAAAGCACGGCGGCAAGTTCAGCCGCGCCGAGCGGCAAGCCAGGATGTCCAGAATTGGCCTTTTGAATGGCATCCATCGAAAGACTGCGGACGGACAAAGCCGCGGCAGCGATTCCCTTTTCGTTCATAAAAAACTCCTATAAAAAGTCAAGAATAAAGTTTCAAGTTTATTCTTGACTTTTTAAGCGCATCCGCAACAAAGCGCCTCGCAACGAGCGTGTTGCGCGAAGTTTCAAGCGGGATGCGCATTTAATATGCAAGTTTCCAACGGAAACTTGACATGCAAAAAGTGCCGCGCAAGTTTTTACGCGTAGCGAAAAACTTGGTAGCAAGCATTCGATTTACAATGTAAATAAAAAGCTTGCGTTCCATTTGTGCGGGGCTTTTTGCATAAACTCCTTTAAAATATTATGCAAGCCGAAGGCTCGCATCGCAAACAAAAAGCCCGCGACTTTCGCAACGAATTGAAAATCGCAGGTGTTTTTTAGGACACCTCGAAAAACTTGCTTTTAGCAATTTTTTCGAATGTGCCGACGAGTTCTTCGTCGCTATAATAGCGCAACGAAGAACATCGCATTTTCAAAGTTACCTCTAAAAACTGAAGTTTTTAGAGGTTTCCCTTACAAGCCTTTTGCTTCATTCGCCAATTCTTCCGCGCCCGCATGATTTTTCAGCAAGTTCACGAACCTTTCATTTTTGAAAAGCCCTGCCAAAGTCGAAAGCGTCTGCAAATGCGTTTGAGAATTGCTCGTCAAAAGCACGAAAAGCACCGAAACTTTTTTTCCGTCGGGCGCGTTCATGTCAATCGGTTCTTTCAAATAGACCACCGTAACCTGCTGGCTTTCGTCGTCCTTGAGAATTATGTCGCGGCAATGCGGAAGCGCGATTCCGTGCCCCACCGCCGTGCTCATCACTTTTTCGCGCCGGCAAAGTCCTTCGTACAATTGCTGCGCCGTAACCGAATCTGGCAAATTCATTTTCGGACAAATCTGCTCGTACACTTCAAAAATATCGTTCGCGTCAACATTGTTAATCACGCCGCCGCGTTTTATCATTTGTGAAATTTCCATTTTTATTCCTCAATTTTCAACAACGGAAAAAATTAAGTCCGCAGAAAAATCAGACGACCGTAAAATCACTGCGCCGCTGCTTTTCCACCACATAACGAATCGCGTCAACTATGTCCTCGAAATTGCATTCCATTCCTTCGATTGAAAGTTCGAGAGTCGCCTCGTCTTCCACCACCGCATCGGGATTCGAATTCATCGATTCCAAAATCCTGTTGATGTGCGTGAAAAGCTGCGAAAGTATCACCAATTCCTGCTGCGGAAATTGATTGAACTGCGCGGTCGAAGATTCCACGTCGTAAACAAGCGCGCTCACCCGCGAATAAAGCGAAAGCGCCTGCTTGCGAATCGCGCCCACAGGATAGTCCGCAAAATAATTGTAATCTTTTTTTATTATAGCATATCTTTCGGCAATGTGCAAGAAAACATATTTTTTTTCGTCGTTCGTGAGCGCAAAATTCGCGGGAAACATCCGCTTCATCAAGACAGCCAAATCCTTTTCCTTGCTGTATTCAAAATCCTTGAGATAGCTGTCCAAAATATATTCCGGAATTTTGAACGTGAGATTCTGAAGCTCGCACGGATCTTTTTCCATTTCGCTTCCGTTCCATGCGCCGACCGCCGGAACGATTTGATTTTTGTACCAAAGCCGAGTTTCCACGCCGAAAAGTTCAAGGCCGATTTTTTTGGAACGCGCCAAAAAATTTTCCACGGAATCGCAATTTTTCGTGCAAAGAGTTTCGATGTTGTCGAAGAACGTGAACGCCAGCTGCTCTTCAATCGTGGAACACGGGCCTTCGGTTTCGATTATTTTTATGAGCGACTTTTCGAATTTATCGCACCAAAGAATTCTCTCGCGGTCGCTTTCTTCGATTTGGACCGTGCCTGAATTATTTTCGCGCTCCTTGTGAATCGGCTCGATTTCGATGATGCCCTTGTCCCAATTTATCACGCGGCACAAAATTCGGTCGCCCACGGTAAGTCCGATTTCGTCGATAAAATCAGAAATGTCGCAGCCCGTGATTTTCACGCGCGAAGGAAGCTCGAAATCCACCGCCGCCAAATCCAAGTCCGCAAGCGCGGGATCGGAGGCGATGTACTGCACTTCGTATTCCTCGCCGAAAAGCCGGTACAAATCAAGCACGGTTTCCTTGCGGAATTCGCCGACGCGGGAATCGAGTTTTTCGCCTTTGCAGACGAACGTGAACGCCGCAGGATTTTGCATTTCGTCCACGAACGGCATGAAGCGATGCCCCGGAACGAACATCTTGTTTTTGATTTCTTCCTGAGTGAGAGTGAAGCTGAAATACTTTCCCGTAAACGCCGCCGCCCGCGTGATGAATTCGCCGGACTCAAATTGAAAGACGTAAGGACTTTCCGACAAGTAAGCGTCGCTTTCGTCCTGATTCAAATTGAAACCGTTTTCACGCATCCGCCGCGTAAAATCTTTGAGAGTAAAAGGTTTGTCACACGAACGCAAAAAATCGTCCACGGCAAAATTTTCCGAAACCTGCATAATTATAAGATAGCACAGTTTGAAAAAAATTTAAATAGCAAGTATTGTCAACAAGCGAAAAATCTAAATTAAAATTGCCGCGCGAGCGTCGGGAATTAAATCTTCCACGCGAATCATTTTACTTTCGAATACAAGTCGGCCATTTCGTCGCGCCAAGACGCGGGCTTGTTTTTGTCTTCCCAGTCAATGGTTTTCGCAATCGTGAATTTTTTCGTGTCGTGCGGATTTTCATAGCGAATCACGGCGAAGCGTCCCTGCCCTATGTACGCGATGTGTTCGTTCGACGCGATTTTTTCCTGCGATTTCAACTTTTCCAAAACGCAGTCAAAATGCATCGGCGCGCCAGTGGATTTGTCCGCGATGGCTTCCGACATATCAGCGATGGATTTTCCGCAAGCAGGACAAATCGCTCCCCGCGCCTTGAATTCGCGGATAGCATTTTCGCGCGTCACGATTTCTTCAGAGCTTTCCACATTAAGCCCAAAATGTCTGCGGGAAGCGTTCCGCCCCTGCGAATTGTTCCAAGAGCCGCCGTCCCGCAGTCTGCGATTTCTTTTTTCGTTCCTTGTCATAGCACACCGTCTTTTAATTTTTTCAATTAAAATTAAATCTCAATTCTTCCGGATTGTCAATCAAATTCTTGCTCAAAATAAATGCGATTCGATTTACCGCGTTGTCGATATACGACACGTCGTGAATCTTCGTTCGCAGTTCAAGCAAGCGAGGAGGAATTTTTTCCATTCCATCGAATTTTTCATCGACATCATGCGGAGCATATTTTAAGATTGTGCCCATTCAAATTTCCGAAAAAGCGTTTTCTATAAGATAGACCGGCGCAACACCCGGCATATCCACAACAACAGCGTCAAAGCGGACGATGCTGTTACTATATTTTCGATGTTTTTCCAGAAAAAATTTAGCACTTTCTATAATTTTGCGCCGTTTCTTCGCGTTCAATTCATATGCCAATGTGTCAGCTTCGCCGCCCGGAAGAGTTTTCACTTCGGCAAAAACAATCAAGTCCTCCTTCGCGACAATTATGTCGATTTCGCCGCGTCTCGCGCGAAAATTCCTTGCGACGATTTCAAATCCGCGTTCCGCATAAAAACGCGCCGCGCGTTCCTCTCCGGCATTGCCGATTTCTTTTTTGCTTCCAACCATAAAAATCGCAAACCTACGCGCCGCGCTCCTTCGCTTCGAACTGCACGACGAACGCGAAAATTTTCGCCACGGCTTCCCACGTTTCTTCGGGAATCGCTTGCCCGATTTCCTGCACGCTCAAAAAATCGGCGAGCGCGGCATCTTCCGTAATCGGGATTTTTTTTTCGGCGGCGACCTCGAGCATTTTTTGCGCCAAAAATCCTTTCGCGCTCGCGGCGATGAACGGCGCGCTCGCGCCTTCCGGATATTTCAACGCCACGGCTTTTTTCACTTCGCGCTTCACGCAAACCCCTCCACAGAAGAAAGTGGAAAATCTTCCGTGCCAAATGCAGAAAATTCCTCGGGCAAAATCGCGCACACTTCCACGTCTTCGCAGAAAATTTGCGACAAACTTTCCGCCGAAGAATCCGCGTCGCCGCCTTCAAACGAAAAAAGCACGCGGCAAACTTTTTTGTCTTTAAAGCATAGCACAAAACGCAAATCTTTTCCAGCGAATTTAAAATTCACAGAAATTTTTTCCGCAAGATTTTTTTCCAAGTCAACGCAAATCCGAAAAACGCCCGCGCCGCGCAAAGCGTCCTCGCCATTTTTCCGAAGCGAATTCATTTCAAATTCGAACGGCAAAAAAATCCAATTTTTTTCCCCTTGCGAAAAATTTTTCGCGGCCTTTTGGTTGAAGAATGCCAAAAAATTTTCCTTTTCGCAGCCTTGAAATTTTCCTGCAAGCGCGGATGAAAAAAAATTCTTTATTTCGTCGGCGCATTGCTTCAAAAAAAATTCGTAATTATTTTCCAAATCCGAAATTTTGTGAAGCGCGGCGTTTTCCAAAATCGTGTCATTTTTCGAATAAGAATCGGATTTTTTTTCCGCAGAATTTTCGCCAGAATTTTCGTCACTTGAATTTTCTTCGCGCGTATTTTCATTTTCGCCTTCTTGAAAATCGCCGCCGAGCAGCTCCATAATTTCTTCAAGAAAATCGTCCGAATCAAATCCTTTTTGTTCCAAAAGAATCGCGCTTTCTGCGGCATCGATTTCGCGC
>CAMWWZ010000006.1 GCA_947178095.1 uncultured Treponema sp.
ATTTTAGCACAAGTCAAATGTCCGCGCAAAACTCGCGACCGCTTTAAATGAAAAAATTTTCGCGCGAATCAGTTTCCGCAATTTCCGCAGCCGCCGCCACATCCGCCCGCGCAGCCTTCACCTTCGCCGCAACTTCCTCCACAGCCGCCTCCGCACGAACAACCGCCGCATCCGCCAAGATAAACTGTGCCGGCTTCGATTTGTTCCGCGCTCGCATCGGAAACGGATTTCACTTCCACGTCGAAATAAAGCGTCTTGCCCGCAAGCTCGTGGTTTCCATCAATCGTGATTTTGTCGTCGGAAATTTTTGAAACGCGAACCATCACAGGTCCGCCGTTTGATTGCGCGTAAAATTGCATTCCGACTTTTATTTCGCCAGACACGTCAAATTGTGCGCGAGGCACTTCGACTATTAACTGCGGATTCAATTCGCCGTAGCCTTCCGAAGGCGGAACGACCGCGCTGAATTTTTCGCCAGGATTTTTTCCTTCCAAAATTTTCTCAAGCCCCGGAATCAAATTTCCGTGACCGTGCAAATATTCAAGCGGGCTTCCGGAATTCGCCGAAGAATCGATGACATTTCCAGCCTCGTCCTTTAGCGAATATTCAATGGCGACAACTTTGTCCTTTTCAACTTTCATTTAAAAATCCTTTTAATTCAAAATTCAATTGAGAGTCATTTTAAATTGAATCCCAATTCCGCACCAAACATTTAAAATTCGTAGTCGGGCATCGGCGTGTCGTTCACGACTTCGCTCACTTCCGGACAAGCATCCTTCAAATATTGCTCCACGCCCATTTTCAGCGTCATTGTCGCCATCGGGCACGAGCCGCACGCGCCGAGCAATTTTAGGTGGACGCGCTTTTCATCATCGATTGAAATGAATTCCATATCGCCGCCATCCGCCTGCAATTGCGGTCGGAACGCTTCCAACGCTTCCTTCACTTTCGCTTCAAGTTCTTCCATAAAAATCTCCTAATATAAAGATACTAAAAATTCACAAAAAATGAAATTCATTTTCATTTAAATTTTCGCAAAAAATTTTGAAAACGAATTGCAAACATTTATCCCAACTTTTCGAGTTTTCTGTGCAATTCAAAAATGCGCGTGTGAACGTAATGGTCGAGCGTGGTCTTTTCGGCGACGCCAAGAATTTCGCCTTCGTCGCTGACAATCGGAATTGCTTCCGTGTCATATTCATCGAACATTTTGTAGGCATCGGGCAAACTGTCTTCGGGCGAGCAAGTGACGAACGGAGAATCCATTATGTCCATTGCCAAAATGCTTTCCGCCATTTCGCCGATTTGCAGAGTCTCCTTTATGTGCTCGAGCGAAATCACGCCGACCAAATTTCCTTCAACAGATTTCACGACGTAATTCAAATTATTGTGGCGGCTGAACGAATCCAAAATCGAGCTGATTGTGTCCGTTTCCAAAACAATTGCCGGAGATGCCGCGCTGCAAATTTTTTCCGTGCCCCAAGTCACGTCCTTCAATTTGGAATTTTTCTTGATGTCGTCTTCCGTAACATTGAGTCCAACTTCGCCCGCTTTTGTAACGCCGTATTTTACGAAAATCGGGCCCGCGAGCTGAACGATAAAAGTCGTCGCCGTGATTATCAAAAGAATTTGCGGACCCACCGAATTTGGAAAATCGTTGCCCGCCGCAATCGAAAGTCCAATCGCCACGCCCGCCTGAGAAAGCAGGCAGAACGGCAAATATTTTCGCACGGTTTCCGGAGCCTTCGTAATGAGTGCGCCCAGCATCGAGCCGAGAGCCTTTCCGAAAGTTCTGCCGAGAACATAAATTATCGCGAGCAATCCTAAATACGGCGTGATGATCCAAATGTCAAGCTTCGCGCCGACGAGCACAAAAAACAAAACGTAAACTGGCGGCGTGAATTTTTCCACGAGCTTAAAAACAGGCAGAGTTTTTTTCGGCGCGAAATTCACCATGAAAAATCCGAGCGACATCGCGCAAAGAATATTGTCCAAATTCAGCGCCATCGAAATTCCCGTGCACAAAAAAAGGCTTCCCAAAGCGAACGAAAGAATTCTTCCTTCCTCGGTCATTATGTTGCGAATTATCGTTCCCAAAATAATTCCGAAAATTCCGCCAAGCAAAATCGAGCCGAAAATTTCTTTCGCAATCATCAGCAATTGAAATCCGAACGAAACTGAATTGCCGTCCAAAAGCGGCGCGGAAATCGTGTTTGCCACGGCGTACAAAATCAGCGCGACGGCATCGTCCATCGCGACAATTCCGTAAACGATCGTCGTGAGCGGACCGCGCGTTCGGTATTCCGCCAAAACGTCGGTGGTGGCGGCGGGAGCGGTGGCAGAACAAATCGCGCCCAAAATCAATCCGAGCGAAATCGCCAAATTCAAATTTTTCGTGACGGCGAGCGTGACTGCGAAAATTATTCCGCCCACGATAAAAAACGGCGTGATTGCTTCAAACAAAAGAATGCCCACAAATTGCTTTCCGTATTTTTTTACGACATTCAACTTGAGTTCGCCGCCGACCAAAAATCCAATCATCGAAAGCGCGACTGTGCTTATTGGATTCAACGCCTCAATCGTATTTTTTCCCAAAATCTGCAAGCCGGAAGATCCGATGACAATTCCGATGACGATGTAGCCGACGACTTGCGGAATTTTCAATTTTTTGAAAATGCGTCCGCCAAGCGCACCAAAAAACATAACGATGCCAAGCAACAAAACAAGCTGCGTCGCATGCAAATAATAAAAATGAAAAGTGCTCGGAAGCAATTGTGAAAAAGGATCGTCCATAAATTTTTCCTAAAACGCGCGCACGAAATTGCGCGGCGATTAAAAGAATTATAGCGCAAAATTTATTTTATGAAAAGTGGCAATGAACAATTCGCGACGCTTATCTCAAATCAAAATATTTCGATGCACGAATTACATCATTTCGCTGACTACGTCGCATGGATTCAAATTGTCGTACAACCATGCATACATGGCCGCCGCAGAAATTACACGCCGACCATAATCGCGCGTTTCGGCAAAAGGCAGCGTTTCCAAAAATAAATCGCTCGAAATTTCTTCTTGCGCGTCGAACTGAATTTTCGAAGTGCGAATCCAGCGGCGTACATTCGTAAGGCCAGCATTGTAAGCAAAGAGAGCCAAGATTTTTGAATCATCCAAACGCGACATCATATTTGAAAGATAATATGTTCCAAACCTTATATTTGTAGCAGAATCATTCAAATCATAATTTTGCACTTTCAAGCGCGCCGCGCAATCTGCCGCCGTGCTTTCCATAAGCTGCGTCAAACCGACCGCGCCAGCATGACTTTGCGCGCGCACTTCGAAAAAACTTTCTGTGCGAATGAGAGCGTACATAACATAATCTTCCATTTCAAATTCAGCGCAAGCGGCATCCACTTCTTTAGAAAAATCTTTTGGATAAAGAAGCAAAAAAACTTCGCGCGGAATTTTTCCTTTATGAACATTTACAGTTCGCGAAATCATTCTCAAACTTTTTGAATAACAATTGTTTTTGCCATCGTCAAGTTCGCGTAAAAAAGCGGAAAGTTTTGCCGCAGTTTCAATGTCAACAATGTATTTGTCCTGCTCAAAAAATCTCAGCCATTCATCGTAAATGTTTTCCCAAAAACCAAAATCGGCATAACCAAGCAAAAGTTTTCGCGCGGAAAGAATTTTTTCATCGGAAGATTTTTCTTCATCAATTTGATTTGATTCAAATTTATTTCCAAAAAACAAATCGTTGACTTGCTCCGTGGAAAATCCGAGTTGCTTTGCCGCCAAAAAATTATAGTAAGCATAAGTGCCTGTCTGACATTCCGCCGCAATCTTGAACAACGTTTTAATTTGATCGTCATCACCTTCGACAAATTTTTCCTGAATCATACGCGCGGAAAGATATGCAAATTTTGAAACTGTAAACGGACTTGCATAATCTTTTATAATCGAATAAATTTCCGTGAAAGGTTTCCATTTTCCGGCGGAAAACAAAAGCACGCAAAGTGAATCGAAAAAGTCATCGAAATAATCCGCATCGTTCCAAACCGAGCAATATTTTTTCAAACCTGCGATTGTTTCTTCGATCGAGATTTTCAAGCAAGCCTGCAAATAATACCAAATCGCCTGATCATTCTCTCGTTCATCGGCGGCAAAAGGAATCGCCGCTTCAAATTGTTTGAGCGCGCGCCGCCTGTAATTATCGACTTTATTGTAAAGCAAACCCGAATAAATCAAAGAAAAATATTTCATCCTTGAATCGAGAAAATTGTCATCGGCGGCGAGGTCAACAAAAAAATCCGCATTGGCAATATTGTCTTTGCCGCCGTTTACGCAGGCTCGCCCGATATCCGCAATCAGTTGATATGTCAAAGGAACTGTTTTTCGCGCGATTGTCAAATCGCGAATTTCATCAAGCATTTCGTATGCGGCATTGTAGTTGCCACGATAAAGCGCAACTCTGAATTGTTGCACGGAACTCAATGCGAGCGAAAATCCGGAAATTATTCCTTCCGCATTCGCATCGCCAAACAAAACTTCCTCGAGCTCATCGCGCGCGTTTTCCCTGTAAAAATTATAATGGTCGGAAGAAATTCGCCTTTGCGTAAACCAATCATAAATCGTTTGTTCCAAGCGCGCGTCTTTTTTTCTTGCCATAAGATCGAGCCGCAATCTTACTAATTCGCCGCTCGCTTTCGACAAGTCAAGTCCTTCCGTCACGCCAAGGGCCATGTCGAATTCTTTTTCCTGAATGAAAATTTTGCATGCAAAAAGTTTCGCATCATCGTCATCGTATTTTTTCACAAAGTCCGAACAAAGCTTTATTTTTTCCTGAACATTTCCCAAAAGCACAAGTTGTTCGAAACTTTTTCGCGCCGGATAATACGAACCTTTTTGTGCGCAACGTGTAAATTTTTTTTTGGCTTTCTCAAAATCTTTTTGTCGCAAAGCATCCAAGCCGAAGAAATAATTTACGTCTTCTCCATATTTCATTTCCAAAGAATTTTTGCTTTGCGTGCAACCAAATGAAAACGAGAAAATCAAAATTACAAAAATAAAACTCAGTTTTTTAAATCGACTGAACATCATTCTTCCGGTATCTTGATATAAGTTCCGGCGACAATATAGTTTGGATTTTTTATGTTATTGTACTTTGCGATTTTCGGATAAAGCCACGGATTTTTATAATATGTCGCCGACAAATCCCAAAGCGTATCGCCCCATTTTATCTTGTACAAAATTTCTTTCGTCTTGTGTTTGGGCTCTTCTCCATAAGGCAAATCAGGAACGACAAGTTCCGCTTGCGGAATCACGACGACTTCGTCTTCTTTCGCGGCAGGCACGATTGGAACTTGGATTTCTTCAACTTTCGGAACGGCGGGCGGAGAAAGTTCCGTCACTTCCTGCACGGGCTCGACTTGCGCCTTTTCGTCTTGCGAGATAAGCAAATTAAATTTAGAAGGAATTATAAACAAAAGCGAAAGCACCGCGAGAATGCAAATCAATGCGCATACAAGGCAAATTATCATAGGCCATTTTTGAGTCTTTTCATTTTCATCGCTTTCATCTTCAAAAATTCCATCGTCGGAAAAAGGATCTTCAAGAGCGTCATCCGTCGAATTAAAATCAGGCAAATCGTCAAAGCTCGTGCCGCCATTTATGCTTTCGCCAAAATCTGGCATTTCAAAATCCGTATCGGAAAAGTCAAGCTCGTCGCCAGACGTTCCGAACGCTTCCTGTATTTCACTTTGCGGCAATTTGGAATCTTCTTCGTCAGCCGCTTCAGGAAAAATATTTTCGTCAAAATCAGGTAAATCAAAATCTTGCAAGCTGGAATCCTGCGCAGAATTTTCGTCGATGTCCGGCAGCGGCTCTTCGTCCAGCGAAGAAATGTCGTCACTCGCAGCCGCTTCTTCAATCTGCGTTTCTTCGGGCAAAGAAAATTCCTCTTCTGCGGCGGGCGTTTCTTCAGGCATCGCCTCTTCGGGAAAACTCAAATCTTCGGCCAACGCAGTTTCTTCCGAAAAATCCTCGTCGCTCGGCAAAGGCAAATTTTCCTCGGAAAGCGCGATGCCATCCGAGGCATTGATTTCTTCCGCCGCGTTGAGCAAGCCTTTTCCCGTGCCAGGATTTTTATCATTTCCGAGCATATCCGAAAGCAGCGTAACGGAAGTTTTCGCTTCCTTGCCAGTTTCAGAATCAACTAATTCGGCAGAAAGTTTACCTTCATCGTCAAGACCTAAACTCAGTTTTATCGTCGGTGCGCCGTTCGGCTGTTTTTTCAAATTGGAAATTTTCAAAGTGTCAAGATATGTCGCATCTTGCATCGAAGAATTTTCACTGCTATATAAACCGACTTTGACGGTTGTCTGATTGTCTTTTACGGTCGTAACATTCAATTCTTTTTTTGTCGCAGAGCCTTCTTCCATAATTGGATAAAAAGAACCATCAGCCAATTTTATGCCGATTTTTTTCATAAAAACAATTTCTCCTTTTTTTGGAGCCCCTTACGGAAGCGAAACAGTGCAGAGGCTAGCCCCAGCGGAGGTAAAATTTTTCGTTCCGCAATGGAATGCCAAAAAACTCGCTCATTGTACTTTTCCGCTCATTTTTTAAAGCCTCATAATGCACTATAATTATATCATAAATTTTCGGCAGTGTATAGGAAAAATCTGAATAAAAAAAACTGGCGGCACAAAATTCGCACCGCCAGTTTTCGCACCAATCAACAAATTTTATTTGCGCTTGAGATATTTGATGCTGTCGAGCGCGACGGCCGCGATGATAATCAAGCCTTTGATGACGAATTGCAAGTTCGTGTCAATCATCAAGAACGTGAGGCAATATGTCAAACTTGTGAAAATAATTACGCCCAAAGCCGCGCCGCTGATTTTTCCAATTCCGCCGTTGAACGAAATGCCGCCGACAACGCACGCCGCGATCGCGTCCATTTCAAAGCCTTGTCCTGTGCCCGCGCTGGCATTGGCGCGGAATGCTTCCAAGAACGAGCCGCATCCGTAAAAAATTCCCGCCATTATGAAGACGCTCAACGTGGTCCAAAAAACGCTGATTCCGCTTACGCTCGCGGCTTCGGCGTTGCCGCCCACGGCGTACATGTTTTTTCCGAACGTCGTTTTGTTCCAAATGAACCATGCCACGATTACGGCAATTGCCGCAGGCACAATCAATTTCGGAACAGTGAGGCTTCCCAAAATCCAGCGTCCGCCGAGCAAATCTTTTATGCTTCCGTCAATCGAGCCGACCGGCGTTCCGGAAGTTCCGAAGAAAAGCAATCCGTAAATTATCAATTGGGTTGACATCGTTGAAATGAACGGATGGATTTTCAATTTAGCGGAAAAGAATCCTGCGAACGCGCTGAACATCGTGCAAAGCACAATCGAAAGCAAAAGCGCGATCACGAGCCTTGCGCCCATCGGAAGCGCGGTAAAATCCCACGGTCCCAAATTGAAGAACGTAACGATGTTCGTTCCAGGATGCAAAATCAAACCTGTCGTAACCGCGCCGAGCGCGACCATTCGTCCCACGCTCAAATCCGTTCCGGCAAGCAAAATAAGTCCCGCCACGCCGAGCGCGTAGAACATTCGCGTCGAAGACTGCTCGAGGATTACCAAAATATTCTGCAAAGTCAAAAGCGCGCCTTGCCCCGAAAGCGGCGCGATTATTATGCACGCAATGAAGAAAATGCAAATCGCGATGTAAAGTCCATTGTCCAGGAAAAATTTCGAAGCCTTGAAATTATAGACATAATTTTTCCACGCCAACTTGCGATTTTCCATGAAATCAGTTTTTCCGTTGCGCAAAGAACGGTTTTCCTGAATATGGTCGGTGAACGCCTGCTTTTTCGCGTCCTTGCATCGATCAATCGTAGTTTGCGCGCGATTCTTCGCATCGAACAAAGCGGACTTGAGTTCGTATTTCGCGGTTTCCTTGTCCACATCAGTTTGGGCGGAAGCGATTCGCGCCACGCCGTCCGCTTTGATTTTCGCGATTTCCTTTTCAAGATTTGATTTTGTTTCTGCGATGATTTTGTCTTGCTCCGCGTCAACTTTGGCGATGTATTTTTCAGCCGCGGCGTTGGCATATTGAACGCCGATTTTCGAAAGTTCCGCGTCGGCAGCCTTGTTGTTCGCGGCGACAATTTTCGCCTTTTCAATTTGCGCGTTGTAGTCGGAAATCAATTTTTCCCGTTCGTCGGCGGAAATCATTTTGTTCTTTTTCGCAATCGCAATTTCCTGCTTCAAATCGGCGATTTTGTTCACGCCGTCGCGCCGAAGTTCGTCGAGCGTTTCGTGAAATTTTTTGAGCGTCTCGTTTTCGGCAAGCGGCGCGTCGGACGGCGCATTTTGCGCAAGCGTTTTCAATTCATCAATATTCATATTTATTTACCTCCGAATTTTCTTACAAATATTTTGCGGAAAGGCGAAGCAGTTCTTCCTGATTCGTTTGCTTCGTTTCCACGATTCCCGCAAGGCGATGATTCGACATCACGGCGATGCGATTCGTGATTCCCAAGATTTCGGGCATCTCGCTTGAAACAACGACAATCGTCTTTCCTTCTTTTGCCATCTGAATTATGAGCTGATAAATTTCGTACTTCGCGCCCACGTCAATTCCGCGCGTCGGCTCGTCAAGCAGAAAAATATCAGGCTCGCGTTCCATCCATTTTCCGATGATGACTTTTTGCTGATTGCCGCCCGAAAGCGACGTAATAAGCTCGTCGGCAGAAACGCATTTTGTGTGCATTCGGCGGATTTCGCGATTCGCGGCTTCCTGCAATTTTATTTCGGAAAGAACGCCGGCAGTTTTGTACGCATCAAGGTTTGTGATTGTCGTGTTGAATTCAATCGTCGCCTTGCCGAACATTCCGTTCAATTTGCGCTCTTCCGTGACCATCGCGAAATTGTAGCTCATCGCTTCTTTGCTGGAATCGAATCGCAATTTTTTTCCTTGAACTATGATTTCGCCCGTGGCAATTGTTCGCGTTCCGAAAATCGATTCGAGCAATTCGCTGCGTCCCGCGCCAACCAATCCATAAAGCCCGAAAATTTCGCCTTTTTTCACTTTGAAAGAAATGCCTTCCAAATGCGGCTCGTACTTCGTGGAAAGATTTTTGATTTCCAAATAATCTTCGCCGGGCGAATTGTCCACGTCGGGAAAACGCTTGTCGAGCGAGCGGCCGACCATTGCGGCGATGAGGCGATTCATGTCCGTTTCGCTGATGGCGGAAGTGAGCACCATGCTTCCGTCGCGCAAAACCGAAACTTCGTCGCATATTTCAAAAATCTCGTCCATTTTGTGCGAAATGTAAACGAACGAAACGCCTTTTGACTTTAAATCATTTACGATAGAAAAAAGCTTTTTCACTTCCGGCTCGGTGAGCGAAGAAGTCGGCTCGTCAAGCACGATGAGTTTGGCATTATACGAAACGGCTTTCGCAATTTCCACCATTTGCCGCTGCGAAACGCTCATCGTGCGCATGACGGTGTTCGGATTCACGCTCATATTCAAGCTTGCGAAAAGCGCGGTCGCTTCCTTGAACATTTTCTGTTCATCAATCATTCCGAATTTTTTCGGATAGCGTCCCAAAAACAAATTGTCGGTGACGGTGCGATCCAAGCATTGATTCAATTCCTGATGAACCATAGCCACACCATTTTCAAGCGCCTCTTTCGGGCTTTTAAAATCAACAGGCTTTTCGTTGAGAGAAATCTGCCCTTCGTCCTTGCCGTAAATTCCAAAAAGGCATTTCATCATCGTGGATTTGCCGGCGCCATTTTCGCCCATCAAACCCATGACGCTGCCTTTTTTCACGGAAAGATTTATTCCGTTCAGAACTTTGTTCTTGGCAAAAGATTTGGACATATTCTTGATTTCAAGAACAACATCGCTCATAAATTTTCCTAGTTAAAATTATTGTTTTGTGGCAAACAATGCTTGCGCACAAAACTCGCGGATTTTTACTCGACTAAAACCGGCGACATTTAGTCGCCGGCTTTAAGTCTAGTATTTCAATTTGTCCATGTAATCCTTGCCGGAATTCGTCTTTACCATATTGATGGCGAAAGCATCGAATGCGCCAGGATTGGCCATTTTGTCAAGACAGCTCGATTCGTTCTGGCCGTCGCCCTGCACAATCGTCAAATTGAGATTCAACAATTTTGCATAATAGCGGAGAGCCGGAACATAGGAAGAAGAAAGGAAGTTGTCTCCGCCGTTGTAGACAGTGACCAAAACCTTTTTCTTGGCAGCCTTCGACTGCTTGATTCCAGCATCGCGATTGCCGGCCGTGTAGCTTTTCCAGTTCGCGCTTGTTACAGGCGCGTTCTTCGCGAGCAACGCTTTTGTAGAAGCGACATATTCCATATCAGCGGAAATCTTCGAGCCAGAGGCTTTGTCGGCCTTCGTGATTCCGTTCTGATAGACTTCCGCGCCTGTGAGTCCGTCGAGCAAGTTGCGGAGAACCTGCAATGTAGCCGTGGCCTGCGCGTCACAATTCTGAGAAACAGTTCCGGAAAGCTCGCCGCGTCCAATCGCTTCGATGGCATCGGCATTGGCATCGTATCCAAAAATCGGAACGCCCTTCGGATAGTTGGAAGCCTGCAAGCAGCCCATCGCCATGCCGTCGTTGTTGGAAACAACGAGGTCGATCTGATTGCCGAATTTTGTCGCCCAGCCGCCCATCGCATCCGTAGCGGCGTTCGCATTCCAAGTTGAACCATCGAGTCCGGTCATCGCCTTTCCTTCAAGTTCCACAACTTTGAATGTCTTTCCGCCGACGGTCAAAGAGCCTTCCTTCGCTTTTCCAGGGTCGGTAGAACCAGCCCAAGTGCCAAGCGCTTCGCGCGCTCCCTGCGTGCGGGCCTTTGAATCGTTGTGGCCTACGTCGCCAATGCAAAGAACATAGCCAATTACACCATCGCCATTGCGGTCAATTTTTTCACCATAAGCCTGGATGAAATCGACAATCATTTTTCCTTGCACTGTACCCCCCCCCGCTGCGTCGAAACCGACATACAATGTGCCAGCATTGTGATTCATTGCGGCCATGTCGATTTTTCCGCTGACTGGATCGGAAGGCTGCCTGTTGTACCAAACAAGCGGCTTGTCTTTGTTCGCGACTTTCGGCGCGGCAAAGGTAAATGTTGTGGCGGCCATCGCGACTGCGCACATACCGAAAATTACTTTCTTCATTTTTACCTCCTAATAAAAACAAGAGTTTTCGTATCTGAATTATAACATAGAAATTTTCAAAGTCAAGAAAATTCGTAAAAAAAAGAAAAAATTTATTTTTTAAATAAAACGCAGATTTTGGAAATAACGTCTGAATATCTTCCCAAAAATCAAATTTTAGTATATAATTTTATTTGGAAAATCCGCAGGAATTTTATATTATGGAAAACAGTCAAATTGAAAAAGACGCTTCGCAAAATTTAAGCGACGATTTGCCGCGGATAAAAAATTATCCGTTGTACTTTTGGCGCGTTTTCAGAAAATTTTTTATCCTCGTGTTTTTCGGAATCGGCACATTGATTGTCGTGATTGCGATTTTTCCGATTATGCGCCTTGTTATTCGGAACAATGCGAAATTCCGAAAAAAAGGCCATCATTTCATTTCATGCGTTTTGGAATTTTATATTCATTTGATGTCGTGGTTAAAAATTTGCGAATTCAAAATCAGCAAAGAAGATTTGCAAACTCTGCGCAATCTAAAAGGCAATGTCATAATCGCGAATCATCCTTCTCTTTTGGACGTAATTTACATTTTGGCTTTCGTGCGCGATACAGATTGCATCGTCAAAGCCTCGCTCCAAAAAAGCTGGGTGGGCGGAGTCGTCAAGGCGCTTTATATTTCAAACAATGTCGATTTTAAAATAATGGAAGACGAATGTGTGGAAGCGTTGAAAGCTGGCGGCAATTTGATTATTTTCCCGGAAGGAACTCGCTCGCCCGTGAATGGAATGAATCAATTCAAAAAAGGTGCGGCACGAATCGCGCTCGCTGCCAACGCTGCGGTTCAGCCAATTTTCATCGGCGGCAATCGAAAATACGGCATGGGCAAAGGCGAGCCAGTTTGGAAAGTGAATCCAGTCGAACGTTACAAATACGAATTTACGGTTTTGGAAAAAATCAATGTCGAAAAATATTCAACATTGGGAGAAACGCTCGCCGCAAAGCATTTGACGGAAGACATGCGCACTTCGCTTGAAGCATATTTCAAAAAAAGTTAAAAGGACGAGCCGCGCTTCGCGCGGCTCGTCCTTTCTTCGGCGATTTTTCGCCAGTCAATTTAATTTCAATTCTATCTATGAAATCAACTTGTTCAATTTTTTCACGAAGTCGGCGGGATCTTTGATTTCGCTTCCGCCAAGGAGCAAAGCCTGGTCGAGCAAAACCGTGGAAACGTCCGCGATGAATTCTTCGTCGTCGCTTGCTTTGAGTTTTTGCAAAATCGCGTGGTCGCCGTTCACTTCCAAAATCGGCTTCACTTCGCTGAATCCGCCTTGTCCCATCGCCTTCATCATTCGTTCCATTTGCAGGCTCGGATCGTTTTCATCGATGACGATGCAAGAAGGACTGTCGGTGAGGCGATTGGAAAGCTTCACGTCTTTGACGCGATCGCCCAAAGCCTTTTTGATTTTTTCCACGACGGATTTGAATTCCTTTTCCTTCTTCTCGGCTTCTTTTTTGTCCACGCCGAGTTCCTCGTCGCTGCCTGCGCGATTCACAGCCTTGAGTTCGAAATCTTTGTATTTGCCGTAGCCGGGAATCACGATTTCGTCAATGTCGCCGTCGAGAATCAAAACTTCGAAGCCTTTTTTCGTGTACGCTTCAAGCAAAGGCGATTTTCGCAAATTGTCTTCGTCGCCGCCCGTGATGTAATAAATCGCCTTTTGTTCGCTTTTCATTCGCTGAACATAATCGGCAAAGCTCGTCCAATTTTCCGCGCCAGTGCCGCTTGAGTCCGTGCTTTTGAAGCGAACAATTTCCGCAATTTCGTCGCGGTTGGCGTAGTCGCCGTACAAGCCTTCTTTCATCGGGCGATTATAATTTTTGACGAACGTGTTCCATTTTTCAATCGCCTTTTTTTCTTCGTCGGAAGGATTTTCCGCCTTGCGCGCTTTGTCGGCGGCCTCACCCATTTTCTTGAATTCGCCGAGCAATTTTTTTACGGACGCAGTTCGAATTGTTTCAAGGATTCGATTTTGCTGCAAAATTTCGCGGCTCACGTTCAAAGGCAAATCTTCGCTGTCGATGATTCCTCGAACAAAGCGCAAATATGCAGGCAAAAGCTCGCGGTCGTCGTCCGTGATGAAAACGCGCTTGACATAAAGTTTCACGCCGCTTTTGTAATCCGCCTGATACATATCGAACGGCGCGTTCTGCGGAATGAAAAACAGCGTCGTATATTCCTGCGTGCCTTCCGCGTGCGTGTGAACGTAGTGGAGCGGATTTTGGCCGTCATGCCCGAACGTCTTGTAGAATTCATTGTAATCTTCTTCCTTCAATTCGGATTTTGAACGCTTCCAAAGCGCGGAAGCCGAATTCACTTGGTCAACTTTTTTTTCGGTGGAAGTCACGTTGCCTTTGTCGTCATATTTGTTTTGCTCGTAATGAAGATAAATCGGGAACGCGATGTGGTCGCTGTAACGCTTTACCAATTCTTCGATTTTCCAGCGGCTGGCGTATTCCTTGCTTTCGTCGTTGAGCGACATTTCAACCACCGAGCCTGTCAAATCCAAATTGTCGAATCCGTACTTTTTGGCGACTTCGCTTTCGGCCGCGATTTCTTCGATTTGATAAGAATTCGTTCCGTCGCTCGACCAATGGAAAATTTTCTTTTCGGCATCGCCTGCGCGTCGCGTGTAAACGTCGATTTTTTTGGCGGCCATGAACGCGCTGTAAAATCCCACGCCAAATTGTCCAATCAAATTGGAATCGCCAGAAGCCTTTTCCGCGTCCAGCTTTTCAATGAAAGCCTTCGTTCCGCTTCGCGCGATTGTTCCCAAATTGTTCGTGAGATCGTCGGCGTTCATTCCGATTCCCGAATCTTGCACCGCAAGCACGGCGGCTTTTTCGTCGAACGTGATGTCAATTCGCGGCTCGAATTTTATTTCCTTGTAAACGTCATCGCTCACAGTAAGATATTTGAGCTTGTCCAAAGCGTCGCTCGCATTGGACACAATTTCGCGCAAGAAAATATCCTTGTTGGAATACATCGAATGAATTATCAATTTTAAAAGTTGATTCACTTCCGTTTGAAATTGATATGTCGCCATTTTTTCCTCCTTAAATTTTCACATAAAGATAAAATCTTAAATTTAAGATTTAAAAACAGCGCAAAAACAATGCGCCATTTTTAATTTTGAGTCTTTGTTATTTTTAAAATATAATGAAATGCGGAAAAAAAGGCAAGAAGAAAAATTGCGAGAAACTCGCGTAATTTTTTTTGGAATGCGAGCCACGCAAGCAAGCCGCAAGGCTTGCGTCGCATTTTGCGTCATCAATTTTTACGGAATATGAATTATTTCGCGCGGCTTGCTTCCATTTGCTGGCCCAACAATTCCACGCTCTTCCATTTCTTCCACCAAACGCGCGGCGCGATTGTAGCCGATTTTCAGCCTGCGCTGAATGTACGACGCGCTCGCCTTTCCCGCTTCCACCACGATGTCCAACGCTTTTGAATAAAGCGGATCGTCGCCGCCGTCGAACAAGCCCGGCTCGCTGTCAATGTCGTCATCGTCCTCGACAAAAATTTCGTCGTCGATGTATTCCGGAAATCCGTATTGCTTTACGAAACTCACCACGCGCTCAACTTCGTCATCATTCACGAAAGTTCCTTGGATGCGAATTGGCACAGGATTTGCCGCGCTCACAAAAAGCATGTCGCCGCGTCCCAAAAGTTTTTCCGCGCCCACTTGGTCGATGATGATTCGGCTGTCCACTTTCGAGGCGACGGCAAACGCAATTCGGCTTGGAATGTTCGCCTTGATAAGTCCAGTGATTACATCGATCGAAGGACGCTGCGTCGCCAAAACAAGATGGATTCCTACGGCGCGACTCATCGCACACAAACGCGCAATCGTCGATTCCAATTCTTTTCCCGTCGTCGCCATCAAGTCCGCGAACTCATCGATGATTACGACAATGTACGGAAGTTTTTCGGCGGCGATGTGGCGTTCTTCCACCCGGCGATTGTAGCTGATTATGTCGCGCACTCCAAGTCCGTCAAGCAAAGCGTAGCGTCGTTCCATTTCGCAAAGACAATATTGAAGCGATTGCAACGCGCGTTTCGGCTCGGTGATAACGGGCGTGAGCAAATGCGGAATGTCGTTGTACAATTTCAGCTCGACAATTTTCGGATCGACCAAAATCAGCTTCACCTGCTGCGGCGAACGTTTGTACAAAATAGAAAGAATGAGCGAATTCACGCACACGGATTTTCCAGAGCCAGTCGAACCCGCAATAAGCAAATGCGGCGTTTTCGCCAAATCGATGACTTGCGCTTCGCCCTGAATGTCCTTTCCCAAAATCACGGGCACGGCCATTTTTTTGAACTCGCTTATTTCCTGCGAAATTATTTCGCGGAACGAAACTATCGCGCGATCCTTATTCGGCACTTCGATGCCCACGGCGCGTTTGCCAGGAATCGGCGCAACAATGCGCACGGATTTCGCAGCCAGGCGCAGCGCGATGTTGTCCTGCAACGCGACGATTTTGCTGAGCTTCACTCCGGGCGCAGGCAAAATCTCAAACATAGTAACTACAGGCCCTTTTCGAATTCCAGTAACTTCCGCGCTGATTTTGAATTCCTCGAGAGTTTCTTTTAGCTGTTCGCTCGCGCCGCTCGTGGCTTCGTCGATAATCCAATATTTCGAATCCTCGTATTCATCCAAAATATGTTCCGTCGGAATTTGGTAGACATTGCGAGTGAATCTCGAATCAATGATTTTCGGAAAAACTGGCGAAGCGGGCTTTTCCGATTTTTCGATTTTCGCGCGAGGATTTTCTGCCTCAGACTTTTTCGCTTTTGCACCAGTTTCCGCAGAATCAATTTCTGTCGCATCGCCAGCAGAAAAATTTTCCGCTTCGCCTTTCGCGGATTTTTCATCCGACGATTTTATCAAAGGAAAAGGGAGCGAGTCCTCTTTCGTTTTTTTTTCTTCAACTTCTTCTACTGTTTCATCAAAATCATCTTCTTCGGAAATTTCAAATTCGCTCCCGTCGATTTCTTCTTCGCCAATCGCATTTTCTTCGATTTCAGTTTCCGCGAAATTTTCTTCTTGAACATAATTTTCTGCGAAACTCAAAGGCACGGTAAAATCGCCTTCGTCCGAATCAAGCGCGTCGTAATTTTCGCCTTCTGAAAAATTCTCTTCTTGCAATTCATTTTCAGATTGCGTAAATTCAAAATCGCCTTCTTCATCGTCGAGCGCGTTGTAGCCGTAATCGCCTTCAAAATTCTCCGCTTCGGATTCTTCATAATTTGGATAATCGTCCGCATCAAAATCATCTTCGCATTCGTCCATTTCCACTTGAATGTCGCGGACGGCGACTTTTGTGGCCTTGGAAATTTGAATCAATTCGAGAGTTTTGTCTTCGTCAAAATTTTGCTCGGCGGAATTTTCTAAAAGCATTTCGTCTTGCTTTTTTATTGAAGAATTCTCGACAACATTTTCCGCGACTTCGGTTTGCGAATCTTCATCTTCAATTTCAATCGCGCTTGTCAAAACCAAATCATCAAATTCGTGCAAATATTTTTTGCTGGTTTCCGAAAGTTCGTCTTCGGAAATTTCTTGCGCCAGCGGAGTTTTCGGCTCTTCATTTGAAATTGAATTTTCATCCTGACTTTCTTTTTCAGAATTCAAATCTTCGTCATTTTCAATTTTCGCTTCACCCTGCGTTTCTTCGAATTCTGATTTGCCATTAAACAAAAAATTTTCTTTCAAAGAATAAATTTCATTTTCTGACGTATTTCCAATTAAACCAAAGAAAAAACGTTCGGCGATAATTCCTGCCAAAAGATATTCAATTGCCACAATAAGAATCGCCGCCACGACACAAATCAAAAATTGAAATGTTTTGAACAGCGGAAATCCTTCAAGATTGAAAGTCAAATTACAATAAATTTTTTCTATGACAACCGCAGTAAAAAATGGCACGATGCTAAAACTGACGTAGACGCATTTTTTAAAACTGCGTTGATTGGAAATTTCAAGCATCGCGGCTGCGAACAAAAACATCGGAATTAAAATGCTGCAAAATCCGTAGGCGGAAGAAACACTGTTTCCTGTGTTCCAGAGAAATCCTGCAAAACCTGTATATGCGCCAAAGCTGAAAAATCTCATCACAAGCGCGATTGAAAAAAACGCCGCAAGCATGAACAAAATCGCGCTAGCCGCTTTTCTTGAAATATCGTTTTTCATAAATCCCCTTTTCAGTTACTCTTTTATTATCGGAAAAATGAAAATAATTTTTACAAAAAAAATGTTGTTTTATCTTCGCTATTATGATACAATAATTTTATGAGCAAGACTTCTGTAAAAAAGGTGGGCATTCTCACCAGCGGTGGTGATGCCCCGGGATTGAACGCGGCTATTCGCGGAGTTTGTCGCGCGGGCATGATTCACTATGGAATGGAATTCGTCGGAATCAAAAACGGATATCGCGGACTGGTGCAAGGAAACTGCGTTCCGCTCACTTCGAAAGATTTGTCGGGGATTTTGACGCTCGGCGGAACGCTTTTGGGAACGAGCCGCGAAAAGCCTTTCAAGGCGAAAGAGCCGAACGCCGAAACTGGCCTTATGCCTGTCGAAGCAATCAAAAAGAATTATAAAAAAATGGGATTGGACGCGCTCGTCTGCTTGGGCGGAAACGGCACGAACACTACGGCGAGCCTTCTTTCCGATGAAGGTCTGAACGTGATCGGACTTCCCAAGACAATTGACAACGACATCGTTTTTACCGATATGACATTCGGCTTCCACACCGCGCTCGACGTTGCCACCGAAGCCATCGACAGAATTCACACCACGGCGCACAGCCACAGCCGCATTATGGTCATCGAAGTGATGGGACACAAAGCGGGCTGGCTCGGCCTTTATTCAGGAATTGCTGGCGGCGGCGACGTGATTCTTCTTCCCGAAATTCCTTACGACATCGAAAAAGTCGCGGAAAGCGTGATGGCTCGAAAAGAAGCCGGCAAGGAATTTTCAATCGTCATCGTTGCGGAAGGCGCGCTTTCAAAAAAAGAAGCCAAGCTCGAAAAAAAGGCTTTCAAAAAAAAGCGAGCCGAAATGCCTTATTCGATCGCGTACCGCGTGGCGCAAGAATTGGAAGAAGCCACAAAATTGGAATCGCGCGTGACGGTTTTGGGATATTTGCAGCGCGGCGGAACGCCTTCACCTTACGATCGTGTTTTGGCGAGCCAATACGGAGTGGCGGCCGCGGATTTTTTGGCGAAAGAAAAATTCGGAAATTTGGTCGCGCTTCAAAACAATAAAATTGTAGCCGTTCCGCTCAAAGATGTCGCGGGCAAAGTGAAAAACGTTCCGCTCGATCATCCGATGCTTTTGGCGGGCCGCAATTTGGGAACATCTTTTGGCGACTGAAAATTTCAAATGCCGATTTTGCGCCGAATGCGCAGGCCTTGCATGTTCGGGCGAGCTTCCTGGAATGGGCGGCGTTTTCGGCGGAAAAAACAACGTCCTCAATTGCGCCGCTTGGAAGAAAATTTTTTCCAAATTAAATTCAAGTCAAATTCAAAATGCCGAATCAAAATTGAACGAAGCGGGCTTTAAATTTTTCCGGCTCGCGCCAATCACTGGAGCGATGGAAAACATCGGCTGGCACGACGAAGAAAGTTTTTACGCACCTTTCATAAAATCTTGCGCCAACGCAAAAATCGGCTTGAGCATCGGCGACGGCATTCCCGACCAAAAATTGATTTCTGGAATAAATGCTGTTCGCGCGCTCGCGCCTCAAAAAGCGGCAGTTTTTTTCAAGCCGTATCCGCAGCAAAAATTGTTCGAGAGAATCGAATGGGCGACGGATGTCGCGGAATTTTTCGGAATCGACATCGATGCGTACAATATCGTCACGATGCGCGGCAAGGCAAATCTTGAAAAAAAATCTGCGGCGCAATTGCAAGAATTGCGACAGGCGGCAAAAATTCCGTTTGTAGTAAAAGGCATTTTCACGAAAGAAGATTTGCGCTTGGTGGAAGAATTGCGGCCAGATATCGCGCTTGTTTCAAACCATGGCGGGCGCGTTGAAACGGAAATCGGAAGCACGGCGGAATTCCTGCAAAACAATTTTGCATTTTTGAAAAAGCATTGCGGACAAGTTTGGGTTGACGGCGGAATCCGCACAAAGCAAGACGCGATTGCGGCGGCGGCATTGGGCGCAGAAGAAATTCTGCTTGGCCGCCCGCTGATTTCCGCATTTTGTAAAGGCGGCGAACAAAGCGTAAAAAATTTTTGCGATTCGCTTTTGTGAAATTTCGAAAAAGCTTTTTTGCGAAATTTATTTTTCTTGCAAAATTTCGTCCGTCGTCATCAATTGCAAATGCAGCGGCGAAAGTCCTTCCAAAGTTAATTCGACGGCGCGTTCTTTTTCCTCGTTCAAACCCGAAACCGCGTCGGTAACATAGACAGTATAAATGCCAGCGTCAATCAAATCGAACGCGGTAAAAAGCACGCAGCATTCCGCCACAACGCCCGTAACGAAAACTCTTTGCGCGTTTTTGCAAGCCGCCAAAACTCGCTCATTTTTCAACGAAGAATATCTGCTTTTTTGAATGACAGGAAATTTTTTCGCAAGCGGCTCAAGTTCCGGCAAAAGCTCGTTCGACCAAGCGTCGTTGTTTACGGCGGCGTTTTCAATATTGTAATTTTTCCAAACTCCGCGCGCGTTTTCGTCCGCAATGAATTTCGTGAGAATCACTTCGCCAAATTTTTCGCTTTGCGCCAAACGCAAAATATTTTTCGCCGCGCCCGCCGTGTCGCGACATTCCCATTTCGCGCCGCGCGTGTAAACATTTTGCATGTCGATAATCAAAAGCAAGTCGCCTTTCATTTTTTCGCCTCCAATGTCGCGCTATTCCAGCGACGTTCATATACCAAATCTCCGCGCCTCAATCCAGCCGCCGTTAGAATTTCGCGTGTAAACACAAATCGCATTCAAATTAAATTTTGCTTTAAAATCCAATTCAGAAAAATGCCTGAGAGCATCGTCCATAGTTCCGGGCGGAATGTCACGATTTGCTATTGTCAAATGCGGAAAAAATTTCCGCGCGGATTTTTTTCCATGCGAAAGAATGTTCGCCGAAAATTTTTTCGCAAAAATCGAATGCGCATCCTGCCAATTTTTGGAATCCACAACATTAAAAAAAAGTGTGCTCTCAGCAAACGCGCCGAATCCGGAAATCTCCGCCGCGAACGGAATGACATTTTTTTGAACGCATTCTGAAAAAGCCGCAGTCGCCGTTTCAAAAACATCGCCTTCGTTGAATTCGCGCGGCAAAGAAAAAGGCGCGAGCAACGTAATATGCGGCGGTGTTCCATGTCCGCTCTTGCAAGCAAAATTATTTGACATCCAATCGCGGCAATCATTCACAAAATCTTCCAAATCCGGCGAAACTGGCGCGCCGACAAAATGCGTGTGTCGAACAAATTGATTTTTTTGCATGAGCCATCTCACTTTTTTATTTTGTCGAACAATTTTCGCACGAGTCCGATTTTTCCGAACGCGAGCCAATAAATCAAAATCAGCGCAAGCACAATCAAAGTTCCGAAGATGAAAACATAAATCAGGACGAAAATAAAATTTACGAAAAACGAAACAATGTTGTGCAACAAATTTTGCGCGCCATCTTTTATGTCGGGAAAAATGAATCCGCGCTCGTTGCTGCCAGTCGGAAGCATCGCTTGCACTTCGATTTGCGAAAATACAATTTGTTTTTGCAGGCGATTCATGTTTCCTTGCATTTGCTCAAGCTCGCTTGTAACATCGTTGATTTTCGTTTCAATTTCAATCAAGTCTTTGACGTTCGATGAAGAAGCAAGATAATTTTGAAGCCGCTCGAGCAAAATGTGTCGCGTGTCAAGCCGCGTTTGCAAATCATAAAATTGTTCGGTAACGTCGCGGCAATTTACATTTTTGCTTTTCACTTTGCCAAACGACGCGCTTTCTTCCATCGCGGCGAAAAAATTTTTCTGCGGAATGTTCACAGTGAAATTGACGCTCCGTTGCGATTCCGACAAATTGCTAATGTAGCCATCATATTTTTTGAGCCATTGTTCCACGGCATTTTTCGTTTCGGAAAGATTTTCCACGCCAAGCGAAATGTGCCCGGAATAAATCAACTTGCGTTCAATTTCCCGCGAAGTTTGCGACGCGCCAATTTCAATAGCAGCCGAATCCGCAAAATCGGCTTCCGCCAAAACTTCTTCAGCCTCGGCATCTTCCATCACAATTTCCGCGCCCTCATACATCGCAACTTGCGATGCCGTGGATTTTGAAGCGAACTTCGCATTTCTTCCGCAAGACGCAAAAATAAAGCAAAGCGAACTTATCGCAAAAATAAATTTTTTCATTGCAACACCTCGAATCAAATTATATCGCAAAATCAAATTGCGTCAATTAAATGCAACTTTTCGTAATGAACTTCATAAAAACTTCACAAAACAAATTCTTCCAAAAAATCCGCCACGCCGTCTTCATCGTTCGAAAATCTTGTTACGAATTTCGCTTCGTCTTGAATCGTTTGCAAGCCGTTTCGCATCGCGACGGAAAGGCCAGATTTTAAAATCATAGTTTCATCGTTCATGCTGTCGCCGAACGCCATTACGTCTCGCATTTTTATTCCGAGCCGCTCGCTCAAAATTTCCAAGGCTTCGCCTTTGCCGGAATTCGGCGGAAGCACTTCCAAAAAATACGGCTTGCTTATTACGATCACTGCGCGTTCGCCGAGCGCGTTTTGCAAAACGCCGAAAAGTTTTTTTATGGTTTGCTCGTCGCCCGGAATCAGCATTTTTGAAAAACCTTGTTTCAAAAACGAATCAAAGTCGCCGGGAATTTTCAATTCCATTTTTGTGAGCGCGACATCCTTTCGCGAAAAATCATTTTCCACGCTGGCAAAAATATTTTCAGAATCGTAAACTTGGCAAGGCAAATTCAATCGAGCGGCTTCTTCTTTTGCGCGAAGCAGAATTTCATAATCGAGTTTTTGTGAAAAAATTTCGCGCTTTGAATGCAAGTCAAAAATCGAACTGCCGTTTGAAAGAATTGCGTATTTTGAAAATTCGTTTTGCGGCAAGCAAAACCTGCGCACGAACGGCTCGATTCCTTTTTGCACTCTGCCCGTGCAAATCACGATGAAAATTTTTTGCGCCGCCAATTTTTGAATTGCGCTTACGGCGCGATCGGAAATCCGCAAGTCGCTCGTCAAAAGCGTGTCGTCCATGTCAAGCGCGATCAATTTCGGCTTGAGTTTTTGCGATGGAATTTTTTGCAAAATTTTCTCCAAATTTTTAAAATTATTTTTTTGGCGTACGGCCGAAATCTCGAATTGCGTTCGGCACAAAATCGTCGTCCTTCGCACGGACAATTGTCGATTGCGGCAAATCGTATTTTGTGTATAAAAGCGTTTCGTGCCCATTGCAAGTCCACGGCGTTTCAAGTCCGTTTTGAGAATCCGCCAAAAGCCACGAATTTTTTTCGGGAACGAGCGCGGAAAAATTCGGCGCGACGAATTCAATTTTGGAATCACGCTGAATCAAATTGAGCGCGTCGATTTTGTACAAAAACCAGCCCGCGCGTTTTTCGATTGCGGGCATCGCCTTTTCGGGATGAAGCGCGAAATCTTTTTCGCGCGCTTTTTTTGCTTCGGGATGCATCGCGGAAAGTTCGGATTTTCTTTGAAGAATTGAAGCCTCCCCCTTTGCAAAAATTTCTTCGGATTCTTCTTCGCTCAATTTTTTTTGGATTGTGGCCGCCAAATCATACGCGCTGTCGCTCGCGCCGCTCGCTGTTTTGTCCGCCTCCGAAGAATCGTAATAGAAACCTGTGGTGCTTTCGCGGTGGCTCACATTTTCAAGTTCCGCGATAAATGGAGCGGCTTCACTTTCGCTTATTTTTCCTTCGAGCGCGTCAATCGCTTTGCGATAGGCGCGTGTTACGAGTGCGGTGTAGTAGACGCTTTTCATTCGCCCTTCGATTTTAAGCGCGTCGATTCCAGCGGCTTTCATGTCGGCGAGATGACCAATCATTTGTAAATCTTTGCTCGACAAAATCGCGGTGAAATCTTCGCCTTCAAAAACCGGAAAAAATTCTCCTTTGCGATTTTGTTCTTCCAAAAAAAGTTCGCCGGATTGCGCAAGTTGCTTCGCGCCTTCCTTCGATTTCAAATCGAAATTCCAACGGCAAGTGTGCGAGCAAAATCCGCGCTGTGCGCTTCGGTTTGTGAGATACGCGCTCAAAAGGCAGCGGCCCGAATACGCGACGCACATCGCGCCATGCACGAACGCTTCGAGTTCCATTTCGGGAACGGCATCTTTTATTTGGCGAATTTCCGCAAGCGAAGTTTCGCGCCCAAGAACGATTCTTTTGAAGCCGAGCGACTTGTACATTTTTGCCGCCTCGCGATTTATGCAGCTCGCTTGCGTGCTCAAATGCAACGCCGCTTCGGGAAAATGCTTTTGCAAAATCGGCACGATTCCCAAATCTTGCACGATAAAAGAATCGATCGGATAATTTTTAAAATATTCGATGTTTTGCAAAAACGAATCGAGGTCGCGATTGTGGAACAAAATGTTGAGCGCGCAATAAAGTTTTTTTTGCGGAAATTGCTTTTTCAATTCTGCCACGCGATTGAATTCTTCGCCGTAAAAATTATCGGCCTTTACGCGCAATGAAAATTTTTTCAGCCCGATGTACGCGGCGTCCGCGCCGTAAGCGTAAGCGTAATATAATTTTTGAACGTTGCCCGCAGGCGAAAGCAATTCCATTTTTGCGCCGAATTAAGATTCTCCTTTGATTCCGTATTCCAAAGTTGGAGCGCAATTCAAAGTGTCTTCGTCAGGAATTTCGGTTTGAAGGCGCACGAGCCGCCCGACGCGCTCCACCGCCAAATGAGATTCCGCCAAAAATTCGTCCGCCATTTGAAACATGAAAATCATGTCGTCCCAAACATCGAGCTGGCAAACGCCGCCTGCTTCAGAAAAAAGCTTTTGGAATTCTTTCGCGTCCTCCAAAAGAATTTCTCGCGAGCCAATTTGAATGAAAACCGGCGGAAAATTTTTCAAAGATTCATGCGAAATGAACATCGGCGAAACGAGCGGGCTTTCGAGATTTTCGCCGTTCGTATAAATTTCCGCACTTCGCCTCAAGCAGTCGCCAGTCAAGATTTCATCATGCGACTTTCTGTTTTTTATGATTTTGGAATCCGCGCTGAGATTGAGCCACGGCGAAAAAAGAATCACTTGCTTGATGCAATTTCTGTAACGCTCGCGCAACGACAAAATCAAAGCCATCGCTTGGCTTGCGCCCGAGCCGTCGGCGGCGATTATTATTTCAGGCAACGCTTGCGATTCCCCGGAATTCAGCGAGCACGCAATTTGCTCTTCGGTAAAAACCGTGCGAAAAACATTTTGCAAATCTTCCAACGCCGCGGGATGCGCGTTTTCCGGAGCCAAGCGAAATTCTGGAACGACAATTCGGCACGAAGTGGCGGCGGCGAGCGAAGCGCAAAATGAACGCCACGCATTTTTCGAGCCGCCCACAAAACATCCGCCGTGAACATAAATCATTATTTTGTTCAGCGAATAAACTTCCGGCACGAGCGTGTCGCACAAAATGTCGGCGAACTTCTGCTCGTTGCATTCCACGTGATTCGGCAAAATCGCGCAGTGAAATTTTTCATCGATTGTGCGGCGAAAAATTTCCACTTCTTGTTTCGTAGAAAAAGCGAGCGAGCGCAATTTTTTTATCGCTGATTTTTTGTCGTCATTTTTGTTCATTCTGAAGTAAGTGTAGCACAAAATTTATTTTTATGCTACACTTATTTTTATGCCAATAAAAATCCAAAGCGATTTGCCCGCAAGAAAAATTCTTGAAAGCGAAAATATTTTTGTGATGACCGAAGAACGCGCCGTGAGCCAAGACATCCGGCCGCTGAAAATCGCGATTGTGAATTTGATGCCAATCAAAAGCACGACCGAAACTCAACTTTTGCGACATCTTTCAAACACGCCGATTCAAGTGGACATTTCTTTGATTCGAATGGAGAGCCACAATTCCATTCACACTTTGGAAAGTTACCTCGAACGATTTTACATTCCTTCAAGTGAAATGCTTGCGCGAAAATATGACGGCTTGATTATAACTGGCGCGCCTGTGGAACAAATTCCATTTGAGCAAGTGGACTATTGGAACGAACTTTGCGCGATTATGGATTGGGCGAAGAAAAATGTTTTTTCCACGCTTTGCATTTGCTGGGGGGCGCAGGCGGGCTTGTACCATTACTTTGGAATTCCGAAATACGATTTGCCGAAAAAAATGTTTGGCATTTTCAAAAACACTCGTTCCACGAAAAATCCTGATTTGCTTCTGCACGGATTCGACGATGAATTTTTTATTCCGCAATCGCGCCACACCACAATTCATTATGATGACATCATATCACATCCTGAACTAGTGATTTTGGCGGAAAGCGCGGAAACCGGCCCTGCGATAATCAAGACGAACGACAACAGCGTGATTTTTATGACTGGTCATTTGGAATATGACACGAACACTTTGCGCGATGAATATTGGCGCGACAAAAATAAAAATCTGCCGATTGAAATTCCAAAAAATTATTTTCCCGACGACGATCCAAAAAACGCGCCGCTTTCCACATGGCGCAGCACGGCTTCACTTTTTTATCGCAATTGGTTGAATTATTACGTCTATCAGGAGACGCCGTATAACTTTGTGATTTGAATTTGGAGGCAAGCACAATGCGATAAAAACTTCCGTCGCGTCGCCGTGCGCCGCTCCTCGACGCGGCGGCATGACGCTCGCGCGTCATTTGGGGCAAACCGCCGCTTTTATCGCAATTGGTTGAATTATTACGTCTATCAGGAAACGCCGTATAACTTTGTAATTTGAATTTGGAGGCAAGTGCAATGCGATAAAAACTTCCGTCGCGTCGCCGTGCTTTTTCCTAAAGAGGAATTTTCGATGAAAAAGATTTTTGGAAAATTCATATTTTCTCTTGCGATTTTCATTTTGATGAATTCTTGCGCGTCGAATAAATTTGAATTTATTGATGCCGGCGGCGGACAACACAAAACGCGCCTTTACGAAAATGTCGCGCGGCATGATTTTTGCGAAGATGATTTTGTGGCGCGTGGAAGCCGCATGACTTATACTGGGGAGGGGTACACATCGCGACAAGGAATTGACATTTCGCATCACGATGGAAAAATCGATTGGAAAAAAGTCAAGGCGTGGGGCGCGGATTTTGTGATTTTGCGCGTGGGCTACATGGGCTATCAGTCGGGCAAAATAAAAATCGACGAACGCTTTCACCAAAATATCAAAGACGCGCTCGCCGCCGGGCTTGAAGTGGGCGTGTACATTTTTGCGCAAGCCATCAACGAAGAAGAAGCCTTGGAAGAAGCGCGATTTGTTTTGCGAGAAATTAAAGATTATAAAATTACTTTGCCTGTGGTTTACGATCCGGAAAGCATTCCTTGGGATGCCGCGCGAACGGACGGCGTTTCAAAAAAGCAGTTTACAAAAAATGCGCGCGCTTTTTGCGAGGCAATTCGGGACGCGGGTTACAAGCCGATGATTTATATGAATATGATGTGGCAGGCGTTTCAATTGGATTTGGAAGAATTGAGCGAGTTTGATTTTTGGTACGCCGACTACGAAAAAATTCCGCAAACGCCTTACCGATTTACGTTTTGGCAATATTCTTGCATGGGAATTGTTGACGGAATCAATGTGCCTTCCAAAAAAGATTGCCTTGTGGATATGAACATTTGGATTTTGAAAGATGAATAAAGTTTGCGGCGTTGTGGAATACAGGGGGCTTGGGGGCGAAGCCCCCAAAGAAAGGGTAGGACGCAACGAAGTGCGGACGTAGGGGTATTCGCAACGAGCACGGATGTGCGAAGTTTCGAGCGAGACTTTCCCCTCCCAATGCATATTTCAAACCAAACTAAATTTTCTCCAAATTTTTTGCTTTCGTGAAAAAAACTTTTATTCCTTCGTCGGGAAATTTTTGTTTTATCGCTTTTATTATTGCCTTGACTTTTTCCGCCTCGGATTTTTTCACGTATGAAAACAAAACGAAATTCGTTTCTGGCCAGCTGCTCGTTCCGAGCTTGTAGCTGTCTTTGCCGCGCCCTTCGGCGAGCGGAAGCACCGTGTACAAAATATTCGGAATATATTCTTCAAGCGCGTCGATAATTTCATCGTGCACAGATTGATTTGCGATAATTTCGATTCGTAACATTTTTTCTCCCATAAAAAACAACAAATTTAAGTTCGCAGGAAATTTAATTTCCAAGGAACGTAATTTCGCCTGCGCCACAATTAGTCACTTTTAAATTTCATTTCGTCAAAAAAATTTCAAGGCGACTTTTTTCGCGCTTTTTTTCTTTCATAACAAGCGAGTACAAAACCGGAATGAAAAACAGCGTTATGAAAGTGGAACTCGTGAGTCCGCCCACAACCGCCACTCCAATCGGCTGAACCATTCCCGCACTGCCGCTCGTCGCGAAGCACATCGGAAGCATTCCCAAAATCGTGGTGAGCGTCGTCATCAAAACGGGGCGCAATCGGCTTACCCCCGCCTCAAGGCAAGCATCGTACATTTTTTTGCCACGATCGATCAAAAGATTCGTGTAGTCCACGAGAATGATTCCGTTGTTCACGACGATTCCCACAAGCATAATCAAACCCACCGCGCTCATCATCGAAATCGCCTGCCCCGAAATTTTGTAGATGAAAACGACTCCGACAATCAAAAATGGAATCGTGCACAAATTGATGAACGGCGCTTTGAAACTTTCGTAAGTTCCCGCCATCACTCCAAACACAAGCAAAATCGCCATCAGCGCGATTCCGCCGTAAGCCGCGCCTTGTTCCTGCATGTCTTGCCACGAGCCTTCGTAGGAAATGAAAACATTGTCGGGAATGATGAACGACGCGGCAATTCCGTCTTTGATTTTGTTTTCCACATCGTAAGCGTTCACATTTTCCACAATCATATCGGCAGTAATCGTAACGCGCCGCGTCTGGTTTTCGCGCCGAATCGTCACAGGCCCAAGACCTTTCACGACTTTCGCAAAATTCGCCACGCTCACTTTTCCGTTCGTTCCGTTCACATAAATCTGTTCCAAATCTTCCGCCGATTTTCTGTCGCCCGGACGATACGCGATTTTAAGATCGTATTCTTTTCCTGAATCGCGGTAAGTCGTCGCGTTCACGCCGTTTATCGCATAATAAATTTCGCGGGCCACCGTCGTAACGTCAACGCCGAACGAATACGCGCGCTCGCGGTCAATTTCAATTTCCACTTGCGGAACGCCTTCTTCCGTATCGATGGTCACTTCACCCAATTCGCTGATTCCTTCCATCACCTCGCGGATTTGGGAAGAAACGCGCAACGCGGCATCAAGGTCGTCGCTTCGAACTTTTATCTTGATGTCGCTTCCTGTCATTTGCCTTCTGCCGCCTTGGTCAAAATTGAAACGCACTCCGGCGAAATCCGAAAAATGCGCGCGCAATTTTTGCTGAATATCTTGCGCGGTGTCAATTTGTTCTTCGCTTTTTGGAAGCTGAATTTGAATCGAGCCTTTGTACGCGGTGGCATTTCTGTTTCCCGTTCCAACGCTCACAATCAAATTTTTGTAGCCCCTCACTTCGTCGTTCACGATTTGTTCGAGCTGATCCATGACTTTGGTCGTTTCTTCAAGCGTAGTTCCGATGGGAAGCGTGACGTTCAAGCCAACGCTGTCTTCCTGTCCGTTCGGCATCATGTTGATTGTCATCGTGGGAATGAGCGCGAACGCCGTAATCAAAACCGCGACGCAAATTGTGATCGTTATCGCGCGATTTTTGAGTGCGGCGGCAAGAACATTCCTGTAAATTCCAGTGAGCGCGTTCATCGGAATGTCGAGAATCGCATAGAATTTTTTCAAGAATCGGCTTTTCACCGGCTTTTCTTTTCGGTTTGTGAGCGGAAGAAATTTTCCCGCCAAAACCGGCACGAGGAAAACCGCCACGAAAAGCGAAGAGACGAGCGCGATTACGACGGTGAAAATAATTCCCTTGAACATTTGTCCCATAAAACCAAGCTCGCGCATGTAAAACAAAAACGGAATGAAAACGCAAATCGTCGTAAGGTTGCCGCTTATGACCGACATCACCATTTCGCCCGAGCCAAGTTCCGCCGCCACCATCGCTTTCGCGCCGCGCGTTCGATAGACGAAAATATTTTCAATCATTACGATCGAAGCGTCAACAATCATTCCGACTCCCAAAATCAATCCAGTGAGCGTCATCATGTTGAGCGTCAGCCCCGCAAAATTCATGCAAAGCATCGTTATGATAATCGAAAGCGGAATGCTGATTGCGATGATGATTGTCGATTTGAAATTTTTCAGGAACAAGAACAAAATCAAAACCGCGAGAATCAAGCCTTGCGCCGCACTTTCCAAAAGCGTGTCGATTGTCTCGCGAATCGAATCCGTGGTATCGCGGATGATTTCAAGGCTCATGTCGCCTGGAATTATTCCACGAATTTCATCGAGCTTTTTGTAAACCGCGTTCGCGACTGTCACGCTGTTCTTGCCGGATTGTTTCGTGACGCTGATGTAAACGCCTTCCTGCCCGTTGATGTAGACTTCGCTGCTTTTGTCCGCGTAGCCCATGTACGCCGTGCCGACGTCGGAAAGCCGAACCGCGTAGCCGTTTTTCACCGCGACTACAGTATCGTTCACTTCTTCGATGCTCGAAAATTCGCCGGTCGTGCGAATAGAATAATCTTGCGATCCTTCCGTGATTTTTCCGGCTCCCAATTCAAGGTTTTGACTTGCAAGGCTTTGCGCGACTTGCATCATCGTAAGTCCATACGCGGCAAGGCGATTTTGCGAAATGTCAACTCGGACGATTTTGTCGCGCCCACCTGAAACGCTCGCTTCCGCAACGCCTTCGGTTTGCGCAATCAAATCGCAAATCGTGTCGTCGGCGATTTCACGAATCTCGTTTTGCGGCCTGTTTCCGCGAACCGCAATTCGCATAATCGGCATCGAGTCGCTGTCCATTTTGAAAATCGTCGGAGCGTCGGCATCGTCCGGCAGGCGGCGGGTAACGCGGTCGAGTTTGTCGCGCACATTATTCGTGGCGACATCCAAATCAGTGCCATAGTTGAATTCAAGCCAAATCGAAGAGCGACCTTCCGAAGAAGAACTCGTGAGATTTTTCAAACCGCTCACGCTCACGAGCTGCCCTTCCAGCAATTTCGTAACGGATTTTTCCACCGATTCAGGACCTGCGTTTTCGTAAGTCGTGAAAACAGAAATGTAAGGACTGTCGATGTCCGGCATCAACGCAATCGCCACATCTTTGAGAGTGAAAATTCCAAGAATGCCGAGAAGCACGAAAACAATCAGCGTAAGGACTGGATGGCGGAGCGTAGTTTTTGTCATGCTCATCGGCTCGCCTCGCTCGAAATGTCCTTGATTTTCGCGCCGTCGCTCAAAGAAGTTTGTCCTTGAATTACGACGCGCTCGCCTTCTTTAAGCCCGCTGATGATTTGCACAATGCCGCCCACGTTTTCCCCGAGAGTCACTTCGCGCCGTTCCACCGTCGAATCGCCTTTGACGACATAGGCGAAAAATTTGTCGTTGTAAGTCACGAGCGACTGCGCCGGCATCGTCACCGCGCCCGAATAATCTTTTGTGAACAAAATCAATTTCGCGAACATTCCGGCGTTGATTCGAGAATCGCGAGAATCAAAATGCAAAATAATTTGCTTTGTCCGGCTTATTGAATCCACCACCGGCGAAACTCGCGTAACAGTCGCATCAAACAAAACGCCAGGATACGCTTCGACCGAAACTTGCGCTTTCAATCCAGTTTGCAAAAACGAAACGTAGCGTTCAGGAATGTAGGCGGTAATTTGCAAATTCGAAATGTCGCCGATTTGCGTGATCGCGCTTGCAGTCGAAACTGTCGTTCCGTTTTTTACAGGAACTGTGATTATGCTTCCTGAAATCGGCGCGTACACCGGCGAACTGTTGTACCTTTCACCGGGACGGCTCGGATCAATATACGCGATGACTTGCCCGCGCCGAACTGTCGAGCCGAGCATCACTTCAGTGGAAATCACTTTTCCGGAAGTGTCGGGAAAAACCGAAACCGAATTCTGCGATTCGATTTCGCCGTTCGCCGAAATGAAGCCGTGCAAAGTTTCTTCGCGAACGACTTGAGTTATTACGGAAAATTCCGTGCTTCCCGCGCCGCGTCCTTTTCCCTTTGGCGCGGAATCTTTTTTCTTTCCGAACGTAAACGCCCACAAAATTATCGCGACGCACAATACCAAAAAAATTACCAAAACAATTTTTGCTTTTTGCGATTTCATTTTTTCACAACTCCATCAATTACTGTTTTCATTATTTAAAAGCGTGCCAAACGGAATGCCCAAATTATTTTCCAAATTCAAAATCGAAGTCGCGATGTTGTAAGCCTGCTGTTTGAGACTCAAGCGCGCGTTCTCAAGCGAATTTTGCGCCGAAAGCAATTCAGTATAATTGCGAGTTCCGCGACCATAAGCTTCTTGCGTCATTTGATAAGTGCGTTCAGCGAGCCTTTCGCTTGCCTGCAAAGTTTGAAGCGTCGCGGACATTTGCTCGATGCTTTGTATCGCACTTTGAGTTTCCACTTGGACGCTGGTTTTCTTGTCTTCAATCTGAAGCTGCAAATCTTTGATATTGTCTTTCGCCGAAGAAATTTCGAGATTTTTTCTGGACCACGGAAAAAGTCCGTCAAGAGGAATGTTGATTGAAAGGCTCAATCTGCCTCCATCGTTCGGGCCGCTGCTTCCGGCGACAGGAGTTTTTATCCAAGTGGGCTGATAGCTCCAGCCCGCGCTGATTGTCGGGCCATAAGCCGAAAACCTCGAAGCGAGCAAACTGTTTTTCGCGATTTCCAAATTCTTTTCGAGAGCGGCGAGTTCAAAATTTTTCGCGTCGCTGCCTTCGACAAAAGAGCGCACACTTTCGTCTTTGCCGCTCAAATTGGGCTTGAGCGAATTTATTATTTCGTCAAGATTTCCGCTCAAAACAATTTCCGCGTCTTGTTCCAAACCGAGCATTTGCTTGAACAAAGCCAAATTCTTGTCATGCGTGATTTGCGCGTTTTGCAAAAGCGGAATGTTTCGCTCATAATTCACTTGGCTTGAAAGAACGTCAATTTCGCTGATTGCGCCGCGCGAATATTTGCGCTGATTCGTTTGGTACAATTCGCGAGTAGTTTCGAGATTTTGTTCTTGAAGCGAAATGTTTTCTTTCTGATAAAGCAAAGCGTAAAACGCCGAACGCACATTCATTTCTATCGAACGTTTCGCCGTTTCATAAGAAAGCTCGCCCGCTTCGTAGCGCAACGCGGCGTTCTTTATGTCGGAATACAAATTTGTCGAAAGCGTTATTCCGATGCTTGCCTGAACGTAAGCCGAATAATTTTCTGCAAAATTTTCGTTGTTTTTGGAAAATCCCCCGCCCACGGAAATCGCGGGACTTACGCTGTTCCAAGAAGATTTTTTCGTGCGCGCCGCCGCGTCAAATTGAATCTGACTTCGCTTGAGAGAAATATTATTTTCGAGCGCCGTTTGAACTGCGTCCTGAATCGTTATGACGATTTTTGAATCGACTTCCTCGGAATGCGCGACGATTGAAAAAACGGTTGCAAAAAAAATAGCGGCAAAGATGCGCCGTAATTTCATAAAAATGAACTCCTAATTTTAAAACCAAAAATTTAAATTTCCGTTACTTTATTTTCGGAATTTTTTTGTTGAAAAAATATTGAATTCGTGATAAAATTTATTTTAACGCAGTATTCAATTACACGCTTTTGAAAATGGCGTTTTCAGCAACTCAAAAATTGAAATCTTTTTCGTTGCTGAAAATTAAGGGAGGTAAAAATGAGTTTGGCTGAACTGAAAAATAAAATTCTTTCCGACAGCGCGTTCCAAAGCGAATACGAAAATGCGCTTGATTCCGGAAAACTCGTCGATTGGGCAAAAACCCACGGAGTTGACGTTTCGGAAGAAGAATTGATTAACGCGCTTCAATAATTCGCCAATTCAATTGCGCAACCGTCGCAGCCTTTTCGGGCTGCTTAACAAGTTTTTGTTTGCTCGCAATGCTTCGCGAATTTTCTTCGAAAGCTCGCGAAACTTTTGTGAAAAACGCAAAAACTCGCGTATTTCTTTTTATAATAAAATTCCCTTTACAAAAACGTTTTTCTGCCGTAAAATATAGAATAGAGAAAAAAATTGTCGCAAAAAATGCGCGGCACGGAGGAAAACAATGCAAACAAATAAAACAATCTCTTTTAAATACAAGGCAATCCTCATAATGCTTGCCGCCGCGCTGCTTGCTTCGTGCGAAAATCTCATTTCCAGAACTCCGCGCGAAACTATGGGGGGGGGGTACGGCGAGGTAGGAAATTCCGAAAGCGGCTCGTTGACCGTCACCGCCCGCATTTCGAACGGCTCGTCGCGTTATGCGATGCCTTCAATGCCCGAATTCATCTACGCCGCGCTGCTTTATAAGAACGACAAATCTACTGCAAACGAAAATTTCGTCCAAGGAACTTCGACAGAAAATGCTGGCGAAACAAAACTAAACTTTTCATTCCAAAAGCCTGAGAACACGAACGGAACATTCACGCTCGAAATATTTGCGTTCGAGAAAACTTCGGACGAGAACACGCTGCAATTTTCGAAGGAAACCGCGTTGCTTTCAGGAAAGAAAGATGGACTTTCAATAAACGGAGACACAATCGAAATAGACGGCACAATCGCGCTCGCAATTTCGTCTACAGAGCCCGGCACAGTCAGCTTGAAAATAAAAGTGCCCGAAGGTTGCTCGCTCGAAATCGACGACGCGTGTTTTATTGTTACGGGCACTTCGCTCGACTTCATCATCACGCAAGTGGGTGATGGAATTGCCGCCGGCGCGTATCAATTAAAATTTACCGTGAAGAAAGGCGATGAAATCGTCCACATTTTTTCCGAATACATAAACGTCATCAATGGATTTTGCACCGACACGTGGGGCGGCTCGGAAAAAGGCACGGCGAAAGAAATCTCGCAAAGCATGATTTCTTCTACGGTGTACGTGCGCGGCACGGGCGGCTGGTACGACAAACCCGAGCATTACAAAGATACCGCCACGGCGAGCGACAGCAACTCGGGAAGCTTCCTTTCGCCGCTCGCAACAATTCAAAAGGCTGTGGACGCTATCATTGCGCGGAACGACGGCGCGAGTGCATACACAATTTATGTTGACGGAACTTTCACTGCCACATCTTCTGCCGCGCTTGCGAATTTCAACGGCGTTTCTCAAGCACTTTCGGTAAAGGTTGCCAGTCTTTCCGCATCCGAATCCGAAAAGACAGTCCTCAATGGAAACAGCACGGTTGGATGTGTTATGGTGGGAAGCGCTGGAAAAAAAGATTTGAACCTAACGCTTGAGAACCTCGTCATCACGGACGGAAACTTTGCTGGCAACGGCGGTGGAATTTTTTTTAACGGCAAAAGACTCGAAATGACAGGCTGTGAAGTCATCGGATGCGAAGCGAAGAATGGCGGCGGAGTCTATGTCAACAGCGGCACGTTCACGGCGGAAAAGTGCGCATTCAGTGGCAACATCGCAAAAGAGGATGGCGGCGCGATTTACATCAATACCAATGCCGAAGCCACAATGACTGATATCGAAATCAAAGGAAACGAAGCCTCATTAGCTGGCGGCACTTGTGTTTCTGGCGGAATGCTCGAGATGAAAAACTGCGAGATCGAAGGCAACATTGCGACCTCTTATTATGGCGGTGGTATTAGAGTTTATAATGGCGGCACAGTCATAATGGATGGTGGCACAATCAGCGGGAATAGAGTCGAGGGCAGCTATTCTGATAGAAACTATGGCGGCGGTGTGTATGTTGCCTCAAGCACCAGCGCATTCACCATGAAAGGCGATGTGACAATCAGCGGAAACATATTGTCTGACACTGTTAGCAAAAGATATGGCAGCGGTGTTTATATGAACAGCGGCACATTCACGATGAATGGCGGCGAAATCAAAGAGAACAAAGCGATAAATGGTGGCGGCGTTTACATCAACGGCGGCTCGTTCACCATGGACGGCGGCATGATTTCCGACAATACCGCATCGAGCAGCGGCGGAGGAGTCTATGGCAACGGAGGCGCGTTCAAGATGACCGGCGGCACAATTTCCAGCAACACTGCGTTAAGCGGTGGCGGCGTTTGCGTCTACTACGGCACATTCACGATGAGCGGCGGTGAACTCACAAGCAACCTCGCCTCTTCTTCTTTTGGTGGTGGCATTTACATTTCAGAAAATGGCACTTTCACTATGGAAAAAGGCTCAATCAATGGTTGCAGGGCAGTTGCCGGAGGGGGTGTTTACAATGCTGGCAAACTCACCGTTTTGAGCGGAACAAAAATTTCAGGATGCGCGGGTAATGTCTGGGGCGGAGGAATCTACAACCATGGTGATTCCGCTGTGGCAGAAATCAGCGGCTGCACCATCGAATCATGCAAGACAACATCAAATTCAGGCAATGCGGGTGGCGGCGGAATATGCAATACCGCCGGAACACTTACTGTCTCAAACTGCACTTTTACTTTGTGTACGACAGCTGCATCCGGTGGCGGAATATTGAACACCAGAATACTTACAGTCAGCAATACATCATTCACCGACTGTTCGGCAGATGCCAAAGGGGGTGGAATACGCAATGCCAACGGAACAGTTACGCCAACAAACATAACATATTCCGGCTGCACAGCGTCAACCGACAATAACGGATCTGGCTTTTAAACGAGTGAAATTAGAAAACCGCCTGTGTGTTCATTGACACAATCGGCGGAACAAAAACTTTTCAAAATTCGCCCGCCGCTATTGACAAAATTTTCATAAACCGTTATCATATTCAAACACGACGCAGGGTGGAGCAGTTGGAAGCTCGTCGGGCTCATAACCCGAAGGCCGGGGGTTCAAGTCCCTCCCCTGCTAAAAATTAAATTCCATCACGTCTAGATTTATCGCCAATATGTTTTTCCTGATTCTTTCCGTTTTGTTTTTTGCCTATTTTCTCGCATTGCAAATCGCTTGGTCTGGATTTTTTTTGGGCACGTTTTTTAGTTTTTGTATGGTTTGGCTTTTTGCGGCGGCTGTTTGCTTTGCGCTTTTTGTTTTTAGAAAAAAGCATTTGTGGAAAAACGCTCGGCGCAAAACGAAAATTGCCATTCTGTCCGCGCTCGGTTTTGCCGCGATTGTCTGCGTGGTGAATTTGATTTTCATTTGCAATCCTCGCATTGCCGATGGAACTGAAGATTGCGAATATGTGATCGTGCTTGGCGGCGGCATCACGAAAAATTCCACATTAACCGACACCATGCAAAGGCGCGTCGCTTTTGCGGCAGACTATCTGAAAAAGCATCCCGACGCAATTGCCGTCGTCACTGGCGGCAAATCGAAATTTGCCCCTTGCGCGGAAAGCGATGTTTTGAAGCCCGCGCTTTGCGCTTATGGCATTGAAGAAAGCAGAGTTCTTGCGGAAAATCAGGCGAAAGACACAATTCAAAATTTCAAATTTTCGGCGCAACTTCTTGCAGAAAAATCGGGAGTTTCCGTCCAACAAATTTTGGATTCGCCGATTACTGTCATCACGAGCGACTTTCACATCGCGCGCGCCGAACGCCTTGCAAAGCGAATGGGCTTTACGAATATTTGCGGCGCGGCTTCTCCCACGCCTTTGCTTTTTGTGCCGAATTGCTATGCCCGCGAAATCTGCTCATATATAAAATTGAATTTGCGAATCTTGTTGACCGGAAAACCCAATCGGCAAATCCTCGAAAAATGAATGCGCTTTGCCTAATCTGCGTTTGACACTTCCGTCAAATTTTGAATCCAAATTCCTTTTTTCACAAGCACGATTCCGATTGCAGCCTTTATCAAATCCATGCTTTGCACAATCAGATAAATCGTTACAATCGGCAAGTCGGTAAAGCGCGTGAGGCAGAACGCCGTGCTCACGCAAAACGTCCAAACAAAAATGCTGTCGAACAAAAACGTGATTACGGTTTTGCCGCCGCATCGAAGCGTAAAATAGCAGGCGTGCACCACGGCCAAAATCGGCATCATGCACGAAGAAATCAAAATGAAATTCGCGGCGAGCGAGCGCACTTGCGCTTCGGTTTTGTAAATCGCGGGAAACGCATTTCGCAGGCAAGCCATCACAAATCCGATTACAATGCAAACGCACGCGGAAAGCGCGATGAGATTTTTGGCGGATTTTTTCGCCTCGGAATTTTTTCCCGCGCCCAAAAGTTGCCCGACGATTATCGAAATCGCTTCTCCAATCGCAAACAGAAAAACGTTGAACAAATTCGAAATCGTCGAAGTTATGTTCACGGCGGCCACGACGGAAAGTCCGCGCAGCGAATAGCTTTGATTCAAAAAAGTAAGTCCCATCGACCAAAGCGTTTCGTTCATGGCGAGCGGCGTTCCTTTGATTATGATTTGTCGCAAAAGCGTCGCAGGAATTTTCAGCGTCTTGTACGCGCCTTCGATGAATTGACATTTTTGCTTGTGATTGTGCGTCCACAAAACTATGATGGCGCATTCCACAAAGCGCGAAACGACCGTCGCAATCGCCGCGCCTTTCACGCCCATTTTTGGCATTCCGAAATGTCCGAAAATCAAAACGTAATTTAAAATCAAATTTATAAAAACCGCGCACACGCTCGCCTTCATCGGCACGGCGGTTTGGCCTGTGCATCGCAAAATGTTCGAATAGACGCTCGCAACGGCAAGCGGCACAAGTCCGAAAAACATTGTCCACAAATATTCGCGCGCAAGAAATTCCGTCCGCGCAATGTCGCCCACCGAATCAGTTTTGTGCAAAAAAAGCGAAGTGAAAAAATCTCCGCAAAAAAACAAAATCGCAATCGCGAAAATCGTTATCGAAATTGAAAGCACGAAATTCGCGCGGAACGCATTTCGAACGCCCTTGTAATCGCCGTTCCCGAAAAATTGCGCCGCGAAAATTCCGCCGCCGCTCACCGCTCCCCAAAGGCAAAGATGATACACGAAAAAAAGCTGGTTCGAAATGCTCACGGCGTTCATTTGATCCGTGCCGATTTGCCCGACCATGATATTGTCCAAAAGCGAGACGAAATTCGAAATCGTGTTTTGGATTATGATCGGGATTACGATGAAAAAAACTTTTTTGTAGAACGATTTGTCGATGCGCATTTTTCAATACGCGCCTTTTCCGCCAAGCACGACCCAAACTGTTTTTATCAGAATCCACAAGTCCAACCAAATCGACCAGTTTTGAATGTAATATGTGTCGAGCACGACGCGATCTTCGTAGGCGGTGTCGCTGCGTCCGGAAGTCTGCCACATTCCCGAAAGCCCGGGCGTTACGGACAAAATGTAATCAACGCTGTCGCCGTATCGGACGAGCTCGCCTTCCGTAACAGGGCGCGGGCCGACGAAGCTCATTTGTCCCAAAAAAATATTTATCAACTGCGGCAGCTCGTCCAAACTTGTCTTGCGGATGAATTTTCCGAACGGCGTAACGCGCGGATCGTTTTCGATTTTGCGATCTTTTTCCCATTGGCGGCGCATCTCGGGATTTTCCTTTAAAATCGATTCGAGCTTTTCGTCCGCGTCCTTGTACATCGAACGGAATTTCCAGCATTTTATTTGCTTGTGATTTTTTCCGATTCGCACGTGACCGTACAAAATCGATCCTGGCGAAGTGACTTTTACGAGCAACGCGATTATCAAACTTACGGGAAGCACGAGCGGAAGCGTAAAAAGAATTATCGCCAAATCAATCATGCGCTTTGCGACAAGATGAGATTTTTTCGTGAGATTGTGCGTGCATGAAAATCCGACGATTCCCGCGATGTCGCGCAAATGCGGCGCGCCGCTCATCAGCATATTTTGCTTGTCCGAAACCACGACCGTGTATCGAAAGTTTTTCATAATTTCATCGGCGGAACTTTTGTAGCCCGCGATGACGGCGACTTTTATTTTCCGCTTTTTGATGGCGAGAAGCAAATCCTCTCCTGGCTCGAAAACCGGAATTCCCAAAAAATCTTTTTTGAGAAAAAATCCGTCGTTCACGATGAGCGCGGGCGAATATCCCAAATACGGATTTTTCAAAAATCGCTCGATGACTTCGTCGCCGGAATTTCCCGAACAATAAATCACGACCGGCAATCCCCAAGATTTGAATTTGCCGCAAAATCGCCGGGCAACCTCGCGCATTCCCGGAAGCAAAATCGTCGCGAACGGAATTGCCACGACCAGCGCGATTGCGATCGCAACTTTGTCGTCCGCGTCTTCCACAAAAATGCTCATCGCGATTCCGCAAAATCCGAAGAACGTGCAAATGCAAAGCCGCTTCACGTCTTCGGCCGGCGACGACATAATTCCCGGATACAAATCCGCCGCGTAGAACACAGCCAAAATCACGGGAATGTAAACGTAATATTCAACGAACGAGCGAAAATTTATGAAAGAATGATTGATGAAATTGACGATGAAAAATCCGATTCCGATGCAAAGGAAAAGCGTGATCGCGTCCACAATCATAAAAACTATTCCCGACCAAAACGAGCTTGTCCTGTGAAAATTGCGCTTGTAATAATTTTCAAAATCCTGAATCGTGCTTCTCATTTTTTTCCTACAATTCGTAAGTTTCGCCGTACTTCGCCACTTGCACGTTTTTGAATCCGCGCTCGCCCAAATAATTCGTCAAAAATTCCTGCGCGTCTTTTTCGCCGTGCACCAAGAAAATTTTCTTGAGGCGGCTCGTGTCGATTCGCGAAAGCCAATCGGCGATTTCCTCATAATCGGCGTGCGCGCTGAAGGCGTTGAGAGTTTCGACATTCGCGCGGACATCGTAGAAATCGCCCATAATTTTCACTTCTTTTTCGCCATCGAGAATCCGGCGGCCGAGCGTGTTTTCCGCCATGTAGCCAACAATCAAAATTGTGTTGCGCTCGTCGGAAATGTTGTTCGCCAAATGATGCAAAATTCGTCCGGCTTCGCACATTCCGTCCGCGCTCAAAATTATCATCGGGCCTTCTTTTTTGTTGAGCGACTTCGATTCTTCCACGCTCGCGACAAATTGCAAGTCGCCAAATCCGAACGGATTTTTGTGATGCTTGATGAAAGCCCTTGAAACCGATTCGTCGTAGCATTCGGGATGCACGCGGAAAATGCTCGTGGCGTTCGTCGCCATCGGAGAATCAACGTAAATCGGAATGCGCGGAATTTTATTTTTGTCAACAAGCAGGTGCAAATAATAAATCAATTCCTGCGTGCGCTCAATCGCGAAAGACGGAATTATGATTTTGCCTTTTTTTTCGACTGCGTTGCGAATGATTCGAATCAGTTCGTGCATCGCGAAATCTTTTTTGTCATGCTTGCGATTGCCGTAAGTGCTTTCGCAGACAATGTAGTCGGGCGCGGGAAAATCCGTGGAAGGATCGCGGACAATCGCCTTGTTGCGCCGCCCCAAATCGCCGGTAAAAAGAATTCTTGTTTCATTTGAACCGCCGTTTTCATTTACATAAAAATATGCGAACGACGAACCGAGAATGTGCCCGGCATCAAAGAATTCCAGCGAGACATTCGGCCCGACAAAAAGTTTTCGATTATACGAAACTGTCACCATTTGATTTGTGGCTTTGATGCAATCGGATTCATTGTACAGCGGCTGCCAATTGAATTTTTCGCCTTTCTTTCCGGCCTGCTTCGAAAGATACTCGCGGTCGCGCGCCTGAATTCTCGCGCTGTCCATCATAACGAGATTCGCCAAATCGCGCGTGGCGGAAGTGGCATAAATATTTCCATTGTAGCCCTTTTTTGCCAAAAGCGGAAGAAGTCCGCAATGGTCGAGATGTCCGTGCGTCAACGCCACCGCTTCGAGCTTATCGACGGCAAAATCAAACCTGCGATTTTTTTCATCGGAAACTTTTCGCTTGCCTTGAAACGAACCGCAGTCAATCATATACGAGCGTCCGTCAATTTCAAGAATGTGTTTCGAGCCAGTGACTTCCTGCGCCGCGCCGAGCGAATAAAAATTTATTGCCATAATTCATTATAACATATCATCACGGAATTTTCAACTAGGCGAATTTCATTTTGCATTTTGGGCGGGGTTTTGCACGCAACGCTCTCCCAAAAACGAAACGCACAAGCCGCGCTAAATCATCTGCAACAAATCGTCAACATCATTTTCTATGCGTGCAATGAATTCCTGCTTGAGATGCTCGCGGAGTTTCTGCTTCCGCGCCTGCTCTCGCTCCGCAACTTCCTCTGTCTTTCCATTTGTCTTCCCGCTTTTCGATTTTCGCTCCATAAACAACTCCAGCACTGGAACATCAAGCGCGTCAGCGATACGCTCAATTGTCGAAAGTTTTGGAATGTTTTTGTAGGTTTCCATCAAGCCGATGTAGCTTGCGGACGTGCCGCTGAAAATCGAAAGCCTGAGTTGCGTAATTCCCTTTTCCTGTCGAATACTGCGGATATTGTCAATGACAGTTTTTTCCAATGGCGAAATTTCTGCTTCCATACTATCAATTTTGATATTGTATTCCACTTTTGCGCTTGCTTTTCTGATAGTTTTATGATATAGTGTTTTTAATAGTACGATTTCTCATTACAAGGACAGAGTTATGCCATTCACATCTCTTTCATTCGCTGTGTTTTTTGTCATCACCGCATTGCTGTATCATATTGCACCGCGTTTTGGAAAGAACGCGCTTCTTATCCAACAAATTCTGCTGTTTGGCGCAGGGCTTGTTTTCTACGCTTTTGCTTCTCTGCATTTCATACCGTTTCTGCTTTATGTGATTGCCGTCTCGTATTTGGCAGGGCTGTTCACGAAAAGCCGTGTCTCGTTCGCGCTGTTTATCATAGCAGATTTGATGCCACTCTTGTTCTTCAAGTACGCGCCACATGAGCAGCACATGCATTGGATTTTTCCGCTCGGGCTGTCGTTTTTCACATTCCAAAGCATATCGTACATCGCGGACGTATACCAAAAGAAAATTGCGGCGGAGCGAAACCCACTTATGATCGCCATGTTCGTGGGCTTTTTTCCGACGATTACGAGCGGTCCTGTTCAGCGGGCGGGAAAACTAATTCCGCAGTTGAAGGTCGTCCACCGCTTCGACTACGACAACGCTACGGACGGCATGAAGTTGTTCGCGTGGGGAATGTTCAAGAAACTAATGATTGCAGACCGCATCGCCATTTACGTAGACTATGTGTACAGCCACATCCCTAGTTCGCATGGACTTGCGCTTCTGCTGGCGACAGTTCTCTACTCATTCCAAATTTACTGCGACTTCTCGGGCTATTCAGACATGGCAGTCGGAGTGGCGCGATACTTCGGATTTGACGCAGGGCGAAACTTTGACCACCCGTATCTTTCGCAATCCGTGGGCGAATTTTGGCGGAGATGGCACATCTCGCTCTCGTCTTGGTTACGCGACTATATATACATCCCACTTGGCGGAAGCCGTGTCGTTTTGCCAAGAATATACCTTAATCTGATGATTACGTTTTTAGTGAGCGGCGTATGGCACGGAACTGGCTGGTGTTTCATTGTATGGGGACTGATTCACGGACTGTACCAATGTGTCGGTCGTGCGACAAGGCCGTTGCAAGAAAAACTGCGAATTCCCGCAACCGTCAAAGTCGTAATAACGTTCTGCCTTGTTTCATTTGCGTGGATTTTCTTCCGCGCAGGAAGCGCGGGCGACGCTTTGCACATGATTCAGAAAATTACAAAGATTCCATCGGAATTGCCGCTACTAAATCCGATGAAACCTATCATAGAATTGAAAACGCAATTCATGGAAATTTTCGCGCTTGCCAGTTCAGGACTTGGTTTGAAAAAAATGGCGGTGACGGTTTTCTTGCTTATGGTTTTCGTCATCATCAGTTTTATGACACAGAAAAAACCGGGGATTGAAATCATACGCGAAAAGCCGATTGTGCTGCGCTTTGCGCTGTACTTCATTTTGATAATCGCACTGTATTTGTGTTTCGGGAACGGCTACTCGAGCAATTTTATCTATCAAAATTTTTAGACGGAGATATAATGAAGAAATTTTTACTGAAACTGGCTATCATCGCGCTTCCTTTTTTAACGCTGGCTTTGACGTTGTCACTTTTAAATATGCACTATGACACATTCAACGTATTCCATTGGAAAAACATTCGTTTCACATCTGCCGAACCGAACAAAAATTTTGTCAAGACACAGTACATCATCCATAATCCAAAGAAATTCAACGCTTTTATTTTCGGCTCATCGCGAGTGGCAAACATTCCGCAGGACTTTTTGCCAAAGGAAACGGACGGCAAGCCACTACGCTGGTATAATATGACACATTCGGAGGGAATCCCTGCCGAACACCTTGCGACGATTCAAACATTCCTTGCAAACGGCGTAGATATCGATATGATTTTACTCGGATTTGACAGCACCATGATGTATGCAAATATCAGTCGGCATGAGAAGGAGCTGCTCAGAATGCCATTCCAAGTGTACGAGGAAAGCCCGATGCGTTTTTACGCGCCGTATCTGAAAAACATAACCGCGCCCTCAATAATTAGGGAAGTCAACACATACAATACCGCAGAAATGAAAGCCGAGACGGAACGTTTTTATGAATGGGGCGGATGCAAAAGTGATTTTTCGCTGACGGAAAATCCGCAGATGGATCGGTATGAAATTGGACATAGTGGATATTCGCAAAAGAACGCCCATAAAGATATAGAAGAAATAGCAAGGCTTTGTTCTGAGCATAATATCAATCTCGTGCTGTTCACAAGCCCGATGTATCAAACATTATACCGCAACAGCGTGGAAGACGGTTATTTCGATTTCCTGCGCGCTGTCGCACAAAAATGCGAATTCTACAATTTTTCTGCACTGAACAATTATACAGTGAATCCGCAATACTATTATGAATGGTCGCACTATCGCCCCGCACTCGGTCTACTCGTAAATAAAATTCTTTTCGGCACAGACGAGGACAGAGAACGCATCCGCCTCGATGCTGGCGACAAATCGTGGGGAGTGAGAGTGAACGCGAATAACATTGAGGAAGTTGTCAATTATTTGCAAAGGCAGATTGAACATTATATGGAATCAAGTTCGGAAGAATAAAACTCCATGCTGCTTTTCCACATTAACAAAAAAGGCGGCGGAATCCCTCTTCAAAAGCTTACAGAATAAAAGTCGTTTCTCAACGCTCTCCCAAAAAACAAAACGCCCCGCACGGACGAACAGAGTGCGCAGTTCCATGCGGGGCGTGGGCAAACCATGCGGCTTGCATAAATGAATAATTACATGGCGTTTTCACGCCACAAGCTAAAGCTAAGTCAATTCTTCAAGCGCAATGAAATCATTACGCTACTCGTATTAAGACGACAGCGCAAGCTGACGCCGTTTCGTTTATTGAAATTCTTATTCACCAAATGGTGAGATTCTCATATAAATAATGTTTTTTGTATGTACATTCGCTTCTCTGCGCAGGGCTTTCGCCATGGCAAGCAGATTTTCTCATGCACAATCTCAGAAAATTAAATTTTATTCAGTTTTCATTAAAAAGCTATTCTAATTGTTCAACATCAGTTTTAGTACCGCCATCTACCTCTACGGCAAAAGCATCGTAGGGCATTTTTTCATATTTAACCTTGCAAACTTGCTCCTTCAAGCCGCCATCAGGTCTGTAGATTATTTTCGATCCCCTCACATCTTCCAAAGATGTCTCTTCAGGAGTATTCCGAGCCATACTCGAAATAGAAAGCCTGAACGAACCGAAACCATCGAACAAAACAATTCCTCCATTAATTAGATGAACGCAAAGTTCATGTTTGAGCGCGTCTATAACGCCAAGAACATCGGCTTTGTTCACTGAAGAACTGCGGGAAATGTTTTCCGCAATTCCGTCCAAGTCGATATTATACGAATAGAACGGCGCAAGCCGATACTTCACTTCCAAGGGATTCCTCGGATCAACGCATTTGATTACTTTTAACTTCATAGTAATCTCCTGCCCAAAAATTAAAAAACACCTCCTGCTTGTTCACTCTGTTCAAGGCAGCCCTTTAATCCTGGGCTTCTTAAATCCGCTGGGTGACTTTCTCAAGAAAGCCATAATCCAATCATATTATATAATATAATACTTAATATTAAAAAAGGCAAATTTAAAAAACAAAAAAAGTCTTTTTTGCGGTCAAAATTTTGCATGGCGAAGTTTCAGGCGGATTTCCTGCGGACTTGATTCATAGGAACGTTCCTGCCGACAAGCGGAAACGTTTCAACTTCCAAGTGGAAACGCTCTTACTGTTCTGTAGGAACGTTTCCACTGCCACAGTGGGAACGTTCCCATTTTTAGTTGGATACGTTTTCATTTATGAGAGGAACATTTTAAATTTGTGGAAAACTCGCTTACTACATCTGCGCGGCAAAAGATATAAGTAATGAATTTTCATTCTGTGCGCCCCCCGCTACTCGTTCATCTGCTGCCATTCCTCCGCCGAATAGACTGCCGCCACGGTCTTGCACAGTTTGCTGCTGTCTTTATGCTCTATCTTTATGTCGCCTATCAATTTCACGGTTAGTTCTGATGAAATGCGAGAAAGCGGAATGCCCGAAAACTCCACTTTTCCCAATCTTGCTTCCGCAAAATATGTTTTCTGGGACTTGAGTTGCGGAGAATCAAGCGGAGGTATCAATGCCTCGTTCCTGCACACGACTATACGAACTGACGAGCGGACATCGACTTTTTTCAAAAGCTCCTCATCTTCATTATACAAGCCGACTTCCGATATGCACTGGTAGTTCAAGTTGTATGGACCAGTTCCGATTTCTCCAAACACTGGCTTGTAAACCGTCCATGCCCAATCCCTATTGTCCTTGTCCGAATAAACCGCAATCCATTCGTCAAGCACCGTTTTCCACACGGAAAGCGCATTTCGGTCGGGAAAGATTTTGATTCCAGGGGTAACACTGATATTCACCGTGTTATTCCCCGCATTGATTTTATCTTCCATGACTGAAAAGTCGTACACGGCAATTAGCGCATGGTCGAGCATGTACGCTTCCAACTCGTGGAATATCTTGTTCCATTTTTCTACCTGCCGCTGCTGGTACGAAATCCGCTCTTTGAGGGAAGACATGTCGAACGAGCCTGCGAGCATGGCGCGCGAACTTTGCGCCGCCTCGTTTTTATGCGAGCCGCCGACCTGATTGTAGAACGAAAGCGCCTCGATGTATTTTTCTGCTTTGTTCGCTGCATCGCCTTTTGCGAGCATCGTCACCGATTTCACTTCCGCATCGTCCTTCTGCGTGAGCCGTTCCAGTTCCGCGCCCGAAAGTTCGATAGAAAGCCCCGAAAGCAGCTGCCGCGCGATTTCCTTGACCGCCGTGCCGTTTTCCAGCGCGGAAAGCGGATAGCGTCCGACTGCCGCCGCCTTGATTTCGTTCGTCTCCACCTCGTTGACGCGGAAATTGCATGCATACGCGCCGCCGGTTTTCTGCACGGAGCCGACTATGATATACTGCGCGTTCGTCATCCGCCCGATTTGCGCGGCGTTCTCTTCGCTGTAAAAGCCGCTCTCGGAAAGCGTCTGCTCGGCAACGGCGACCGCCTCGTTCTTCCGGTCGAGGACGCTCATCTTCGAGTACAGGGCGAACAGCCCGGTAAGGTTGTCCTGCAACGACTGCGGAATCCAGCCGTCATTCGTGCCGCCGGAAAACTCCGGGGAAAGCACAGCGACCGTCATGCCTTCGCCCTTGTACAGGGCAGTTGCGAGCGCGGCGACGGGTTTGACAGGTGCCAGGGATGGTGCGTCCACGCCTGAATCAGCGGACACTTCCGTGCTTGCGCATCCTGCAAACAGCATACACATAAATAGCACTGCGTCGCAGAGGACGCTTTGTGATTTCTTCATAATCTTGTACTCCTTATTATATGTCAGCGTTCCTGCAAGAACGACCGGGTGATTTCCTGAGAAAGCGCGCCATAAGCCCGTTGCCGCGCGACGTCCGCATTGCGCGCGCCAGTCTTTGCCGCCGTCCGGCTGTACGTGTGAACCGACGCGCCCTCGGACAAAACCGTTATCCGCACCGAAGGCGTGTAGAACGTTCCGGCGGGAAGCTCCTGCCTGTTTTCCACCACGTCCACCGTGCAGACATACCCTGCCCCGCCTGTGCCGCCAGAAACAGCAATGCCGAGCCGCGCAAACGACGCGGCAACTGCCGAAGCGACGACACCGCCGCAATCGCTCGCGCATTCCACGGTAACGGAACAACTGTCCGCCAGCCGCTTCATGTCCGCAGGAACGGAAGCGAGCATATCTTGCGCCGCCTGATACTGCCGTGCGCCGGACGGAAAAAGCACGTGCGCGAACAGAATCAAATCCGAAAGCCCGTCCCGCTCCGCGCAAGCCTTCGCCGCGCCATATCCCAGCAACGAGCGGAATGCGTCCTCCTGCCGCCGAGCCTCGCCGTGCAAGGCGGTAAACCGCTGTGCGGCTTCCTTCAATTTCGGCTCGAACGCCTGCCATGCCTCCGCGCGGTCAATGTACGCGCAGACAGCATACTGCGCCACTTTCTGCCCGCGCCACGGCTCTGTGTGACGGACGGCAAACAGTTCCACGGAAGACGTGATGACCGTCTGCCGCCGAATGCTCCGCTCGTCCGTCGTCATGCCGGAAACGCTGACGGCAACCTGCTCCGCCTGCACGGACGTTTCCACTGACTGGCTAAAATACCGCCCCAGCTCCGCGTCAGCCGCTGCCGCCGCATCTTCCGCCGACGCGCCGTAACCGACAGCCGCAATATACGAATCGCGCGGAAAGTCCGCCTCAAGCGCGCCGTCCGCCCACCGGGGAACGCGCTGCTTCGCCGCGAACGACGGCGCACCCGCAACGAACAGGGCAAGAAATGAAAAAAGTTTTAAAATATTGCATCTATTTTCCATAGCAATTTGTTTACCGCGCCATGCGAGGTCTGAACGCTTTTTCAAACCGAATGTGCTTTTCCTTGCACCATTCATGATATGCTTCAAGTTCATCGTCTCTTAAAGGATTATTGCACGGACCGAGAGCCTGTCCTATTGTGAAATCAGAAAAGAGTTCAATGCAAATCCTGTATTTATTATTGTATTTCGCATATATGATGACGCACTTTTTTTCCCGAACATAATTTGTGTATCCCCAACCCACGCAGTTTTTCATTCCTTCTCCGATTTCTTTCAGCGTGCGCTGATTTCTTGCGACATAAAAGCAGAATCGCTCCTCATCCGGAACTGGAACGAGATCTTCCTGTTTCGTCTTCGGATTGTAAACCCGTTTGTGCGCTTTTCCAGTCTTGTATTCCAAAGTGAAAAATTTTGCGTCAATATCAAAATACGCTTCTTCTTTTACTTTGACCTCCTGCTGGACAACAACCTCTGACCGGCGCACAAGGAAATCGTGCGCATATTGATTGAAACCTTCCTTCAATATTTCCTTCTTTTCGCCGTCGGTAAGGTATGTGTGGACATGGAGGTATGTGTTGATTCCATCGGTGACGATATTCTTTGGACCGGTGAAAAAATGTTTCACCGTGCGCTCGATGGAATTCCAAACGGTTTTTTGGCTTGCAAACTCAAGCATGTCCTGAACAAATGCCCGCAGTGGATCTCGCAGTGGATAAGAAATCTCTCCTCCAGTAAATGAAACCATGTAAAATTTAAGGAACGCATAGAAATGTGCGCCCGGCGTTTTTTGCAGGATATTGACATCGGTAAAGCCGAGATCTTTTGCCACGGCATAGCAGACCACAGCCTGCGGGAATTCCTGATAGAGCCTTCTGATTCGCTTGGTCGGCTTGATTCCGAGGCTTTCAAACATTTCGTTTTCGGCGGTGGGCGTATCCCCGGAAGAAAGGCTTGAGAAATTCTTGTCATACGGATTCAGTCCCCAATGCTGCGCAATTTTGTAGAAGTTGACATTGAAAGGAGAAAGCATATATCCGATGATGACGCTGAATCCTTCAAGGGCGGAAGAAACGGTCGGGCAGATTCCGAATTGTTCCTTGTACTGCTCGCTCATTTCGTCAAGAAATATTTTCGTTATTTCTTTCGGCAGCCGGTTTTCTATGCTGCGGCTGTCAAAGACCGACTTTCCGTTCCTGAGCAGGACTTTTCTGTCAAAATCCAAAAAGTACGATGTTTCCATGAGCCGCCGGTTTTCATTTGAGGCGCGTTGGTATCTTATCCTTATGAAATAGGCGTTGTCTCGCTTCTGGATGTCATACCCGTAGTCAACGAGCCTGTTTTCCGTAACAAACGGTCGAGTGTAGACTTTGCCGCACTCCGACATCAGCCTTTTCCGCCCGGCAAGGCGGATATATTCCCAGCGGTGACACCAGCGGCAGAACACCGTGCGCTTTTTCGGCTCGATTACCGTCGGGAAGAGGGATAGCGGTTCCTGCCGAAACGGCTCGAATTTGTTTTTGTTCGCATTGTAGCCCCAATAACGCGCAATCATACGACGTTCGCTCCAATCCTTTCGCGCCCTTGGAAACGCTCCGCCTCACGGATTATCTGTTCCATAAAGCGGACAACCTGCGAGAACGCCTCGTCCACGCTGACTCCGGCGGGAAGCCTTCCCGTGAGCAGCGTTTCGGGGACATCGATGCCGTTCAGATTCCCTCCGAATCCCGCGCAGACAAATCCGCTGGATAGGGCATCCGCAAACGCCTTTGGATTCCGCTTCATGTCGGCGAGTTGCCGTTTCATCAAAGCAAGCGCATCCCGTTCATTCATACCGACCTCCGCAACAACCGACTATTGCTTTGTTTATTGCAGACAATGCACTTTTGTTGGTGACTGCGGACATTTTTCCCCATAATTGGTAAACAGCCGCCCATTCAGTGGTCGGCATTCTCCGCCGCAGTATATGCAACACATTTCCCCGGAAAGCGCAATATGCTTTCCTGTTTTACTCGCAGTGCATTTTTCACCGCGCGGCGAAAATAGTTTTTGGTTCATACTGCGCAGGCTTTCCCCACAGAAACGACAGTGCATCAATCTTGCCACATTACCCCCTGTACTCATCTGAATTATTTTTTTAGGCACTCTTTCTGTTAGAGATTCCTATTTCCTTATTTCTTTTCTTTCCCACTTTGCCACCATCTTTTCAAAGTCCGAGACTTGAGGATGTTCCACTTGAGATGTATGAATAGATTTTTTTTCATCTGCTATCCTTAATTCTATTACAGACTGTCCAACAAACTAGCAGTTACCTCTCGTTCCGCTTTTCTCTCTCTATCCTTACGTTCTAATTCTAGTCTCCTATGCTCTTCTTCCACTTTACGTCGGTTAATCTCTGCTTCTGAAAGGGAATACGGATGGCGAATGAAATTACAAAGATGCTCATATACATCGTTTTTACCTTTTGCATTGAGCAGTGCTTTTAGATTGACATATTCATATCCTTTGATAGTATAAGAATCTGAATTCGAATTTGAGGGAAAATAACAGTTCGGATTCTCAATCACTATCCCTGTATGAAACCTTCTGTCATTTGATTTGAATTCCAAATTCAAAAAACCAAATACTGGATATACATATTCTATATTGTTCTGCGAAATATAACGCTTTTCTGATCGATCGACAAATTGCGGAATAAAAGAAAATACAAGATACGTTTCTCTATCGTTTTTATTTGGATAATACCGAATAATATGTCGTGAATTTTTCCCACGCTTCTCATCTGTCAATTTGTCATGCTCATCTACATATCCTACGTCTATATCAAGTATTGCATTGTTGTCTTCATAACGATTCAAAGAAATTTCATCAGCAGGTTTGACTTTCTTTAATTTGACATCATGCCTACCAAGATTTAGATATGGCGCTTCATCATAATGTATTACCACCTTAGATTCTTTTGGATCAATAATCAAATTTTCCCTCTGAAAGATTTCATCCCATTTTGCCAGTAATTTTTCAAATTCCTCTGAACTTTCATCTTCGGTCTTTTCTTTTTTATTAAATACAAATGATACATAAGTCTCCGATGCCTTCTGACTATTTGAAAAACTGTCTAGCGCAGCCTCTGCAAAAGAAACACCCGCCGCTACTAACAAGTCATCCCAAAAGCCCATATTTCATTCTCCGCAAAAATATATATCATTTAGGTGGAAAATATTAACGAGCAGTTTGTGTTGTGAACTGCTCGTTAAAAGCGAACATACTGTTAAATCACAAAGAAGCAAGCAAATCTGCTTTCTTAGTTTCAAAGTCCTCTTGAGAAAGCAACCCCTTTTCCACAAGCGACTTCAACTTCATCAGTTTGTTTTCAATTTCTTCAATCGCATCGACAGAGCTTTCTTCGCTTGTGCTTGAATGTTCAGATTCTTTTCTCAGTTTTCTTAATGTTGTTTTGAAGACATTCCAATCAACTTGAGAAATGTTATCAAGGACGAGGTTTTCGCAGTCGTCATAGATATCGACAACACCAGCCAGCACCTCATCCTGTTTTGATCTAAATAAATCAATGGCATCATCAAAATCATATTCATTTATGGTTTCTTTCTTTGCAACAATAACATTTTTATCTGTAAGAAGCATAATATCCTTGTCGCCAATAAAATTATTCATGAGCACTTGTGCCATCCTTGATCCTGCCGCTTTTGCAAGCCCGATTCCAGTCTCAATTAACCCACTAAAACCGCCACCCAACAGTTTCCCAATTTTTAAATTCTTTTTTGCAGTCTGACCTAAATTTTGAGAAATTTTTCCGCTATCTTGTTCTAAAAACATTAATAATTTGGTATTCGGTTTTATGAATTCATTGTTTGCGATAGTCTCAAATCTTTCTTTATACAAGAGAAGAAGTTTGTTCGTGTTTTGCTCACCAAATTCCGAAAAGTCAATACCATACAAATTCTTCATGCTGTCTATTTGAAATTTAGGGGAACACTGCTCATCATCTGTAAACAATTCAGACAAACTTGAAAATAGTTTCTTGTGCATCTCCATCTTTGATTCAGGCATGGAGAATAATTCTTCACCAGCAAAAAGCAATGAGCAGGAATCTTCAATCCCTTCTTGAGTAGATTTTGTTGTTTTAAAAGAAAAGTCTGAAAAATGCGACAGTCCGAACTTTTTTACTTGTCCATCAACAATTATAGCCGCCATCGAGAAATCAAAGGCGACTTTGTACTTTGACTTTACGATGGTGAAAACATACTCGGCATCTTCTTTAAAATCAAAGTTTCCTTCTTTCAATTGTGCTACAATATCAGAAAAATACATAATTCATTCTCCTTTCGATTCTTTTTGTTTTGACATTGAAGTAATAAAAAAGCTTCCCATTAAAATAACGACAGGGACCAAAACCATTAGCATAACCGATAAAAGCATGTTTCGGCTCACCCATTTCAAATTCCTATGAAAAACAGAAACTACTATTTCCACTCCCCACATACACCCGAGGTACAGTTTTGAAAGAAACCCGGATGTAAATTTCTTTATTCGAAAAAGCCCGATAGACAGTGCAATTCCAAAAACAATAACAAAAATCATTTCCATTTCGACTCCTAATTAAATCTCAAGCAAGTGTACAATGATATATTGCACACTGCTTTCGTTTTTACCTACGCCTTGACTACAGCAATCACTTTTTTCACATCACTGCTCATCAATGCCTTTTGTTTGGCTTCCTGCTCTGAATTCGCCGAAACCTGAGTTGTCGTTACGTTTCCATTTTTCTTTTCATACTTTACTTTGTATGCCGCCATAGTTTCCTCCTTGGCTTAACAAGTCCTAAGCATAGGTGAGTAACAACCTATGCCGTATTTAAAATAATCCTAATAGGATTATTTTAAATATTCTATCAGATGTTTGAAATTTTGTCAAGTCAACAGTTAAATTTATATATTCTTTTAGTATGAATAAGATATGACTGGTTCAGATGTAAGAAGCATTCTTTCGCAAAATATCAAGCGATTTCGGGAAATCCGCCGTTTTTCTCAGGCAGAGTTGGCGTTTGGTGCCGGCATTTCGATTCCATTTCTCAGCGACATTGAGCGGGAAAACAAGTGGCCGCATCCCGACACGCTAGCGCAGATTGCGGCTGCCCTAGAAATCGAAGTATTCGAACTTTTCATTCCGCCAGCAGACATTGAAAAGGAAAGTCACACCATTATTTCACAGGCTGTCACGGAAATACTGGATGCTCAGAAAAAAGTGGCGGAAGACATCGTGCAGAAGTATGCCCGCATAGAAATCGCGTCAGCAAACTTGTTCGCAGATTCCCATAAATAGAGAGGCTAGTCAAGCTAAAATTCTCGTACAATGTCAACATTTTTTCTTGACATTGTTTGCATTTTATCCAATCCACATACTTGACAAAATTCATTATGAATTTATCATTTCATAATGTGAAAACGCACGCATGAATTTTTGACGGAGGAAAAAATGTCCGAAAAATTGGAATTGGCAGAAAAGCGAATGGCGGAAATCCAAGCGCAAATCGCATCGAGCGAAGAACAAAAAAAACTTTTGCCACGCTTTCATTTTTCGTCTCCGTGCGGCTGGATAAACGACCCGAACGGATTTTGTTTTTTTGACGGCGAATTCCATTTGTTCGCGCAGTGGCATCCATATTCAACGCGATGGGGTCCAATGCATTGGTGCCACGCTTCTTCAAAAAATCTCGTAAAATGGAAAACGCTTCCGCCGGCAATCGCGCCTGATTCGCAAGCCGATTCCGAAGGATGCTTTTCCGGAAGCGCAATCGAACATTGCGGAAAACTTTTCATCGCGTATACCAGCGTTGCAAAAAAATCGGATTCCATAATTCAAAATCAATGCGCCGCGTTTTTCGACGGAAAAAAATTCGTAAAGCCGAATTTCAATCCAATATTGACGGCGAGCGAAATTCCTTTTGAATACGAAACCGAACACTTCCGCGATCCAAAAATTTGGCGCGATGGCGAAAAATTTTTCCTCGCCGCCGTGCTCAAGAAAAAAGACGGGCGCGGCGCGTTGGTCATTTTTGAATCGGCGGATTTTGAAAAATGGAATTTTCTCGGAATCGCGGACGAAGAAAAAACTTCCCAAAGCGCGATGTGGGAATGCCCTGATATTTTTTCGCTCGGCGGAAAAAGCGTCTTCATTCTTTCTCCGCAGGAAATGCACGCCGAAAAAAAAGGCGGCTTCAACAAAGGCAACAACACGGTTTATCTTCTCGGCGAGTTCAAAAAAGACGAATGCAAATTCGTGCGCGAAAAATCCGACTTTACGATGCTCGATTTGGGAATGGATTTTTATGCGGCGCAGACAATGCAAGATTTTTCTGGGCGAAGAATTATGATTGCGTGGATGCAAAATTGGGATTCGTACAACACGCCAAAAAATTATTTGTGGTCGGGAATGATGACTTTTCCGCGCGAACTGAAAATCGAAAACGGAAAATTAATTCAAACGCCAGTCTGCGAAATTGAAAATTTTTACGGAGAAAAAATCGTCGGAAAAATCACAGGCGAAAAAAAATTTTCTTTGCGACATTGCGCGCTGAAATTGAAAATCATTCCGAAAACTGGCGAGCGCGAAATGCTCAACGTAAAAATCGGCGGCGAAAAACAATTCGCGTTTTTTTAATTTAACTGCGAAAAAATGGAACTTTCATTCGAACTCGAAAACACAATCGGAGGCGGCGGAGCGCTGGA
>CAMWWZ010000007.1 GCA_947178095.1 uncultured Treponema sp.
GTTGTTTTCAAGTCATCTATTTCATCAACGCTTATTGCCTCAAAAAAAGTTTCATTCGCAGTATTTTTTGATTCATCCATATTAAAAAATATAAAAGGAAACTCTTTCTCAAAACTTTTTATCAAGAATTTATTGATGAATTTATTTATTTTTCCTCTTTCTTTATTTTTTAAGACATAATCAAATAGCGTCTCTGCCCACTCTTCGTCATCTGTATAAAAAATTCGCGAGGAAAAATAACAAAACACCGTTATACAGAAAACAATGCTCAAAAAGACGTACACAACGACAGCCTTGGTCAAACGCAAATTTGGAAGCACACAATATACGGAAACAACATTCAACATAAAAACAAAAAACGTTGCCTTTGATGTTTTGGTAAGAGTAAATTCATAAAACACCAGTATCGAAATTTGTTTCAATGAAAAACTGATTCCAATGATAGTAAAATAAATACCTATCAAAGCAAGAAAAAACGCCGTATATAAATCTATCAGCCAATCTACGGCTATCCCTATATCCGCATCATCTTTAAGCCAATTGAAATCAAATACAAAAGCATACCTATCCTGTGTAATAAAATTCACAATAAGAAAGGAAAATATTAAAATAAATACGCCGAGAACAATCTTAAAAGATGGATTGTGTTTTTTGTTATTCTTTATCATTTTCACCCTGTTTCTTTTCCCATGTTTGTCTGTCATCTCTTGCCAATCCACTCAATAATCCGTTCGCTCGCGTGTCCGTCGTCAAGGCTTCCCACCTTGTTCTTAAAGGCGGCAATACTTTTTGAATAAGAATGCGCATTAAACTCAGATATGTTTCTACCAAGTTCACTGTTGTTCTCGGCTATTGAAAATGGCGTTTCCTTTAGGTTGATGAGGAAACCACGTTCTTTTTCGTAATCATTGAAGTCTGTCGCATAGATGAAAGCAGGGCGACTGGTGAGCATGAAGTCATAAACAATAGAGGAGTAGTCGGTTATCAGAATGTCCGACATGACAAGCAGTTCTTGGACATCGCAATACCAAGAATAATTCTTCACAAAGACAGGAAGATTTCCAACGGAAACGTTCGCCATATTTGGATGCAGCCGGAGCAGGATAACCCATTCGCTGGAAAATGTGGCTTCAAGAATATTTTTCAGCCGCCCAAAATCAAGACCGTACATTTCTATGGAATGGCTGTTCCTAAAAGTCGGCGCGTACATGCATATTTTTTTATGCTCAAATCCAAACAGCCTTTTTATTTCAGCCGATTTCATCACGTCAAACAAAATATCCGAACGGGGACAGCCTGATTCCAAGACTTCACCATTGTACCAGAATGATTTCTTGTAAAAATCAGACATCTGCTTGCTTCCTGCTATGCATATATCAATCTGCCTTGAGTCTGCAATCGCATTTTTTATATACGCTTTGGGAAGTGTATCTTCCGTATCTTTTTCCGATTTTTTTGTGCCTATTGTTGCGTGCCAAGTTTGGATATAAAATTGACCTTCCCGTTTGGGGATATGAACAGACGGTCTGTAATCAAAAATCCAGAATTTTGATGATGCAAGGGTAAGCAGATGCTTAAAAGAGAAAATCGGGATTAGTTTTATGAATTCCGGAAAATCTTTTCTGCCGCATTTTTCTTTGTCGTACAGGAAAAATATTTCATATTCAAGGTGTTTTTCATGTATTTTTTCAGAAATGTATTTCGGATTGTCTCCATATCCGCTTCCACAGAAATGGTCGCAGAGAATTCTGTTCTGCCTTATTTTTATGCATGGCAAAAGGACAATGAAAAGCTTGTACAGTTTTCGTGTGAAAAATATATGCCGAATTACATGTGTGAAAAAAACGCCTTGCTGTAAGTATGCCTTGACTTTTTCTTTAAAACTCATCCCCGCATTCCTCTCATAATCTCAATCGTCCGTTTTATTCCTTCCGCAATCCCGACGCGAGCTTTCCAGCCTATGGAATTCAACTTATTCGGGTTTAGAATGGCATGCACCGACTTGCTGTAGCCTTCCTTTTCTTCTTGGGCAGGTAATTCAAAAACGACCTTGACACCGCAGCGTTCAGCCACGATGCCCGCCAAGTCCTTTAAATGAACGTTTGAATTTCTGTCGGCAACGTTATAGGCTTCGCCGTTGTGTCCGTTCAGCATGCAGAAAATCAGGGCTGTCGCCACATCAGATACATAGGCATAAGAAAAATACTGACTTCCGTCGCTTTTTAGAACGACATTCTCCCCGTTTGTTCCTTTCTGAAGAAACTGGCTTAACACTTTCGAGTCATCTTTTTTTAGGCTCGCTCCGAATGAGCGGGCAATACGCGCAATCACGACATCGCAGTTTTTTTCTGCCTTGTACGCATGGCACAGGCTCTCGCACAATCGCTTTGCCTCGCTGTAACAGGAACGGCTCGTGTTGCAGTCAAGGTAGCCGAAATCAGTCTCCGAAAATCCCTCCGACAGGCGTTCCCTGTCGTCTCCGTAGACTTCCACGCTTGAGGCGAGAATAAAACGGCAGTGATTGTTCCGGGAGCACAGCTCGAGCAGCTCACGTGTCCCGTTCACGTTTATCATAATTGTCTCAACCGGCTGTTTTGAATACGCAAGCGGATGCGTCGTTGAGGCGAGGTGGAAAATGAAGTCTATATCGTGCGTCTCAGGAAGCTTGCCGGTCAATTCATCGGTGGAGAAATCACATTTTATATAATGTATAAAGACATCGCCGTTCTTTTCTGTAAAATTCCCTTTCTGCCTAGAGACAAGGTAAAGAATGAGATTTAAACAGAATCTTTCCGACAAAAGGACAAGCATGTCAACCAGATAGCTTCCGATTAACCCCGTCGCGCCGGTAATCAAAACGGACTTTCCTTTCAGCTTTGAGAAATCGCAGTTCAGTTTCAGGACAGACTCTATGTCCTCTTTGTACAGCGGGTTGTCTTTGATGTTCATTTCAGCCAGTCGTCCTTTTCCATTTTCAGGTACGCCTTGAAAATTTCGATGTTCTCGGTCGTCGTAAGCTTCAGGTTCCTGTCCGCCCCCGACGCAAAATAAAGGGTTTCGCCCAGGTCAACCATCATCGTGTTCGTATAAGAAGACGAACCTATGCCTATTTTCTCATCAAACGCTTTCTTGTATGCCCAGACAAGCTTCCCGTATGTATAAGCCTGCGGGGTTGATACCCTGCGCAGCGTGTCCCTCGGGATATACTGGCAGGTCGTATTGTCATCTTTTTTTACAAAAATCTGCTCGTTGTACGGCATGGACGTTACGGCGTTTCCGAATTCAGAGCATTTTGCAATCACGTCGGAAAGGACGGCGCCGTCAACCAGCGGACGAACGCCGTCATGTATTATGATAATGTCATCATCCTGCGCCGTCTTTATGCCCATGACTCCGTTTCGTATTGATTCCTGTACGGTCTCTCCGCCGGAAACGACATCTTTCAGTTTTGTTATCCCGAACTGCTTCGAATATGCGCGGAGAATGTCATGCCAGCCGTCCAGACAGACACAATAAATTTCATCGATATTCGGATGCCTTTGGAACGCTTCGAGCGTGTAGATTATGACAGGCTTGTCATACACATTCAGAAACTGCTTCGGGATGTCCTGCCCCATCCTGTTCCCGACTCCGCCAGCGACAATCAAGGCTCTGTTCATAGAGTACCCTCCGCTTGTTTTTGCTTCCTGCTTGCCAGCCTTTTCCCGGCCGCCGCCGCAATCTGCATGAAATTCTTTCTGTACAAAACGCAGACCGTCATAAAAATGATGCCGTTCATCGCCCCAGCCCACGCCGCGAACCGCTCGTCCGCAAGCACAACAGCGCATTGGACGACAAGAAGCGCATAGGCGGTGCAGTCTTTCGCAATGGAGACGTTCAGACGCATGATCCTTTTTGCCCGGCGCATCCTCATCGCCCAGACAAGGATATACGCCGCGGCGGTCGCAATGGCCGCCCCAATCGTTCCCATAAGCCAGACCAATGCAACCGTAAGGACGATGTTCAGGGCTGCCCCGGCAACGGTGGACGCGGCAAAGCTTTTCGAGTCCTTCACCGCCGCGAAAATGCCGCCCAGATAGCCGGACAGCGCGCCGAACACCGACGCGACGAGCAGAAACGGCACGAACCGCCACGCCGCATAGAAGTCGTTCGCGTACAGAAGCAGCGCCATAGGGCGCGCGCAGGCGATCAGCAGCGAGCAGGCGCAGGTCATGCACGCGTTGTACAGCCCGTACATCTTCGAGAAGAAGCCGCCCCGGTCGTCGCGGTCAAAGTCCTGCACGGCGGAGAGCGTCCACGCCTGGCTGAATATGCCCTGGAACATATTTAATATGGAAGGAATTTTATATGCGACGGAATAGATCCCGTTCTGTACGATGCCGCAGAGCCAGGTGACGACGTAGCGGTCGGAGACGGAATTCACCCACCACGACACGGAGTTGAGCATCATCGGGCACGAGTAGGCGAGCATGTCTTTCCTCAGTTTCTTATCCTGCCGTCCTGTCCTTATGAACCTGAAAATCCTGAGGGACACGCAGAGATAGGCGGACTGGGCGAGCGCGCCGCCGATGAAGGCAAGGTAATAGCCCGCAAGCCCCATGCGGAGCGGAATGAGGAGCACGATGTTCAGCGCGATCATCACGGCGGAGCAGAGGACTCCCGATACGGCGACATCCTTGATCCGGTCAAATCCGCGCGCGAAATTCAAGAGCAGCTGGCTCAGTCCGCTCAGTGCGAACATCAGCAGGAGGAACGCGGGGTATGCGTTGAGGAGCGGGAAAAATCCGATAATCCGGTTCGCGCACACCAGCGCGGCGAACAGCAGGACGGAACGCGCATAGTATTTCAGGCTGACGGAGACGATTCCCTCGCGCGGGCTGTCCTTGTCCAAAAGGAACACCGTCGTCGAGTCGGCGATGTTCAGCGTAAGTATCGGAATGAGAAGGCTTACCGTCACGGAATATAGGTCGTATGTCCCATACTCCGCGGAGGTCAGGACGCTCGTGTACAGCGGCACGAGGAAGAAGCTCAGCAGCTTCGTGCCGAACTGCCCGACGGTGAGAAAGAACATGTTCTTTGCAAGATACCGCTTACCCCTCAAAATGCTGCCTCGTACTCCTGTTCTTTGTTTTCTCTCATGGAAAAATCAAACCCGCCGACTTTTCCCGACTGGCTCTTGTTCCAACACGCAAATACAATTCAGAAACTCAAAATTTATAGGCTATTCCTTATATGCGGTATAGGCTATGCGCGATATACGGAATAGTCTATTCTTTATATGTGGTATAGCCTACGCACGATATGCAGAATAGGCTATTCCTGCTACCAAGTTTGCACAGAACGACCTCCTGTCAATTCCCATGCACTCACTCCGACAACTCCCTTACATCCACGCCGAGCGCGTCCGCCAGCCTTATCCCGTCGCTTATGCGCGGCTCAGTCCCGAACTGCCGCATCGAAGAAACAGTCGTCTCCGCCTTTCCCATCGTCCTGGCGATTGCGCGGTACGTGAGGTTCTTCTGCTGCCTGTACATTTCCACTTTGTCCCAAAACACCGTCTTGGAACGCTCACCCTTTCTCACGGCGTAGCCTCCGCTACCACGCGCGCATAGCCCAGTTCTTCCATGCTCACGACCTCGTCGCACACGTCGCCGATGAAAACGCCGCGCCCGCCTTCCGTCACGCTCCGCAGTTTTCCGCTCCAGTCCGAATCAGTCTCTCCGCGTGAGAACCGGCACTGGTAGACGAGCACGAAGTCATATTCGCGCAGGCGCGACTGGAAAAGCTGCGCGAGCTGCCAGTCCATCGGCCCGCAGACCATGATTTCGCTTTCCTGCCACTTTCCGCCCACGTCGCTTGTGAGAAAGTCCTTGAATTCCACGAGGCTTTTCTGCATTCCGTCCGAAAGCTTCGTCGCCCCGACAAGTATCGCGTAGCGTGTCATTCAGCGTAGACTCCTATAAATACGATTCGCGTTATGCCCAAAATTTGCGCCAAATTATGCAATGACGCGGCTCCTGTATAACAGTATACTGTCAAATATCCATATTGTATATCATTATACTGTAAAATGCAAGCACAAAATGACAGGATTTTGATATTTTGAAGCGATATGAGTTTTCGTTCAAGATTAAGAGAGGAAATCGCATTTTCGGGACTGTCGAACAAAGAAGTGGCTGCAAAAGCGGAAATCACAAAGCGCGCCTTGGACAGCTATGTCAGCAGCCAGTCGTGCATGCCATCCGCCGATGTCGCCGTCCGCCTTGCAAAAGCCTTGCACACTAGCGTCGAATACCTCGTCACCGGCGAAACTGATTCTGCACAACCCGCAACAAGCAAGGAAAATGAACGGCAGTTGTTGCGCATATATTCTTCGCTGCCAACCTCTCAGCGCAACCTGCTGCTTTCCGTCGCCAACGACATTCAACGGTGCTTGGGAACGGCACGGAATGTCGCAGATTCCGAAACAGCGCGTCTATAGCAAACCTGACCGCACCTCTACATATCCCACATACACTTATGTACATATCCCATGTACACTTATGCACATATCCCACACACACTTATGTACATATCCCATCATGGGATATGGCGTAAATTCATCTCTCCATAAGCAAGTTCTCAAGCTTTTTTATTTCATAAAAAATATTTTTAATTATTTTTTATGAAAGTTATTGACATAATTATTATTTAAGTTTATAATACAGTCATGATCACTCGAATCGAGATGAACAATGCGTTCATCTATCAGAACAACGCGATTTTTTCAATGAAGGCGGACATGCGGACGAAAATCCTCGCGGACAACGTGGCGCAAACGGGCGCGGGAAAAGTTCTGAAAACCGCCTGCGTTTTCGGCGCGAACAACGTGGGAAAGACATGCCTCATAAAATGCGTTAGGGCGATTCGGGGCATAATCCTGAGGCAGCCCTGCCAGATGTCCGCGAACCTGTTTTCGGGAAGCAAGAAAGTTTCGCTCGCGGTGAATTTCATCGAGCAGGAAAAAGAATGGCGTTTCGCGTTCAAATTGGACATGGCGACCAGAACCTACGTCTACGAGGAGTTCTCGCAAATAAAGAGGGATTCATACGGCAACGAGAGCCTCGACACTTACTACAAGCGAGACTACGAAAACGGAGATTTCTTTTGCAAGGACACAATCGCCATTCCGATTCTCGTAGCCCTTTCAAATTCGGACATCTTAATACATGCGGTGAACCCGGGACATTTTCCCTCGCTCAAAAAGACCGCGAAAATGCTGATCGCCTTCGCCTCGCGCATCGTAATTGTTGACATGAACAACATTCCTGTGGAAAAGACAATCCTAATGCTGAAAACCCACTCGCGTTTGGAAGGCAAAGTGAGGAAATTCATAAAGCTCGCCGACCTCGACCTTGACGACATATTCTATTCCGACAAGATAAAAGTAAAGGTGCTTCCGCAGAATCACGCGGAATACCTGCCCGCGGAGACCATACTTCAAGCGCAGAATTTGGAGGATCAGCTGCGCCTTACGTCCGTATACAAAGGACGCGAGGTGCAGAGCTTCAAGTTCGATTCCACCGGAACGAAAAAAATTGTCGCGCTCGCAAGTTTCGTAGTGGAGGCAATGGAAAAGAATCAGATTCTATTGATAGACGAGCTGGACTCGAGCCTTCACTTCAAGCTCACACGCGCGATCGTTGAGCTGTTCAACAGCGAGCAAAACAAAGGCGCGCAGCTGATTTTCACGTTGCACGACGTGAGCCTTTTGGACTGCAAGAAACTTTTCAGGAAAGAGCAGATTTGGTTCGTAGAAAAGGACAACGAGGGCGCGAGGATGTTCCCGCTTTCCGTGTTCACGGCGAGCAAGGGCGTGCGCGGTGACACTTCGGACATAACCGAAAAATACAGGCAAGGGCTTCTGTGCTCTCTGCCAAATCCGAGATTCATCGACTACCTTTTGGAGTCGGACACTTCGGAAGACAATGATAAAAAAGAAAAAAAAGGCGAAGGAGGAAAAACGCAGTGAAAATTATTTTCGTCGCGCTTTGGAAAACAACCGCTGGACATTTCCACGGCGCGTAAAAAAAAGCCGTCTTCAAACTGGCATTTGAAAGACGGCCGGTAGCAGGCGCCAAAGCCTGGCAATGGCACGATGCAAAAGATTCTGTTATCATATCACGCCATTGCTCCAGCGTCAATAGGACGGGCTTGTTTTTTTTAAGCAAGCATAGAAAATTTAGCAAAAAATTGCTGGAGGTTTTTAAATGAAAACTCAAAACAACTTTGAATTGAACAATGAAAAAGATGAAAGCGGCGTGAAAGTCACAAAGTACAGACGCGCTTTGGGAGCGAATGAAATCGAATTCGCGCGGGTGGGCAGAGCCACCGCCGACATCGACAGCATTCTTACGCTCATCGCAAAGTACGACACTGGCGTGAACCGCCTCATGGTTCAGTACTGCCTGGGACTGTTCAAAAAGGCGGTCATCGAAAAACTCAAGGCCGGAAGGGCGGTGAATCTTTTGGGACTCGGCGTAATGTACATAAACGCTGCATTCGGCGAGGACGGAAACACGAATTTGGGAGTGGGCTTCACGCCTTCCGCAGAAAGCGTCGCCGCCGTCCAAAAGCTTGACACGACCTTGGCGGATGCCGTCGCGAACCATCCCCTAATCACTTCCATAATCGACTTGTACACGCAGCTCGATACTGGAACGCTTACGGCGGGGCATGACGTGAGGATTTTGGGAAAGCGGCTCAGACTTGACGACTACAAGGATGACAAGGCGGTCGTCATCTTCAAGCCCATTGGAGAGGACGGAAGCACGAGCGGCGACGAGTCAAAGTGGATTACGGTGTCAAAGGATGCTCTGAACCGCAACAAGCCTTCTGAATTGGAATTCTATTTGCCTGCCGAGCTCGCAGAAGGCAAATACGAAGTGACGATTAGAACGCATTTTTCAGGACATGCAACAGTGTCCGAACGCAGGGAGAGTGCGCTAGATGGATTCGTTGAAATAAGGCGAAGCGAGTAACAAACACGCCCCGACGCATTCGCAACGAAATTTCCTGCGGAGCATCGGGGCACTTCCCTTCCACGCGCCTAGTCCTTTTCCTCTGTTCCTGCCCTATTTCAACTTCCCACCTTCGAACGATAGAAAGCCGCGCTCTTTACGATGTCTTCCGGCCTGTGGACGATGATCTTTGAATTGGCGAACTTTGGTTGCACAAGTTTCGTAAAGTCGTCTATGGCCTGAGGCTGTTGCGGTCCTGGAATGCCGCACATATTGACCAAATCCTGCAAAGAAATATTCGTCTGAAAGTTCAAAGAAAGCTCCAAAGGAATCTTAAGCTTTTCCAATTGAAGCGCGAGCATATCGACCATCTTGTGCGACAAATCGTCAATCTGCGAATTCGTCAACTGCCTGTGCAACGCCCAAAGCCGCTCAGCGAGCGTGGTGGTGAGACGCGCGATCATCTGCGGCTGAGTCGAAACCATCTGATCGAAGTTCTTGCGGTTTACGACCATAAGCGTGCAGTTTTCATGCGCAATCGCGCTCGCCGTCCGGGGCTTGTTTTCAAGCAAGGCGAGCTCTCCGAACATGTCGCCTTTTTTCAATATGGCGAGAATCACTTCGTTGCCTTCCACGACCTTGCTGATGGAAACCTCGCCGGACTGGATGATGAACATGTCCGCGCCGGACTGGTTTTCGGAAAAAACCATCGTCCCCTTGGGATAAGTCCTTACAGTGTCGGCATTCGGCTCAAAGTAAACGGCGCGAGCCTTCGGCTTCAATTCCACGAAACGCTGCTTCGCAGTCGCCACGTTGACTCCGTTCGGACACGCCTTCAAATATTGATAATACGCATATATCGCTATGTCGTACTTCCTTTCATCATAATAGTACGAAGCCACATTGAACAGTTCTTCCGGAGATTCCGATGCGACTTGGTGCAAAGTCAGCTTGGTGAGAACGCCGTTCATCGTGCGCATCCTGTTTGCGAACGTGCGGATGATTTTCATAGCGACGGGCGTATTGTTCGCAATCAATTCAGGATATTGATCACGCCGCACTGCGATGGCGGTCACGTCCGTAATGGCGATGCAACTTTCAATCTGAAGGTGGCTCGACATGCACGGAATAACGCCCAAAAAGTCGCCAGGACCAAATATCTGAGCCTCGTATCCCGGAATCGAAATGTCGTTGCTGCACTGAACCTGACCGTTCTGTATTATATAGAAACGATCGTTGTTCGCCTTGCCTTCGACAAAGAGATACGCATTCTTCTTAAAACTTACAAACGAAAGTTGAAGCATCAAATTCTCCAAACAAAAATTATTTGTATTCTATCATAGTCCCGATTTTTAATCAATAACATTTCAGCGAATTTTATTTAAAACAAAAATTTTCGGCGCGGCAAGGAAATTCCTTCTCATCACTTCGGGCAAAAATGCCGATTATAAAGTGATGCAAAACAACGAAAGGACGAACTTTGACAATTTGGTTTCTCAGATGTCAGGCGATGAGCGCAAAGAACTGCTTGCGAAAATGCGTCCACTTGAAGCCGATCCGGAAGTGAATTCCTTGCAAAGCGTGAAAAACCCTGCGATGCCTGCCGAGGACTTGAAGATTGACGAAGGCTTGAGAAGGGAGGCTTTATTCTATCGCATAATCCTGTGGCTTCGCTCGGTTTTTTCTTCGACAAGCGTCGAAAAGCTTTACAACGACGACAAAATCATGACACTTTACAGGAAAATAAATCAGGAATATCCGGGACTTTTGGATTACAAAGGAAAACTTTTGCTCGGCATTTTCTACGAAAAACTTTTGGACTTGAAAAGAGCCGCGGATTTTTTCAGGCCGTACCTTGACGACATCTACAAGAACATCGGCGCGTTTTATGTCTACCTCGGCTCTTTTCTCGCGCCGAAAGTCACCGAAGAAATGAACAGCGATGTTGACCCGAACAATTTCGGACTCGAGCGCGAAGTTACGGTGGAACTGCGCACGTCGCTTTTGCGGAAGATGGACGAAATAATAAAAAGCATTCCTTCCGACCAGCGCACCGCCCTTTACAACTGCGCTTCGAGCGTCGAATGGCTTTACCAATTTTCGCGCCTTCCGTTCGACAGGTTCATATCTTCGTTTTCCAGCGACATCACCGATTCGCAGATGGCGCGCTTTGAATCCGTGTCTTCGGAATTGAATTCATTCGCGAAAATCCTTTGCAACGGAAAGACTGTTCCGTCCGAAGCGTTGGAATCAATATACCTTTATTCCGCAAAGAGAATCATTCCCGTAGAAAGCGTCGCCACTGACGACGAATCCCGCGCGAAAGAATTCATGGACAAGGCGAGCTCCTGCATGATGATAATCCACATGTTCATCACGACAGTTCCCTTGCGCTATGTGAACAAGATTGTTTTCGGCAACATTCAATGGACGTGCGAACAATTCTCCGGCGCGGAAGACTGGTTTTTAAAATACAAGGAACATTGGAAAAAACTTTTTGACGAACAGTGGGAGCAATGGCTCAAAGCCAAGCGCAAGAACGAAATGAATTCCCAGCTCAAGTCGAATTTCGGAATCGACGAAATTCCGCTTTTGCCGCATCGCCCATGGGCGGACATGTGGGGCGGAATCTTGTTTCATTTTGAGAACACGGCAGGATTTTTATATTGGTTCACGGAGAAGAAAATGCATTCTTCGTCCGAGCCGCTGAAAACGCTCTTGCTTGAAGGCCAATTCGTCAACAATGAAAACCGCCAGGAATTCGCGGACACATTGAACAGCCTCGACAGCGTTTCGGCCGCGATGTACAACCTTGCGCAAAACATTTCGCCAAGCGGACAGACTGGAATGGTTTTCGAAAAGCTCGCCGCCGAACGAATGCGCACGATTCCGGCGCAGCAAAGAATTGACTCGCTGATGCTCGAGCATGAAACGAACATTCAAAACATCAAGAACGATTTCTGCAATTGCGCGCGCTCCATACGAAACATTTTGGGCGGCGTTTTTTCGGAGACAAAAGACACGCGCTACGACGGAATTCAAAACCTTGCGTCGATCCAAGGAAACTACAATGCGAGCTTCCGCGCCAAACTCATGGAAAGCAAAAGTATTTTCGCATCCGCCCTTGAAATCCTAAAGGAGCTCGAGCGAATCGACACGCCGCAAAAAAAACAATGATTGGCATAGACATTTTGGAAGCCGCGGCAAAGAACGGCCATGAATACGCCGCCCTTCCCTTCCACAAAAACGGAAAGCCTTTTTTGGAATCTTCTCCATCAGATGATTCATACCCAGTACCCCTATGGGGTATGTCGCTTTTGGCGGCAGGCTCGATGCGGTTTCGCTGGAACGAAGAGAATCCGCACCGCGACGCATTTTTACGAAGGCTTGCCGAAAACGAACGCGCTTTGAATTCCGCCGCGAAGAAAATCGTGCCCTTGGAACTCATTCATTCGAAAATCGTCTACGACTTGAAAAGCGGCGATGAAACTTTCGGAAAGCAAGGCGACGGAATGATAACGCGCAACAGAAATCTCATTCCCGTTGTCACCGTTGCGGACTGCGTTCCGATTTATTTCTACGACACCGAAAGCCGCACGTTTGGCATCGTTCATTCGGGCTGGAAAGGAACTGGCATCATTGCGGACGCGATTTCGCTCGCCAAAAAAAATTATGGCACAAACGAAAAAAACATTTTGGTCGCCATCGGAGCGCACATAAAGGACTGCTGCTACGCCGTGGACGAAGCGCGCGCCAAATTTTTCGCCGATGAGTTCGGCGCAGACTGCGTGAAAAAAATCAATGGGCAGGACGGCGAAAAATTCATGCTTTCGCTTGAGCGCGCGAATCTTGCCGTCTTGGAAAAAATCGGCGTTCTTGAAGAAAACATAGTCGTCGCAAAAAACTGCACTTGCTGCGAAAGCGCGTTCGGCTCGTTCAGAAGGGAAGCCGCACCGATCGACATCGCGGACAAAAGCCGCGCGTTTACAGTCCAAGCCGCGTTCGTCGGCTTTTCCTCATTCGGAAAACATTTAAAATTGCCGACTAACTAGGCGCGACAATTGCAACTGCGAATTTTCGTTTGCCGACAATATACTTGTATAAATAAAAAATATATGGTACAATGCCAAAATGATTTGGGTTATCGGTTCGACAGGAATGTTGGGCGCGGAAGTGTGCCGTGTTTTGGAAAAAAACAAAATGCGTTTTGTCGCGACCTCAAGCGACGTTGACGCGCGCGACTATAAAGTGCTCAAAGACTTTGTATCAAAGTGGGAAACCGAAAATTATTTGAGCACGCACAAAAGCGACGGAGCGCGGGCGAAGTTCGACTGGATTATAAATTGTTCCGCATATACCGCAGTCGAAAAGGCCGAAAGCGAAAATGAAGCCGCATACGCATTGAACGTGGATGCCGCAAGAAATATCGCTCGCGTGGCTCGAAATTGCAACGCGAAGTTGATTCACATTTCCACCGACTATGTTTTTGACGGCAAGGCTTCGACACCTTATACCGAGGACGTCGCAAAAAGCCCGCTCGGAGTTTACGGCAAGACGAAATCTTTGGGCGAAGACGAAATACAAAAGGCGATGACCCAATATTTTATCATACGGACTTCGTGGCTCTACGGATTTAGGCGACCCAATTTCGTCACGACCATGGCGCGACTTATGCGCGACAAATCTGAAATCAAAGTCGTTTCCGACCAAATCGGCTCTCCAACTTTTTCCGTGGACTTGGCGGAGGCGATTTTGAAAATAATAAAGATTTCCGACAACGCGAAGGCGTGCATTTTCGGAAAGCCGTCCGTTCCTTATGGAATATACAATTTTACGAATTTGGGCGAAACATCTTGGTACGATTTCGCGCTTGAGATTCAGCGCCTTCTGAAAAAATACGGCCGCATCAAAAACGAATGCAACGTTTTGCCCTGCACCACCCAAGAATACGGCGCAAAAGTGGAACGCCCGGCTTATTCCGTTTTGAGCAAGGAAAAAACGGCCGCCGCCTTGAAAATGAAAATTCCAAAATGGCAGGACAGTTTGAAAAAATTCATAAAAGACAAGGAATTCCAAATTCCACAATAAGACTTGTTCATACGGAGGAACAAAATGCGAAAACTTAAGAACATTCTCATAACAGGCGGCGCGGGCTTTATCGGCTCGAATTTCATCCGCTGTCTTTTCGGCATGAGCGCATCGGGCAAAAGCGAATTCAACTTCGCGCAGTTCGATGGAATCGTCGTGAATTTGGACGCGCTCACATACGCCGGAAATTTGGAAAACCTCGCGGACGTGGAAAAAAAGTTCGGGCGCGAATCCACAAACCGCCGCTACTTTTTTGAGCGCGGCGACATCTGCGACAGAAAGAACGTCGAGCGGATTTTCCAGGAATATGACATAGACACGGTCGTGCATTTCGCGGCCGAAAGCCACGTGGATCGTTCCGTACTTGAGCCTGAGGCGTTCGTGCGGACAAACGTGCTTGGCACATACACGCTGCTCGATGTCGCGAAGAACTATTGGAAATGCTCGCTCGACAATATTCGCGATGACGTACTTTTCCATCACATTTCCACGGACGAAGTGTACGGCTCGCTCGGCGACACTGGATATTTTTCCGAGAAAACGCCGTATGACCCGCGCTCGCCATATTCCGCGAGCAAGGCATCGAGCGACCACATCGCCATGGCGTATTCCCACACTTTCGCGCTTCCGCTCACGCTTTCGAACTGTTCGAACAATTACGGGCCGTTCCAGTTTCCCGAAAAACTTATTCCACTGATGATTTTGAACATCTCGAAAGGAAAGAACCTTCCAGTTTACGGCGAGGGAAAAAACATCCGCGACTGGATTTATGTTGAGGATCACAACCGCGCCGTCTGGCAAATCTTGCGCGAAGGAAAATGCGGCGAAAAGTACAACATCGGCGGAGAAAACGAATGGCGCAACATCGACTTGCTCGAAAAGATAATCGAAATTTCTTCGAACACGCTCGGCCTTGACGCGGACGACGTGCGCAAAACCATAACTCATGTAAAAGACCGCCCGGGGCACGACGCACGCTACGCAATTGACTGCACGAAAATCAAGGACGAACTCGGCTGGAAACGCGAGATGACTTTCGAGCAAGGCTTGGAACTTACGGTAAAATGGAACTTGGAGCACAAGGACTGGATTTCGAACATCCAAAGCGGAGAATATCTAAAGTGGGTCGAAAAAAATTATGCGGCGCGTTGAAACTTGCTTTTCCAAAGGCAAAACCGAATCTGAAATCGGCCTCGCATTTTCGCGCCGAAATTAAGCGCGCGCTCATTTTGGCGACACTTTTGTTTTCCACCTTCTCTTTCGCGCAGGAGCTTGATTCTCCCGAAACGGAAACTCAGGAAGAATCCGTCCAAAAGGAAAGTTATAAAATTGCTGCCGTAAATTACAACGCGCAGGGCATTACAAAAGAAAGCGCGCTCAAACGCAACATCAAAATCGAAGAAGGAAAAATTTTCGAAAGCCGCGAAACGCTCGATGCATACATACTCGACATAAAGCAGAAGCTGATAAACGCGCGGCTTTTTGACACGCTCGAAGTCGAATATTCGCTCGGCGAAGAGGCGGACGATGAAGGCGCGCTGCCTGTTGCAATAAAGGTCGAAACAGTAGACTCAAAGCACATGCTGGCATTGCCTTATCCGATATACGATTCCAACGAAGGCGTCGAGCTGAAAGTAAAATTCACCGACAACAATTTTTTCGGCACGATGAGCGAAATGGTCGCGAGCCTGCGTTTTTTGTTCGAGCAAAAAGAAAAACAGGAAAAGGACTATGTTCTTGGCGGAAAATTTGAATACGACTTTCCTTTTTCCATCGGCAAAGTGGAAGCATCATGGAACAACGACCTTTCGTTTGACTACGCTTTCGTGCGCAAAGAAGCGGAATGGGATTTCCAGACCGGGCTCACGTTCGTCATGCCGTTCGACATTTTTTCACTGCGCTTGGACATTGCGCAGGGCTCGACTCGCGAACTTGACTACGAGGAATTCGGAGACGACATATATTTCACCGAATACGCAAAATTTTCCGTTCCAATCACGCTTGTGCCACTCAAAGGTTTCGGCGACCTTGTGCTTTCCCCCGCGATAGAATTCCTGTACAATTGGGACAGTGACGGAATCAGCATCAAAAACGAAGACTTGCTTTCGCCGGAACTTACAGTTTCCACGGAACTGAGCGCGGGGCGCGTGGACTGGCAGGGAAATTTCAGGAAAGGATTTTTGGCATCGTTCACGCCGTGCCTCGCCTACAACTTCCAGCTCAACGAATTCCAGCCAGGAGTGGAAGCGCAGGCGAAAGTGTTTTTCGCATGGAAACAAGCCGCGCTCAATTCGCGCCTTATGATTTTCGCGCAGCACAACTCATACAGACGCTACGGAGAATTTTTGCGCGGCGTCCCGGACGACCAATATTTTTCATCGCAGACAGGAATGGGCGACATGCACGCCTGCAAGAGCGCGGCGGCGATCATCTTGAACATCGATGTTCCAATCCGGCTTTTCTCCACGCAGTTCAAGAAAAACTGGCTTAAAAATTTCAATTTTGAAGTCCAACTTTCGCCTTTCATAGACATCGCGCTTACACAGAACAGAAGCACGGGAAAAACATTCTCGCCAAAAGACGGATTCTACACTTGCGGAATCGAAATGCTTTTCTTTCCGGAAAAATGGAAGAGCGTGCAGCTTCGCGCGAGCATCGGATTTGACATGGGACGAATCCTTTTCAAAAATGCCGTGGACACTTCTTGGCGCGACGAGAATACGAGCATAAAAGAAATCTCGCTTGGAGTCGGACTCTTCTACTAGCGGTCTTCGAGTTCCAATTCAGCCGCCGTCCGCCAATATTCATCGGGGCAAAAATCCGATATTTTTTTCAAAAACGACGTGGCGAAGTCATTCCAGCCGTTTTTTCGAGCGCGGACGGCCATATCGAAAAATCCGCGCCACAAACCTTTTTCCTGCATCCACGACATTACGTCCTCATTCTTGCCGCATTCCGCGAAAAAATGATCCAGCGAACGCCGCTCGTTTTCGTCGAACGTGATTTCGCCGAGCCTGTCGTCAAGGATTTCCACCACGTGCGTAAATCCGACAATCACGCCGAACGCCGTCATATAAAAACTTTCCTTTATCTCGCCGCGCCTTTCGAAAATGTCCGCAAGTTCAAAATACGCGCTCATAGAATTGATGGCATTCGAACGGAAAAGCTGCAAAAAATATTCCGCCAAATCCACGCCACGCCGCTTCAGCTTTACGCTTTTTTCAATCGCGTTGTACATCGTCTTGTTCCGATAAAGGCCGTCTCCTTCCACCACGAGCAAAAGCGCCTTTTCGCAAGTCGTGTCGTCTCCCAAGACATTCGCCAAGTCCGCCATTTCATAGAGAATGTCGAATTTCACGGCAGGCACGTCGAGTATGTCGCTGTGGCTTCGGGCGCGTTCAAGATAACGCATCGCCAAGTCGTACTCGCCTTCGAGCCGATAAATTTTCGCGAGGAGAAAATCGCTTTCGGGATATTCGCCGAGACTCTCAAGATAACTGTAAAGCCGCGGAAGCGAATTGCCGAAAAAATCCGAGCCATGCCGTTCGATTTGATTCTCGATAATTTCGATGGCATCGTATTCCTCGCGCTCTTTCAAAATCGGCATAAGGTCCGAAATAAAAGGTCCAGCCTTTTTTATGGCCGGCACTGCAAGGACGTTTCCAATTACGGAACTGCTCCAACGCACTTCGTTCCTGCGGGCGAGCCGCGCCTCTTCGCAAAGCGTCATCGCTTCGGAATATTGCCCCACGTCGAACGCATGCTGCGCCCTCGCCAAAATGCGGTCGCTTTGGACTAGGATTTCGGGACGAACCATGCTTTGCGAAAAAACTTTCAGCGCGAGAAAAATTGTAAAAAACGAAAAAAAAGCGATTTTCTTCAAAATGTCATTTCCCAAATGTTTTTAAAGAGAATTGAATTCCTCTTCAAAGACATTATCGGCATTTTCTTCGGGAATTGTTCGGATTATTTTTCCTTTTTTGAAAATAATCGCCTTGCCGCCCGCGCCCGCTATTCCCAAGTCGGCGTGCTTCGCTTCTCCGGGCCCGTTCACGGCGCAGCCCATCACGGCTATCGTAACATTCTTCGGGCTTGAAAGAAGCCGCGCCTCCCACTTTTGCACGAAGGAATGCACGTCGAATCCTTCGCGTCCGCATCTCGGGCACGAGACGATTCGCACGCCGCCGCTTCGCTTGCCGCATTCGCGCAGGATTTCGCAGCCAGCAATCACTTCGTTTTGCGGCGAAGAAGAAAGGCTCACGCGGATTGTGTCGCCGATTCCCTTTGAAAGAAGAGCCGAAAAAGCGAGCGTGCTTTTTACGATTCCGCCGATGAGAGGTCCTGCCTCCGTGACTCCGATGTGAAGCGGAATGTCGAATTTTTTTGAAAACGCCTCGTTCGCATCGATTGTTTCGGCGACACTCGAAGCCTTCATGCTCACGACTACCTGCGAAAATCCGAGTTCGTCGAAAATTCGCGCTTCGCGCTCTGCGGAAATCGCCAAAGCTTCGCCACGGGAAATTTTTCCTTCCGCGACATTTTCCGCCAAATCCTTTTGAAGGCTTCCCGAATTCACGCCGATTCGAATCGCGACGTTCTTTTCGCGGCAGGCGTTCACCACGGCTTCCACTCGCTCGCGGCTTCCGATGTTGCCGGGATTTATGCGGATTGCCGCGACATTTCCCTTGAGGCATTCCAAAGCCAAGCGATAGTCGAAATGGATGTCCGCCACAAGCGGCATCTGAGTGCGCTCGGCGATCGCGCACAAAGATTTCGCGCTGGCTTCGTCGGGCACGGCAAAACGCACTATGTCGCAACCCAATCCTTCCAATTCGGAAAGGGCGCGCAAAGTGCGCTCAAATTTTTGCGAGTCGTTTTCGATGCCGGCAATTCCTTCCTTCCACATTGTTTGGACGGAAATCGGACTGCCGCCACCGATATTCAATTTTTTGGTCAAACCGCTCCCACCGATAGAAACAGTGCGTGTCATTTATTAGAGAGAGCCTGACGCGACCATGCCGAACACCATCGCGAACAAAGCGATAGTTTCGCAAAGACCTACGACCATGATGTAGTTGGTGAAGCCCTTTCCAGTTTCGCCAAGCGCGTCGCTGCCAGCAGCACCGGCTTTTCCCTGCGCCACGGCAGAAAGGCACATTGCCAAACCGCAAGCAAATCCCATTCCGAGCAAGAAACTCTGCGCAGCAGGACTTGCGTTGGGCGCAACGCCGAGCATCGTGTTCATCAGCAAAAATCCGTAGATTGTCTGAGTGAGCGGCGCACCCGCGAAGACGACCAGCAAGAACGGAGCGGGCTTGTTGTTCAAATAGCAGCGTTTCCACGCGCCAATCGCGCCCTGTCCAGCGATTCCGATTCCGATTGCGCTTCCCAAAGCTGCAATTCCCATGACCACACCGGCTCCAATCATTCCCCAGTTCATAAATTACTCCTAAAAAAACCAAGAGCAAAATTTCAATTTCGCGAATGGTTTTTGACATGCGCCATAGGCGCAGAAATTATATAAGCAAGTTTGCAACGCAAACTTGTCAAGATAGAGTTTCGCGCCATTTTAGCGAAACTCTATCTTAACTCCTTACATTTTATCCGCAAAAAGCGGAAGATTTTTTATTCAAGCGGACTTGCGCCCGTTTTTCCGAAATCACAAGTTAATTGATATTAACTTCATTCTTGATTTAATTTGAAAACGGCTTGTATTTCGTGCCGCTCCATGCCATTCCCAAATGCTGCGAGAATTCCAACGTGTTAAGTCGCACGCCGTGAACGATTACCGAAAGCGCGTTCAGTATCATGTTCAAACCGTGTCCGAAACACAAAAGGATCACCACAACGATTATCATCGAAAGCTTTCCGAGCATAGGTCCTGCCATCTCGTTCACCGTGTTGCTTATCGCCGCACCCGCGAGGGCCACCGCCCAAAGTCGGATGTAAGAAACGATGTCGCTGAACACGTTGACGATTCCGAGCAAAACGCTGATTATGTTCTTCAAACTTTCAAGAATCGACTTTCCGACGCTTCCCTCGTAGTTCGAGAAAATGAAATTCAGCAAAAAGCCGAATCCCAAGACCCCGAGCGCGGCCGTCGGAAAATAATGCGGCGCGGCGAACCCGAAAAGATTCACGCTTTGGCCGTTGTCCATAAGCGGGAACGTATAATTCACGCCGTCCGCAACGACCATGCTCAACACCACATAGAACGTGCCCCACAATTGCAGGAGCGCGCCGAAGTCGCCCGCCGCCTTGAGGCTTTTTTGCCGCGCGTTCGAAACGCAGCAAGTTATGTGCGCGATGCTCAGCTGAATCAATGCGAGCGTAAAGCAGAAAATCTGCTGGTTTTTGTCCGCAAGACTTTTCGCCGCCTCCGCACTCATTCCCTGCAAGACGAGTTTCGGCTGCGAGAAAAGCGAGCTTGAAAGGCTCACCAATTGCGGCGGAAGCAAACTCGCGTTCACTCCGAAATACGAGCAAGTGAGAACGCCCCAAACCATCGTACACGCGCCCAAAAGCACGACCAAAGCCGAAAGCGACTTTTGACCTTTTTTCGCCTTTCCCGCGAGAATCAATCCCACAACCGCAATCAACGCGCCATATCCCGCGTCCGCGAAAATCATAGAAAAGAATACGCAGAAGAAAAGCAAGAACCAAGCCGAAATGTCGAACTCGCGGTAGCCCGGCGTAACGTCGAGAAAATCCGTGAGCGGATAAATCAGGCTCACAAGTTTGTTGTTCTTGAGTTTCGTAGGAACAGGATCGTCCTCCGAAGGATCTTCGCAAAGCAAAGCCCAGTTCGAACGCGCCGCCGTTTCCTTGAGCGCGGCAAGCGAATCCACGGGAACGAATCCCGAAATCCATGAAAGCGAAGTGTTTTTTTCCTCCGCATCCTGCTCCATTCCGGAATAAACCGATTCGAATTCGATTTCCTTTTCAAGCGATTTTTCATAGTCCGAAAGCGACTTCGCGAAAACCGCGCTTTCGACCAAATCCGCTTCGATTTTGGAAATTTCATTTTTGGCAGAATCGATTTCAGCCGCAATTTCGTCGCTCGACTTTTCGGGCAAAACCACTTGGTACGCCTCGGGGACAAGTCCCGCCGGCCGCTCGCCTTTTTCCGCTTCCGTTTCGGAAATGAGCAAAAAGCGTTTCGTGGTTTTCGAAGAATTCACCAAAAGCGTCTTCACGTCCTCGCCGATCAAATTGTACTTGTCGGAAGGGATTTCGTAGAGCGAAAGGTGAATGCCCTTTTGCGAAAGGAACGCCAAGTCGGAGGGATTTACGATTCCCCACGGAGAAAGGCGTTCGAGCTCCGCCGCGCTCTGCGCGATTTTGTCGAGCAAAGCCTTTTTGCGTTCCGCGAGCGCAACGATTTTTTCGGCGCGAAGCGCGGTCTCTTCGTTCGACACGGAAACCATCTTCAAATTTTTCTGCGGAATTTTCATTTCCGCGAGAATCGCCTGAGCCGCGCGAAGCTTTGCCGAAACGTTTTTCAGTTCCGAAAGCCGCTCGCCTTTGCCCTCGACGTTCTGCAAATGAACCAGCCCCGACGCGCGAAGCGTTTTGAGGGCGGCTTCTTTTTCCCTGCTCAAAATCACAAGGGAAACTTTTTTCATCGGGACAATCATTCAGTTTCCTCCTGCGCCTTTTGTTGCAGCTTTTTCTTGGAAATTTTCGAGCGCACTACGGCCGCGACTTGCTCGTCGCCCAAGTACACCGTGATTTTCTTTATGTTCGCCTTCGTTTCGGGAATCTTGACCTTTTCGAAAAGGTTTACGCGCTGAGTCGTCACGCGAAGTTCCCTTGCCAAAAGCCGCACCTGTTCGTCCAAAGTGTCGGCTTCCAAATCAAGCGAAAGCGCCTTTTCCATGCGGTCGGCGGCCAAATCGATCCAAAGCGGGGTCGAATAAAGGTCGTAGTCGCCGCGCGAAAAATCCGCGCCTTCGTATATTGGAATCGTAACGCCGGCGATGTTGCCAGTGCCCTTGCGGATGTTTTTCACCGTGACCATGCCAGGCTTGAAGGCTTCCTTTTCCCCGAAAACCGAAATCCACTCTTCGAACTCCTTTTCCAAGGCCTTGCGCTGCGCGCGAACTTCCTTGGCGCGGGCATCGATTGTGCGTATTTCAGTCTGAAGCTGCTGTTTTTTGAGCGTGAGCGTAGGAAGATAACGCCGGAACATTTTCAGCGCGTCTTTCTGCGTCTTAAGCTCGTTTTTTGTCAGCTTTATCTTCGCCATACAAATCCTCAATTTTTTTCGGCGTTCCAAATCCATTCAAATCCGAATGAAAATGAAAAACCGATGCCGAAATCAATACTAAAAAATGCCGCGCGAGTTCCTGTCCTGCGAAAGGCAAAAACTCGCACCTATTTTTTAACAGTAAAAAGGCTTCTATTTGACGGGCCAGTGCTCTTCAATCAAAGCGGACTTGATTCCCACTTCGTCCTTTTCAAAGCAGTCGGCGAGAATCTTCCAGCCCATGTCGAGAGCGTCTTCCAAAGCGATGTTCTTGGAAAGATCCATCATCTCGCTTTCAAACAGCGCGCCGTATTTTATGAGCTTTTCGTCCCACGCGCTCATCATAAAGCCCATCGACTTCTTTTCGAGCGTGTCCTTGTATGAAGAATACAGGCGAATCATTCCGTCCATGAGCGCGCGATGGTCGTTGCGCGTCTTGTCGTTGACGTTCTGCTTGAGGCGCGAAAGGCTACCGAAAGGCTCAATGCGTCCGCCTTTGAGATAATACTGTCCTTCGGTGATGTAGCCCGTGTTGTCAGGAACAGGGTGCGTAACGTCGTCGCCAGGCATCGTCGTCACGGCGAGAATCGTCACAGATCCCGCGTCGGCGAAGTCAACGGCCTTTTCATAGCGGCTCGCCAATTGCGAATACAAGTCTCCGGGATAGCCGCGGTTCGAAGGAACTTGCTCCTGCGTGATGGCGATTTCCTTCATTGAATCGGCGAAGTTCGTCATGTCCGTAAGAAGGACGAGAACGTCCTTTCCCTGCAAAGCGAATTGCTCGGCCACGGCAAGCGAAAGATCCGGAATCTTCTTGCATTCTACGGTCGGGTCTGCCGCCGTGTGGATGAACATTACAGTTCGGCTGAGCGCGCCGCCGTTTTCGAGCGTGTTCTTGAAATACAAGTAGTCGTCGTACTTGAGTCCCATTCCGCCGAGGACGATCACGTCAACTTCGGCCTGCATCGCGATTCGCGCGAGAAGCTGGTTGTACGGCTCGCCCGAAATAGAAAAAATCGGAAGTTTCTGCGAAACGACCAAAGTGTTGAACATGTCAATCATCGGAATTCCGGTGCGAATCATTCGCCGCGCCATGATGCGCTTTGAAGGATTGACCGAAGGTCCGCCGATCGCCACGAGATTTTCCGCGAGAGAAGGTCCTTTGTCGCGCGGCTCGGCAGAACCATTGAAAATTCGTCCCAAAAGGTTTTCGCTGAAACTCACTTCCATTCGGTGTCCGAGGAATTTGATGTGGTCGCCGGTGGAAACGCCGCGTCCGCCCGCAAAAACTTGCAGCGAAACGTTCTCACCTTGAATCGCGCTCACTTCCGCAAGCGACTTTCCGAAACGAGTCTCGATTTCGGCGAGCTCGCCGTATGAAACGTCGGAGGCTTTTACCGTGATGACGCTTCCGTTTATCGATTCGATTTTGCTGTAAACTTTGTTCATTATTCACCGTCCTTGAGAAGTGCTTCGCCCGCCTTGGTGAGCGCGCCTTTTTTCTGTGAATAAATTTCGTCAATTTCCTTTTCGAGGGAATTGAACTGTTCCGTCTTGAATTCGACATAATTCCAGTCGCCAAAAACGCGGCGCAACTGGTTGAAGTAGGCTCGCGCGTCGTCCTTTGACTCAAGCTCGAATTCGCTCGCCAAAACCGACAAAACTTTCTTGAAAAGATATTGCTGGCGTTCGACGCTGCAAGCCGCGTCCACTTCGTCGAATGAATTCTGCTGGAAATAAACCGCGTCCAAGAATTCACTCTTGAGATACGCGACGTAATCTTCCGTGGTCGTTCCTTCTTCGCCGACGACTTTCATCATCTGATTCACTTCCACGCCGCGCTTGAACGACGAGCGCGCGAAGTCCACCCAATCCTTGCGGATTACGCTGGGATACTTCGACCAAGAAGTAATCGGATCGATTGCGGGATATTTTCGCGCGTCGGAACGTTCCCTTGTAAGTCCGTGGAACGCGCCCACGACTTTGAGCGTGGCCTGCGTGACAGGCTCTTCAAAGTTTCCGCCCGCCGGAGAAACCGTTCCTCCGATCGTGACCGAGCCTTTGTTTCCATCGCGAAGCCGAACCATTCCCGCGCGCTCGTAGAACGCCGCGATGTATGATTCCAAATACGCGGGGAACGCTTCTTCGCCAGGAATCTCTTCAAGGCGACCGGACATTTCGCGCAAAGCCTGCGCCCAGCGTGACGTTGAGTCCGCGAGCAAAAGCACGTTCAATCCCATTTGTCGATAATATTCCGCCAAAGTCACGCTCGTGTAGACCGAAGCCTCACGCGAAGCGACTGGCATTGAAGACGTATTACAAATGATGACGGTGCGTTTCATCAAGCTTTCGCCCGTGCGCGGATCTTTGAGTTCCGGGAATTCTTTGATCGTTTCCACGACTTCGCCCGCGCGTTCGCCGCACGCCGCGATGATTACGATGTCAACGTCCGCGTTGCGGCTTGTCGTATGCTGAATGACGGTTTTTCCCGCGCCGAAAGGTCCCGGAATACAGTAAGTTCCGCCCTTCGCCACCGGAAAGAACGTGTCGATGAGACGAGTTTTCGTAACCATTGTTTCAGTCGGCTCAAGGCGTTCGGCGTAGCAATCCACGGCGCGTTTTACCGGCCAATAGAACGACATCGAAAGATTTTTTTCGTTGCCGCGCTCGTCCGTGACGACGCAGAGCGTATCGTCCAACTTGTATTTTCCAGCCTGAACAATCGACTTGACTTTGTACGTTCCGAGCATGTCGAACGGAACGAGAATCTTGTGCTTGAAAGGTCCTTCGGGAACTGAGCCGAAACTGTCGCCGCGATAGAGCGTGTCACCTTCTTTCGCGCTCGGAGTGAATTCCCATTCCTTTTGGCTCGGAAGCGGCTCGACATAGACTCCGCGCTCCAAAAAGTAGCCCGCCTTTTCCGCGAGTTCGGGAAGCGGGTTTTGAAGTCCATCGTAAACCTGCCCCAAAAGTCCAGGTCCGAGACGGACGGCGAGCATTTCGCCCGTGAATTCCACGTCGCATCCGGCTTTGATTCCTTCGGTCATTTCGTAAATCTGCATTTGGGCAGTGTTTCCGCGGATTCGGATTATCTCGCCTTTGAGCTTTTTGCCCTCGACAGCGACATAACCGACCTCGTTCATGGTAACTGTGCCATCAAATTCCACCGAAACCATGTTGCCGTTAATGCCGACTACTTTTCCTTTGGCATCCGTTTTTGTATATGTGTTGTTTTCCTGCGAACTCATATTACTTAGCGTCCTCCAGTATTTCATCGTAAATTTTATGATAGGAAACTTTTCCAGTCTCCACGTCAAACTTCTTCATGCGCTGGGCAAGCATCAAAGAGATGCCATAGGCGAAAACCGCATCCACGCTGAACGTGTCGAGCGGCGCGAGCGAGCGCAGCGTTTCCATTCTATATTTGTTGAGGAATTCCTCCGCAGCGAGCGGGCTTTCCATTCCCACCGCCGTGCGCGCCGCCTGAAGGATATCGGCAGTGCATCCGCCAGGAAGCGTGTCCGAATCCTTTTTCATCTTGAGCGCGCGCACTTGCGCCAATGCCATCCGCAAGCATCGTTCCCTGTCGTTCCAAGCGTCGAGGAAAGCCGAGCCAGTCTTGACTTCCTTTTTCGGCGGCTCGAGGGAAAGATTTCGCACGATGGCAAGGCTTTTTTCGTCGAGGAATCTCTCGCACAAATCACGGTAGTATTTTTCGGTAATCGGCAATTGCTTGGAATCGACATTTTCGATTGCCGGCAGCTGCGAAACCAAATAATACTGCGATGATTGGAACAAACTTGCCACTCTACGCCTCTTTCGCCGCGTCTTTCATTATCTGCGCGATTTTTGGATTGAGGTATGCGGAGAAAAGTTCCGCCACGGATTCTGCGGAATAGTCGTAGTACGCGCTTCCGTCCTTGAGTCCCACGCGGAATCCGCTTTCGAGCGTCTTGTCCGCCTTGATTTCAAGTCCTTTGGAAATCTCGTCTTTTAGCGCGCCCTTCAATCCGCTTTCCAACGCATCGAGGTCGGATTTTGAAAGAAGCACGGAAAGGTCGCCCGCGTCCGATTTCACGCTCCATGCTTTCACCGTTTCCGGCACGAGCTTTGCGAGCAAATCCTTGGAATAAGCCTTTACCGTCTCATCCTCGACAATCGCGCGCAACTGTGCGCCGATTCCATCGCGAAAGGATATGAGGAGATTGCGAGATGCCTGCTTGAGAGCATCCTCGCCCGCTTTCTGCTGGCCGGCGGCCTTGGCTTTCGCTTCCTTTTCGAAGCTTTCAGCCTTTTGCTTGGCGTCGTCGATAATCGCCGCGGCTTTTTTTTCCGCCTCCGCGATTATTCCAGCGGCCGTCTCTTCGGCCGAAGCGACGCCGTCCTTTTTAATCTTGTCGATTAATTCTTGTAACTGAACGTCCATTAAAACTCCCATCAAAAGTCAAGAGCGATTTTCAAAAATCACGATTGGCCTTTATGCCGCCTCGCAATGAAAATGAAAAGCGGCATTTGATATGCAAGTTTCCAACGAAAACTTGACATGACAAAAACGCCATCTCGGGCAAAATTTGTCATAACTCCTTGATTCTACAATTATAACATACCATTATATTTTTTGCAAGAGTTTTTTTCAAAATTCAAATCCATACACCGTAACGGCCTTGTAAGTTTCGCCGGGCTTCAAAATGCACGGAGGAAATTTCGCGTTGTTCGGAGTGTCGGGAAAACATTGCGTTTCAAGGCAAACGGCTTCATGGTTGTGATATTTCGTTCCGTACTTTCCGACAATTCCCTCAATTCCGTTCGCGGTGTAAACTTGCATTCCTTCTTGGTTCGTCTCGACGTACATTTTCCTTCCGCTTTTCGGCTCGGTCAAAACTGCCGCGCGAACGAGTTTTTTCGCATCCAGCGGAAGCCCGGAATTTTTCTCGTCGTATGCCGGAGTCACAAAGCAATGATCGTAGCCGCTTCCGACTTCGCTTATTTGCGCGCCGATTTTTTTCGCGCTCGTAAAATCAAACGGCGTGCCTTTTACGGAAATTATTTTTCCAGTCGGAATCAAATTCTTGTCCACTTCGAGATAGCCTTGGCAGTCGGACTGCAATTCGTGATCCAAAACAGTTCCGCCTCCGGCAAGATTAAAATAAGCGTGATTCGTGAAATTCACGGGAGTCGCCTTGTCGGTTTTCGCGGTATATTTCAATATAAGGCGATTGTCTTTGGTCAAAATATAACTAACGGTGATGTCGAGATTTCCGGGAAAGCCCTGCTCGCCGTCAATGCTGCGGCGCGTGAATTTTACGCCGACTCCTTCCTTGGAATTGACAGATTCGGACTTCCACACAAAATGGTCGAGGCGCGTAAAGCCGCCGTGCAGAGTCGTCTTGCCGTTTTCGTTTTTGTCCAAATCGTATTCTTTTCCGTCAACGCTGAATTTCGCGCCGCTTATGCGGTTCGCAAAACGCCCGACGATTGAGCCGAAGCAGCTCGTGGAATCCACGAATCCGTGCAAAGTCGAAAATCCCAAAAGGATGTCCGTAGGACTTCCTTTTTTGTTCGGCAAAAAAATTCCCGTGAGCGTGCAGCCATAGTCAATCGCGCTGAAAGACATTTTGCCGTTCGATGCCGTGTAGAGACTGACTTTTTGTCCATCGCAAAGAGTTTCCAATTTTTGTTTTGATACAGTCATAATTTACTCCGAATAGAAAAAAAATTAAAAGCGAAAAATTTCGCAAAGCAAAGACATTGAAAAATCTGCAACGCAAACATTTCAATGTTATTTTTTTACAACATATCCAAAACCAACTGCACTTCCGTAATCGAATGCGAAGTTTCGGCCGCGATATCCTCGACACTTTTTCCGAGCGCGTTCAAATCTTTTACCTGACGCGCGAAATCCTTTTTTTTCACGATTGGAGAATCGCTCACGACGATTTCAGGGTTCACACTCGTAACTTTGCCATAAGAATCGCCTTCGTTGTTCACAAAAACAGACTGTCCGCCTTCCTCGAACAAAGAACGTTGCGAAGCGTTTTCCCGAAAAAGGCTCGTGAGCATATACGACTCGTCTGCCGAAGGCATGGATTCCAGCACGCCGTTTTTCTTGTATTTTTCGGCGACAGTTTTCGAAGCGGACTTGCGCTTGGCGCGAGGCTTTTCTTCCGAAGCGGCGGGCGATATTGAACTTTGCAAAGAAAGTGCTTCCCGTGAAATTTCTGCATCGCGCCGAAACGTGGCGAGCCTGCGTTCGGTCTGCGCCGTTATCGACTTCATTTCTTTTATTTTGTCTTCGATAAGGCTCACGCAAGAAACGGTTTGCCTCTGCGCGTCCTGCAAAAGACGTTCCATTCCAACGCGGAATTCCTGCATTATATTGTCAATCGAAAAAAGCTTTTTAAATTTGACGAAAAAGACGAGCCACAGGAGAAGATTTATCAAAGTCAAAGCGGCGACCAAAAAAACTTGCATCGTTCACCCCGTAACATTTACGCGCTGTCCCAAAAGCGGGTCACGGATCTCGTATTCTTTTTTTTCGTCCTCTGCCGTGGGAGCAGGATTTTTCTTTTTTTCTCCCGAAGATTGGTTTTGAGAATTTCCGCGCGAATCCGACTTGATTTTTCCGGTCTCGGCTTCGTTGCTGGCGGCGCGTTGAACTGTCTGCGATTGCTGCAATTCCTGGTTTACGATTCCTTGACGCTGCATCGACTGCGCCAAAGCCGCGCCCTGCGTTTCGCCGGAAACCCGCTGCGCCATGTTCGCCATTTGAGAATACATAGTTTGCAAGTCAATCGGCTGCAAAGCCACGGCAACTCCTATAAAAAGCCAAAATGTTTCCTAATTAGAATATCCTTCGGGCGCTTCAACGCCAGTCATGTCGGGAGCCTCATACTTCATCGTGCGGACAAAGCCTCCTTCCATAAAGAAAGTCAGACTTTTCATATCGTTGCGCACTTCCTGCAAAGTATCGCGAATATAGATTTTCACGCCCGAATAAACATTGCCGCTCGCCTTGACTTTTCCTATCTGCTTCATCTCGCGAAGCTTTTCCTGAATCTGATTCATCTCGCCAGTAATTTCTTCGGTCTCATTGGCAATTTGGTCTTTGCGCGCATAACAGGCATCGAGGCTTTTTTGCTTGTCGGGCGGAAGGACGCGCCGCTGCTTTTTTATGTTCTCCAAAGAAAGAACATTGTTTTCGATTTCTTCAAGTTCTTTCACGAGCGCGTTTTGCTTGTTCTGAAGCTCTTCGAGACGATGCTTCAAGCGCGGATCGAATCCGACTTCAAGAATAGTTTCCGTTCCACCGCCCGGCGAGCCGATGTTTTTCGCGGCGATTTCTTCCGTGGCGAAAAGGTGTCCGCCGGTTATCTGCGCCTTTTTTCCGTTCAAGATTATGCGTTTCATCGCGCTCACTTCGCTGTTCATTATGCTGTCAGAAACTATGCAGAAATCTTCGACTTCGACTTTCGCGCTTTGTATGAATTTCGTCCAAAGTGATTTTCCACATTTGACACTTCCTTCGTCGTGCCCGAAAATTCCACGCGCGACAATGATGTTTCCGTGTTCCGAAACGAGAGTGCTTTTTCCGACAGTGCCGCCGATTTCGATATTGCCGGTCGCCTTGAGATTGTAGCCATCATCGACATTTCCTTTGACAATGACGCTTCCCAAAAATTCGATGTTGCCGGTTTTTATTCCGATAGAATCGTACTCGATGACAGGATCGACTTTTATCCTGCCGTCTTCGAACATTACGCGCCCGGCAATCGACGCGATTACCGTAACTCCGTCTTTGTCCAACTCGACATTTTGCCCGAGCGGAATCTTTATGTCCTTGCCGTTTCTCGCTTCCATAAAGCGACCATCGAGCGTCTTTCCGGACTTGCCGCGTTCGGGAGGCATTTTCACGGCGAGCGGCTGGCCTTTCACGACGTTTTGAATTTGGTTCAATTCCTTGAAATTGACCTTGCCGTCTTCGGTTTCCTTCGCGCGAAGTTTGGAAGAATCAGTTTCAAAATTGTACTGCATATAAGCGTCGTTGCCGTCTTTCGGCATTATGGCGTGCGCCACTTCGCAAGGCACTCCGTAAACAGGATTGTCCACAAATTCGCTGATTTTGTCCTCTTCGATTCCCGCTACGACTCCCTGCGTTTCAAGCGCGCGCCTTATCATATCCGCGCTGAGTTCCGCGCCGCCCATCGCTGGAGCCACAGCCGTGACGGTGGCGACAATCATGTCTTTCGAAATGTCTATGGCCAAAGAAGCGTCGCCCGCCTTGACGTGCTTGTAATTTCCGACGATTTCATATTTTCCGTCGGTGCCGTTTTTGGCGAATTTTTTAATCAGTCCTTCGTCCAAACTCAAAGTGTCGCTGCGGCGCGCGTCGGCGATGACTTCTTTCGCATCGACATTTTTTCCTTCGCCGACGGGCAAAATCACCTTGACAAGAATGTCCTCTCCAAAATGACGGATATAATAAAGGCCGTCTTTGTCGATAATCTTGTTTTCCTCTTCCACTTCCTCATCGACGCTCTGCGCAAGGCCCGCGATCTTTTTCTTCTTCGCGGCGACAATCTCGGAATTCTGGTAGATTCGGACTTTCCATGGTTTTTTCGCGAGCCCGAAAAATCCATCAGAGCCGCGTTCGAGAATCTCATATTCAAGGCCGGCGATTTTCGTTTCAAGCTGCGTGGAAGCGTCTGCAAGGCATTCGTCAAGCGTATCGGCATTCACTTCAACAACGTGAATCGAATTGTCCAAATCCAACTGAGTCTTCATGTCCTTTCTGACTGTTTCCAGCGTTACAATCGCCATTTTCTATACAATTCCCTTTCGCAAGCCAGTGAGTTTCGCGCGCATACGCAAGTTCGCCTTCGTGTGAAGCTGCGAGATGCGAGATTCGCTCACTTCCAGCACTTGACCTATTTCCTTAAAAGTCAAATCCTCGTGGTAATACAAGATGATTACCATCTTTTCTTTTTCGGGCAATTCGTTTATCGCCTCAATTATGATTTTTCGAATTTCCTCGCGCTCGACAATCACTTCCGGATTCAGGCTTGAAGGCGACTCTATGCTGTCGCCAATCAGCATCCTGTCATTGTCGCCTCCAAAATACCAAACATCGTTGAGGGAAAGGACGCTGGTGCCGGAAAGTTTCATTACAGTCTGCTGATATTCTTCTTCCGAAACGCCGAGCTTTTTGGCGATTTCCGCGTCGCTCGCAGTGCGCCCGAGCTTCGCCTCCAAGTCGCCGATCGTGTCTTCAATTTCGCGGGACTTCTGCCTGATAGAACGGGGCACCCAGTCCAATTGACGAAGCTCGTCAAAAATCGCGCCACGAATCCTTGTCACGGCATAGGTCTTGAATTTCACATTTTTGGCAGGATCGTATTTTTCTATCGCGTCCAAAAGTCCAAATTGCCCAAATCCAACCAAATCGTCAAATTCTATGCTGGCGGGCATACCGACACCGACCTTGCCGGCGACATATTTTACGAGCGGCATATACTGCCTTATGAACTTGTCGCGGAGTTCCGGCGACCTAGTCTTGACGTATTCTTTCCAGAGTTCGTTTTCTGCCTTTTCATCAACTGACGTCGATTCCATTCTTGCACACCCTAAAAAATTTATTCTTCATGAGCCAACACAGTTTGAATCGCCTTCGCCATAAGCGAAGAGTCTTTCGTGTCGGCGACAGTTCCATCGGAAAATTCCGTATGCCTTGAGGGAGCAACACTGCCCTCTTCCGCGAAGTCGCTGTCTTCTATAACTCCGTCATCGCCGCCTTCCCCGTTTGCATCGGACGCGGAAGAGTCCGTTCCAAAGTCAGGAAGGTTGTCCAACTCAGGCAAAGCTTCCAAATCGCCTTGCGCGGCGGCAGGACTTCCTGCGCCAGAAGCGACTGGCGACGATGCGGCGGGATTCGGCGAAGGCTTCGTCTCAGGCGGCGGCTCGTTTTTTAAATCCGATTCCGCAGGCTTCGCATTTTCCGCCGCGACGCTCTCCGAAACTTGAGGACGCTCCGCATCCGAAGGCTTTGATTCGGAAACAGGCGCAGGTTTTTCCGCCGCAACATTTTTTGCGGGAATCCCAACATCTTCGCTCGTCAAAATATGCCTTTCGTCGTCGAAAGAAAATGTCAAAGCGTCGCCGTCATTCGGCAAATCTTCTTCGCTGACAACCAAATCAACTTTCGAACCAAGAGGACGTTGCGGCGTATCAATTTCCGAAATTGAAGACGTTCCTTCGAGCAAAAATTTCGCATAGACAAATTGAATTCCTGCCGCGAGTCCTCCGAAAACCACGGCAAAAATAAACGCCTTCAAAAGCGAAAACGGAATTCCCGTCTTCGCAATCAATGCGGTAACAAAAGAAAGTACGAATGCGATAGACGCGCTAATGATGATGGGTTTAATTTTTATCACTTCGTTTTCCCTCTTACCTCACAAGCAGACAAAATCTACGCGGAGATTTCGCGAACATAAATTCTCCGACAATATTATACTACAGTATCAAAAAAAAGTCTACAAAAAATTAAAAAAAACTGCGCGACAATCTTGCCTTCAAACAAACTCGCAAGGCTTCAAAAAAAGTCATTTTTTGAAGCCCAAAAATTTCTTCAAGAAATTCGAAATGCCCTCGCTGTTCGGATTTTCAGTCTTTTCGATTCTGTTGACGATGTGTTTTATGCACATCGACGGCTTGGAAGACGGATTCACCACGATGAACGGCTTTTGGCGAATCACCGAATTTTGCACCGAAGCATCTTCGTAGACAAAGCCCACGTAGTTCACTTTGTAATTGAGGAACTGCCCGACAATGCTGATGATTCGGTCGGCGATGCGCTTTCCCTCGTCGGCGGAATGGACGCGATTTACCAAAAGCTGCAAATTGATTTCGCGGTCCTCGATTTCCGTCGTGATGATTTTTATCATTCCGTAAGCGTCGGTGATTGCCGTGGGCTCGGGCGTCGTCACTACATAAACTTCGTCGCTCGCCGCCACGAACGAAAGCACGTTGTTGGAAATGCCCGCGCCCGTGTCGATGATGATGATGTCGGCGTTTTCAAGCGACGAAAATTGCTTTGCAAAATATTCGAGCTCTTCTTTGCTCAAGTTCGCGATTTTCGAAAAGCCGTTCGCGCCCGCAATGAATTTTATGTTGAACTCGGTGTCGAGGATGATTTCCTGCATAGTCTTCTGCTTGTTTATGACTTGAAGCAGATTGTATTTCGGCACGACGTTCAACAAAACATTGACGTTCGCCATGCCAAGGTCGCCGTCGATGAGAATCACTTTTTTTCCGAGAGCGGCGTAGGCGATTGCCATGTTCACGGAAATGTTCGTTTTTCCGACCCCTCCCTTTCCGCTCGTAACCGCGATAATCCGCGTGTTGTGCGGACGGTGCGTTTCGTTTCCGTGTGAGTTCGCCTTCATAATTTCCCGAAGCTCGCTTAACTGATCTTCCATTGTCATTCTCCAAATTTATCTTCGATATGAATCCGGTCCACATTAAAACCGGAAAGCCTGATTAAAAAATCAACGACATTCGCCTTCTTGATGTGCCGCGCGACTTGCTGACCGTCGGTAATATAAGCGAGCGATTTTCCCTTTTCATGGAACACGCTGATTATATTTCCAAGGCGAGTAGTTTCGTCGCACTTTGTCACTATGACGGAACTGTATCCGAACAGTTCGTAATTCTGAACGATATTCCTCAAGTCGCGCAATTTTGTCGAAGCCGTTACCGCCAAAAAAATATCCGGCCGCAAATTTTCCACGCCCAAAGTCGTCTTCAATTTCGCGATTTCTTCAGAATTGTTCGGGCTGTATCCGGACGTGTCGATATAAATTATGTCGTAGTCGTCGCGAATGGAATTGAAAACCGTCTGCAAATCGTCAAGGGTCGCGGCCTTGAGCACGTTCAAATTGAGAACATTGCCCAATCTTTTAAGCAGCTCTTCCGCGCCCACGCGAGTCGTGTCAATCGTGATCATGCACATTTTCGGAGAATTGTCCTTTTCATGTATGATGTGCTGAGCTGCGAGCTTCGCGATTGTCGTGGTTTTTCCGACGCCCGTAGGACCGACAATCACCACGACGTGCGGCGGACGATGCGCCTTTTTCGGAGCGATTGAAATCGCTTCGCCAATCCAATCCACGACTTGTCGTTCGACTTTTGCAAAATCCTTCAAATCTTCGAATGAAAATTCCTTTTCCAAGCGCAAGGCGATTTCATTGATAAATTCTTTTGAGAATTCGTTGTCGTCGAGCATTTCCTTGATTCGCTCGATGGATTCGATTTTTCCTTCTTCGGCTACAGGACGCGGCATCGTCAAAAGTTGAGCCGTGAGGTCATCGAGTTTGCTGTTGAGTTCATCGAGGCGAATTTCTTCCTTGGTCTTTCCGCCCGAGGCTTTGCGCAAAATTTCCTCTTTCACGCGGCGAAGACTTTCCTCATCGCTCACGTCCACAAGAGAATTTTCGGTCTGACGGCTCACGACATATTTCACTTCGACATATTCCTTTTTCAACAAGCCGAAGGGGCCGCATTTTTTCAAGACTTGCCTGCGGCTGATCACATTATAAGCGGAGCCGTACATGTCAATAAGCTTCGCGCGGCAATCGTCCAAGGATTCGCCCGTGATAGTGAGAACATCTTCTGCCTGATAATCGCTAGCCATTCGCAAACTCCATTTTTATTTCCCCGAGCACTTCAAGCGAAACGCTGTTTCCTGCCGCCAAAACTTCGTGCACCGAAAGCGCGACGATTCCGGGAAGCTCGCGTTCCGTGGACGATTTTACGAGCGCGCGCACTTCGCTCGGACACAATATTATCGGCTGATAGCCGCGCTCTTGCATCGCCGCGAACGACGCGCTCACATCGCCAATCCATTTTCGTCCGTCCACAGGATCCAGCGCGGCAAATGGGCGCGAGCCATCGGGGGGAACCACTTGGTGAGAAAGCAAAAGTTCCGCGTATTCCTGCGACAAATTCACAACGTGAAGCTTGTGCTCGTCGTCGGCGTATTGCAAGCAGATTTGCTTGCCCAAAGCCTCGCGCACTTTTTCCGTGAGAATCCACGGATTCATTCCCGATCCGTAATTCGCAAGCGTTTCCAAAATCAATTCTATGTTTCGGATCGAAACTTGTTCGCCCAAAAGATTTTTCAAAACCCTTTCGATTTGACCGTAATTGAATTTTCCCGCATCCAAAACTTCGTCCACGACAACTTTGTTCGTTTCGGAAATTTTGTCGATGATTTGCTTGACTTCCTTGCGCCCCAAAATTTCTGCGGCGTGAGATCGAATTATTTCCGTCAAGTGCGTCGCAATTACAGTCGGCGGATCGACAACGGCATAGCCCGCGCCTTCCACTTCCGCGCGCTTGTCTTCCGGAATCCACAATGCCGGCATTCCGAAAGCGGGATCTCGCGTAGGCTCGCCCTTCACTTCCTCGCTTATGTCGCCAGTGTTAATCGCCATATAATAGCCCATCTTGAGCTTCGAGCGACCCGCTTCGATTCCGCGAATCTTGAAAGTGTACTCGCTCGGATCGAGCATCATGTTGTCCATAATGCGAATGCTCGGAACGACAAGCCCCAAATCCAATCCAGCCTCGCGGCGAATGCGAGTGACGCGCTCGAGAAGTTTCGCGCCTTTTTCCTTGTCCACGAGCGGAATCAAAGCGTAGCCGATTTCAAGCAAAAGCGGATCGAGCGGAACGACGGGCGAAACGTCCGACGGATTCTGCCCTGTCTGTCCGCCGGCGGCGGCTTCGGCTTCTGCGGCCTGCTTCGCGGCTTCTTCCATGGCACGGTTTCTCTGCATCCGCAATCCTGCGAAAATGCATATACCCCCCAGGGGTATAAGTACAAATCTCGGCATTCCTGGCAAAATTCCAAGAAACGCCATCGACGCGCCCGCTATGACATAAGTTACGCCCGAAGTGGTGAACTGATTTTTTATCGCCTCGCCGAGCTGTTCTTCCGTGTTGCTCGCCGTTACGAGCATGCCCGTGGAAAACGAAAGCAGGAGCGAAGGAATCTGGCTCAAAAGTCCGTCGCCAATCGTAAGGCGCGAATAAGTTTCGATCGCGCTCATAAAATTCTCGTGGCGAAGAACCATTCCAGTGATGAGGCCTGCGACCAAGTTCACGACCGTGATGAAAATTCCCGCCATCACGTTTCCGCTTACGAATTTCGAAGAACCGTCCATCGCGGAAAAGAAGTCGCTTTCGTTCCGGATTTCCGCGCGCTTTTGCCGCGCCTGCTCTTCCGTAATCGCGCCCGAATTGAGTTCCTGATCCACGGCGAAATTTTTCTGCGCCATCGAATCAAGCGCGAACCTTGCCGCCACTTCGGAAACTCGCGTCGCGCCTTTCGTAATCACGACAGTTTGAATCACAATCAAAATGATGAAAATCACCATTCCGACGACAAGGCCGTCCGTGCCCGAAGTGCTTCCGACAACGAAAGTGGAAAACGCGCGAACCATTCGTCCGTCAAACCTTTGTCCTTGCGTGAGAATGAGGCGCGTTGACGAAACGTTTATTCCAAGCCCGAAAAGCGTCACGAGCAAAATCAGCTGCGGAAAAACCGTGAGGCGCGAAGGCTTCGGCGTGGAAATCACGGTGAGCAAAAGCAAAATCGAAATCGCCAAATTCAACGCCATGAAAGTGTCGAGCAAAAACGAAGGGAGGGGAATGATGAGCATGAGGACGACAAGAATCGCGCCGATTGCCACCGCGTTGTTTTGAATGAGATTCGTAAAATTATTCTGTCGTTCGTTTGGCATAAGTCCCCACCCTGACCAAAAAAATCAAATTGCTCAACGCAAGCGTTTCGTTTTTACGCCGCGCCGGATTTCTTGTTGAATTTCCTCAAATGGCTGTAAACCAGCGAAATCGCCTTAAAATAATCCTCTGGTATTATATCACCTAAATCCACGTCTGCATAGAGGGAACGCGCGAGCGGCCGGTTTTCCACAATGGGAACGTCGTTTTCCCGCGCAATCTGCTTTATGCGCTGCGCCATGAAATCCTCGCCTTTCGCGCTCACCATCGGCGCGGAACTTTGCGCGGTGTCGTACTTGAGAGCCACGGCGAAATGCGTCGGGTTCGTGATGACGACATCGCTTTCCGCCACGGCGCGCGGAATGTTCGAGGCGAGAAGCTGCTTTTGCGCCTGCTTGATTCTTCCCTTCACTTCGGGATCGCCTTCCATTTCCTTGAATTCCTGCTTCACTTCCTGCTTCGTCATTTTCAAAGATTCGATGAATTCCCTGCGCTGAACGAAATAGTCGGGAATCGAAATCACGAGAAAAAAAATCGCCGCGAAAAACAAAATCTGCATCGCGATCGAAGCGAGCTTTCCGATTGCGCCCGCGACATTTCCGTTTCCATGAATTATGAAAAGCAAGTCGCCGATATTCGCGCGAATTATGCTGAACGAAGCGAAAACCAAAACCGCGACTTTTAAAATCGATTTCACGACATTGAACGCGCCTTGCCGCGAAAAAATCGTCTTTTTGAAATATTCTCCGAACTTCGGAAGAATCTTCGAAAAATTCATTTGAATCGGCTTCGTGCTAAAAAGCCAGCCTTTATTCTGAATGAGATTTCCGATCACGCCCGCCAAAAGCGCGACGAATGCTATCGGCATGACTGTCTTCAAAAAGTAATTGAAGAACACGACCGCGCTAGTTCCGCTCATCGCGTTGCCTTCCGCGCAGCGGCTGAAGAAAAACACGAGCACTTCGACGAACTGTTCCAAAATCCATTTTCCCAAAAGGAAAAGCGCGAGCGTCGAAAAAAGAAAAACAATCGCGCCGTTCACTTCCTGGCTTTTCGCGACGCGGCCTTCCTTTCGCGCCTTGTCGATTTTTATGTCGGAAGGCTCTTCCGTGCGCCCTTCGTCTTCCGCCGCGAACCACTGGAGGTCGATGTATTCAAAAAGATTTTCGCCTTTCAAATTCGTTTTCCTCCCAGTGCCAAAAACAATTGTTCGAGCCGCGAAAATCCGCTCTCGAATCCGCGCGTGAAAGCGTCGATCATGCTCGGCATCAACGCCGTCAAAATGAAGAACGCCGTCAAAATCATCACGGGAAAACCTTCGGAAAGAAGATTCATCTGCGGCGCGGCCTTGGAAAGGATTCCCACCGAAACCGTGATGAGCATCAGAGTGCCCATTATCGGAAGCGCGATCACAAGCGACGACGCGAAAAGTTCGCTCAAAGAGCGCATCATCGTCTGGACGAGAACGCCGCTTTGCATGTCGCGCACAATCGAAAACGCGCTGAGCGTCTTGAAGCTTGAAACGAGCGCGCCCAAAAACAATTTTTGAAACCACCGCGTCTGCATGAAAACGAGCATCGCGATCAAATTCAAATATTGTCCCATCAAAGGATTTTCCACTTGGCTCAAAGCGTCGTAGACTTCGCTCGCGGAAAATCCCATTTGGAACGCGAAGAATTGTCCCGCCGTGCTGAACGCCGAAAAAATTATGCTCACGAAAAATCCCGTTATTATTCCGAGCAAAGCCTCGCCCGCCAAAAGCAGGAAAAAGCTCATCGTAAAAATCGCGCTCGCGTCCATCTCCGCGCCATAAGCCGAAAAGTCCACTTGCGGAAGGACGATGTATGACATGTAAAGCGCGAGCGCAAGACGCGCGACCGTGGGGACGTTCCGCATCGAAAAAAGCGGAAGCGTCATCAAAAGAGCAAAACATCTTACGGTCGCCAGCAAAAACGCGGGCGCATTGTTCAAAACATCGTCCAACATCTATACCCCATACCGGTATACCCTATCGCGCGAGCGCGGGAATTTGTCCAAAAAGCGCGATCGTATAGTCGCGCAGCATCGCGAACATCCAGCCGCCCAAAAGCGCGAGCACAGCCAAAATCGTGAGCATTTTCGGCAAAAACGTGAGCGTCTGTTCTTGAATCGAAGTTGTCGCCTGGAAAATCGCGACGACAAGTCCGATTATCAAAGCCGCGCCCAAAACTGGAGCCACCAAAATCAAAACCTGCAAGATTCCCGAGCGCATCAAATTCATAATTTGTCCCAAATCCATTTTTTACCTACCTCAATACCGAAATGAAAAGCTGCCGCGTCAAAATTCCCCAGCCGTCCACAAGCACGAAAAGCATCAGCTTGAACGGCATCGAAATCTGCACCGGCGGCAACATCATCATTCCCATCGACATCAAAATGCTCGCCACAACCATGTCGATTATGATGAACGGAATGTACAAATAAATTCCGATTTTGAACGCCACGGTCAGCTCGTGCAAAATGTACGACGGCACGAGAACATGCGTCGGAACATCTTCGAGCGTGTTCGGTCTTTCCATGTTCCCCATTCCCATGAACATCTCGATGTAACTTGTATCGTCCGCCATCTGCGAATACATAAAATATCGAATCGGCTTTTGCGCGCTTTCGAACGCTTCTTGAATTCCGATTTCGCCGTCGCGCATCGGAACGAACGCGCTGTCGTAAATGTTCGAGAAAGTCGGCCACATCACGAAAAGCGTCATGAAAAACGCGATTCCGTTCAAGACGCTCGTAGGCGGAACTTGCTGCAAAGAAAGCGCGCGCTTTATGAAATCAAGCACAATCGAAAAACGCAAAAAGCAAGTGAGCAAAATCAAAAGGCTCGGCGCGAGCGTGAGCAGCGTGAGCAAAACCAAAAGCTGCACGCTGAACGCCACTTCCTCACCGCTTTCCGGCCGAGTTATGCTGATGTCGATGTTCGGGATTTGAACGGGATTCACATCGCCTTCCATTTGCATCGTTCCGCGCGAAGAGCCTTGCGGAAAATTCGGATCGTCTGCGGCGCGCATCGCGTTCTGCGGAAAAATCTGAGACGAGCAAATCAAAGTGAAAATTGCGAAAGCAAAAAATCGGGAGAAGATTTTTCTTTGAAAAAATTTCGCCGCCACTCTCATTCCTCCGAGCCGAGTTTTTTGCGCTGCGCTTCGAAGAATTCCGAAATGTTTGCGTCAGATTTTTTTTGCCCCGCGGACTGCGCGTTTTTCGGATTCAAAAAAATCGAAAGAATATCGCTGAAATTGCGCGCCCTTGCGTTGTTTTCGTTTCGGTCGGCGTTGAGATTCATCGCGTCCACAAGTTCCTTGTCCGTGATTTCGCCGAGCAAGTCAATCGAATTTTCCGTCACGCCGAGCAAGTACGCATGTTCCAAAAGCGTCACGATTTGCACGGATTTTCCGGGCGCGATCGAAATCGCCGCCACTTTTCGCAAGAAGATGTCGTCCTCCGTGATTCCGCCGCCCATCTTTTTTTTCATAAAATTCATCACGAAATAAATGCAAATGACAACGACAATCAAAACGAAGACCATTCTGAAGAAAACCCAAATCGTCGAGCCGCCGCGATTTTGGGACGCGCTTTCGGAAGAATAATTTTCCGACGACGTGCCGCCGATTCTGAGAGTGGATTCGTCCGGAATTGAAGGCGCGGAAATTTCATCGCCTTGAGTTTGCGCAGAAAGATTGGCTTCGCCCCACGAATCTTGCGAAAACGCGAAAACGCATAAAAGCGAAAAAGCGCATAAAAGCGCGAACTTTTTTTTCGAGAAAATCAATTTTACCCCACCCATATAAAATCACGTGCAGGAATTCCTGCACGCGGAAAAATCATCGCAATTCCGAAACGCGCTCCTGCGGAGAAAGGATTTCGGTAATGCGGACACCGAAGTTTTCGTCGATGACTACAACTTCGCCCTTCGCAATCGGCTTGTGGTTTACGAGAATGTCCACAGGTTCGCCCGCGAGTTTGTCCAATTCGATGATCGTGCCTTCGCCGAAGCCGAGGATTTCTTTAATCGGCTTTTTCGTGCGTCCAAGTTCTACGGTCATCTCCATGAAAACGTCCATCAAGAGGCCGATATTGCCCTGATCGCCGCCCATTCCGCCGCCCATGAGCGAAGGATATTGAACGGCCTGAACGTTCGGCGCGGCTCCCATCGGCATTCCACCCATTTGCATGTTCGGCATTCCTTGCATTGGCATTCCTCCCATCGCCATTCCGCCCATTTGCGGAGCGCCCATCGGCATTGCGCCGCCGCGCGGCGGCTGTGGAGCGGCTCCCGCAAGGCTCGCCATGTCAGCCGCGTTCAACGCGCCGCCCGCCGCAGGAAATCCGCCGCCGCCCAAAGCCATTCCAATCTGCCAAGCGGCTTCACCTGAAATCACTTCCCAAAGCGTATATGACTGACCGTCAATCGTAAGCGGATATGAAAAAAGCGCGAATGTATTCTGCGGAATTCGAGCCATCGCCTTCGGAACGCTCATTGATTCCGCAGGATTGCACGCAAGCCCCGGAAGCTGTCCGGTCTTGTCTATTGCAGTAAGCTCGTCATTCGTGTGAGTCGAAAGAGTTTCGTTTATTACCGAAAAAGCCATGTCGTCAAGCGCGGCATTTTCTTCTTTATTGATGAGGCTCACCAATTTTTGCGCGCATTCCGTGGAAATCACATAAAGGTGATCGCCTTTGAGCCCAGCAGAAAAATCCGCCTGCGTCGCGACGACAACTTCAGGAATTTTCGAAAGGAACTGGTCACGGCTAGCGGCTTCCGCGACTGGATTTCCGGCAGACACTTCCGCGCCCGTCATCTGCTTCAAATTCTCGGCAAGGGAATCTTTCAAATCCCCCGCAAATTTTGTCAGAGTCTCCGTGTCAATGTTTACAGACGGCGATGCCGCAGCAACCTGCCCTGACGCATTGAGACCGTCCATCGGAACGCCCGAAAGCAATGCGTCGATTTCGTCCTGAGAAATTACACCATCACTCATACTGATTCATCTCCTTCTACGGGAAGCTCTTCAAACTCTTCGTCGCTGCCGTCGTCTTCGAGTTTGCCTGTTACCTGAACCGCCATTTTTTTGCCCACGACTCCGGGCTGGCAATAATATTTTTTCTTATCACCTATGTTGAGAGTCAGCTGGTCGCCGACTTTTGTATTAGAAAGTTTCACGACATCGCCTGCGCGCAAAGAAAGCACTTCGCGAATCGGAATGTTTATCGAACCGATTTCCGCCACGACATCCATATTAACGACGGAAATTTTTTCTTTGAGCGTGCCGAAATACTGCGTCGTGCTGCTTCGCCTCACGGAACTGAACCAGAACTGCGAGGAAAGCTTCGAGATTATCGGCTCGATCGTAAGGTAGGGAATGCAGAAATTTATCATTCCCTCTTCCTCCGCGACTTTCGTTTCCAAAGTCACGAGAACGACCATTTCCGTCGGCGGAACAATTTGCGCGAACTGCGGATTCGTCTCGATCTGCCCGAGCCGCGGCCGCAAGTCAATCACCTGCGTCCAAGCCTCGCGCAAGTTCGCCAAAATGCGCACAATCACGCCTTCCATTACGGCCTGCTCGATGTCGGTGAGGTCGCGGCTTTTGTTGCCCGTAACGTCGCCCGTGCCGCCAAAAAGCTTGTCGATCATGCAGAACGTGATGGCGGGGTCGATTTCCAAAACCGCGTTGCCTTTCAGCGGATCCATGTTTATGACGGCAAGCGTCGTCGGCGTCGGAATCGAGCGGATGAATTCCTCGTAAGTGAGCTGGTCAACGGTCGCGACGTGAACATGGACAAGCGAGCGCAATTGCGCCGAAAGGCTCGTCGTGGTGAGACGCGCGAAAGTTTCGTGCATAATCTGCACGGTGCGAATCTGTTCCTTTGAAAATTTGTCGGGACGCTTGAAGTCGTAAATCTTAATCTTTCGGGTATCCGACACCGCCTTGTAGTCATCGGTATCGGACTGCCCCGTATTGATTGCGTTGAGAAGCTGGTCTATCTCGTCCTGCGAAAGAACATCCGTCATTCAAAAGCCTCGCTTTTCCGCCTATTGTTGCGTAACGACATTCAACTTGTCAAAGGAAATTTTCCTAATTTTTCCCCTGTTCAAAATCGTATCGTTAATTTCGTTTCTAAGCTCAATCTTAATCTTTTCCTCGTTGCGCGGCGAAAGTTCTTCGGCGGTTTTTCCGGCGAAATAATTTCGCAGAAAGTCGCGAATCGGGATTCTCTGCGCGGTGATTTCCGTGGAAGTAACCTTGTCTTCTTTTTTGTAGCCCATGAAAACGTTCACCACGATGCTCGCAGGAATCGGATCGCTCGAGCGCGTCTGGATTTCACCAAGCGACTGATACCATTCCAATTCCTCGGCAATTTCCTTGTAGTCCTCGCTGACTGGAATGGCGGCCTGCTGAGGCTTGTTCGCGCCCATTATGTTCATAGTAATCACTACGACTGCGACAATGAGAATAATCGCTCCAAGCCCGATGGCCACGAAAAGCAAAATTTTGGGAAGAAGTCCGCCTCCCCTGCTTTTTTTCTCCGAAGTTCCGCCGCCCTCGTCGTCGAAGCCGCCGTCTGTATCGTCGTCTGCCATATTCAAGCCCCCTTAAATTAAAAATGCCCCTCGTCGAGGATTATTATGTCAACCCTGCGGTTGTACGCGCGCCCTTCTTCCGTATCGTTGCTGAATTTCGGACGCTTGTCTGCGTAGCCCGCGATGGAAAATTTTTCCTCATCGACGCCGAAATCCGCAAGATAATGAAGCACGTTCATCGCGCGCGCCGCGGAAAGCTCCCAGTTGCTCGGATACGATTCCTGCTGTCCGGAATCTTCATCCAAGCCGTCTTCCACCGGCGTATTGTCGGTATGTCCTTCTATTCTAAATCTTCGGTTTTTTTCGATTAAATCTTTATCATTAAAAAACTCGGAAAGGCGCAAAAGCGTCTCCCGCGTGTTTTCGATGTTGAGGCGCGCGCTCCCTGGCTCGAAAAACGAATCGGCCGCGAGCGAAATCACAAGCCCGCGCTCGTCGCTCGTAACGGTAATTTTCGCGCTCTTGATGTCCGGCGCGAAAAGCGAAACGGCCTTTTTCTTCGCCATGCCAAGCGAGCGTCCTTTTTCCACGGAAGGAAGGGAACTGATCGTGTTTCCCAAGTCGGCAAGTCTTCCCGCCGAAAGCGACATTCCGCCTGTAACGGTCTCCGACTGATTCATTTGCAATGATTCAGTGATCGTGGCGAGCTGAGTAACGTCGATTTCCGAAGGATTGTAGAGCATGACGAAAAAGCACAACATGAGCGTAATCATGTCGCCATAAGTGCCCTGCCACGCTGCCGAAGGTTTTTCAGGCTCTTTTTTCTTTCCCATCAGCCTAATCCTTGAGGACTTCCGCGCCCACGGCCTTTCTGCTCACGGGGTCAAGATAAGTCAAAAGTTTTTGCGCGATGACGCGCGAGTTCTCGCCAGCCTGAATCGCGAGAACGCCCTCTATTACCATTTCCTTTATGCGCATTTCCGAAGAATTTTGCGTCTGAAGGTTTTGTCCCATAGGAACCAAAATCCAGTTCGCGAGCATCGAACCGTAAAGCGTCGTAATCAAGGCGACGGCCATGTTCGGACCGAGCGAGCTTTTGTCTTCCAAGTTGTTCAACATACCGATAAGTCCGAGAACCGTACCCATCATTCCGAAGCCCGGCGCGAAACCGCCCCACTGGTTAAGGATGTTGATCCATTCGAAGTGCCGCGCCTCGGTCTGGCTCATCTCGTTTTCCATAATAGTGCGAACGACCGCGCCGTCCGTGCCGTCAATCACGAGACGTAGGCCGCTTTTGAGAAACTGGTCGTCCAAATCCTCAAGGCCGTCCTCCAAAATCAAGATGCCTTCGCGTCGCGCCTTGTCCGAAAGGTTTACGATGTTCTGCACCAAATTCTTTTCGCCGAAATCGGGAATCTTAAAACACTTTCCCATAATTTTGAAAACTCCGAGAGCCTTGTTCAACGGAGCCATAATACAAATCGCGGCATAAGAGCCGCCGATAGTCATAAACACAGAAGGAATGTCGATGATTCCTCCCAAAGTACCACCGGAAGTCAAAACCGACATGACGATACAAGCCGCGCCGCCAACAATTCCGATTATTGTAGCTATGTTCATTCGATACCTCTCACGCCGAAAATCACGACTCTTGTGTATTCACGCCGATCCTTTTTCGGTAGTCAACAATCTTTTCTATGACATCTTCAGGGGAATTTTTCACGATGATTTTTTTTCCGGAAAGCATCGTGATGGTCAAATCGGGAAGGCATTCCATCGACTCAATCATATGCGGATTTAAAAAGTAATTCGTCCCGTTCAGACGCTCAACTTTTATCATAATCTTGATTATTTCCCCGCCAATAAGATACCATTTTGATTTTAACATACTTATTTAAAAATTGCAAGCATTATTTTCAAATTTATCGAATCTTTTCAATTTTTTGCGGAGACGCCGGGAATGCGAAAAGGACAAGGATTTGCGATGCAAGCCGCTAGCGAACGGATTTTTTCCAAACAACTTTGACATCGCTTGGCTCGATGCCGTCCACGGAAGCGACAAGTGTCTTTTTCGTGCCCTCCAAATCTCCGTTTGGCATCATCACGAGATTCCATTCTATCGGGGCTGCGTTTTCGGCATAGGAGAGGATTTTTCCCCTGTCGATGTCGGGATAATACGAAGCGTTGAATTTGTCCTGCTGGACGACGCGCAGCTTTCTTGAGCCGCCTTCCCCGGAAAGCGAAATGCTTATGTTCATTGTCGCGCCGTTCGCGAAAACGATAAAGCCGCGCCCGCTTCTCATAAGAATTATTCTTGAAATATCGCTTTCGCCGCTCCAAGTGCCCGAAATGTTCTCCGCATTCAGCGCGCTCGGACGCGCGGCAAGTGCGCCGCCCTGCAAAGATTCCGGCTCGCTCGACCTTCCGCTCGCCTCAGCCACCACACTTTGAATCAATTGTTTCGAGTCGGACAAAATCTTGTAGTACGAATCGTAACTTTTCGTGCGCGACGCGACGACATCGGTCTGCGCGTTTTTGGCGAAAAAAGTGCATTCCCATTTTTCATCGGAGCGCGGGCGGAAAAACCGCGCGTAAAACAGAATTGCGTTTTCCGTAACGGGCGACACTTCGGCAACGAGCGAAAAGAATTCGCTTCCGTCCGCGTCGGTGGAAACATCGGCGTAAAGAGCCTTCACTCCGTCGGCACGCATGTCATGGAGCGTGACATAGCTTATTCCGCGAATCTGCGCCGCGAACAAATCCTGCGTCATGTTCAGCATGTTTTGGTCGTTAACGTTTGTCACCACGCCGTAATAATAGAGCGCGTACTTTTCCTGCCCCTGCGGAAAAACCGCCACAGACAAAAAGAGGAAAATCGCTGCCACAAAACAATTTTTTTTACGCACTTCTCTCCAAATCTCAAGGCAAGCGTCAATATCGCTGGCGATCCTTGAACTCGCGCGAAAGCTCGCGATCCGCGTCGCGCGCCTTTATCGCATCGCGCTTGTCGAACATTTTTTTGCCCTTGCACACGCCGAGCGAAACTTTCACGCGCCCGCCTTTCAAATAAACGTCAAGGGGAATGAGCGTATATCCCTTTTCCTCGACCTTGCGGACGAGTCTCTTTATCTGGTCGCGGTGCAAAAGCAATTTTTTCGGGCGGTCGGGATTGTGATTGAAAATCGACGAAAAAGAATATTCGCTTATGTGGAAATTCCGCATCCAAACTTCGCCATTTACAATTTCGGCAAAAGAATCCGCAAACGATATGTTCGCGTTCTTTACGGACTTCACTTCCGTGCCTTCAAGCACGACTCCGCATTCGACGGAATCTTCCACGAAGTAGTTGAAACGAGCCTTTTTGTTTTCCGCAATCCTTTTTGTGCCTTCCCCCATAAATTTAGAGTATAACACATTTTCTGTTTATTTGCAAGCCACTTGCAAATTTCGTGCCGCCACGGTATAATAAATCGCAATGGAAGAAAAGAGTTACGTCAACAAAAACATATACGACTTGTCATACACGATGCGGAAATCGCGCGCGCGGCGCATTCGCAATGTCACGCTCACCGTGCTGCTGTTTTTCGTCGTGATGAACGCGATTTTGATTTTCTGCGCGATCCCAATAAGGCAGACTTCAAGTTCAATGGAGCCGAACATCAAGCGAAATTCGTTCTTGCTTTCCACTCCGCTGGCATTTTATTCCGAAAGCAAAATCCGCCGAGGCGAAATCGTCCTTGTAGAACGCGCCGAAGAAGCCCCGCTTTCGACAGTGCAAAAGATTTTGGACACAGCGTGCCGCGCGTTCACATTGCAAAAAATCCATCCGTTCACAAAGGAAACGCCGTTTTTGAGCCGAATCGCGGCGGTGCCCGGCGACACAATCTATATGAAAGATTTCGTGCTTTATGTCGCGCCGAAAGACGAAAACTTCTCATACACGGAATTCGAGCTGAACCAAATTCCATACAGCATAGACATCCGCGTTCCGCCCGTAGGATGGAACACGCAAATCGGCGTGCGCGGCAATTTTGAAAAGACCACGCTAAAGGCCGACGAATATTTCGTGCTCGCCGATGACAGGCTTTCTTCGATGGATTCTCGCATTTTCGGTGCGGTAAAGCAGGATCGCATAAAACGAAAAATCATCTTGTCGTACTTTCCGCTGAACGCGCTGCGAATTTTCCGCTCGAAGTCGAAAAAATAAAAATGCCGCTATACATTCATATACCATTTTGTCTAAAAAAATGCGACTATTGCGATTTTTTCAGCAAAGTCTTGGAAAATTCGCGCTTTATTGTGAAAAATTTCACAATAAGCGACTATATCGAGGCGGTTTTAAACCAAATTTCGTTTCTCATAGAACATTTTTCAGTGAAAAATTTCACGTCCGTGTATATCGGAGGCGGAACGCCGAGCGTTTTGAGCGCGAATCAATTGAAAATTCTATGCGAAAGAATCGCACCGTTCGCAAAAGGCGCGGAATTCACGATCGAAGCAAATCCGGGCGACTTGTCAAAAGAATTTCTTCAAGCGGCCGCGTCAGGCGGAATAAACCGACTTTCGCTCGGAATCCAATGCAAGAACGACGAAGTTTTGCGGGCGGTCGGAAGGCGAACGACCGTTTCCCAAATCGAAGGCGCGATTTCAATGATAGGAAAATTTTGGCGCGGCGCATGGAGCGCGGACTTTATCGCAGGACTTCCATTTCAAACAAAGGAAATGCTCGCAAGCGACATCGAATTTGCAGCAGAAAACGGCGCGAGCCACATTTCGCTTTATTCGCTTTCGGTGGAAGAAGGAACGCCGCTCGCCGAAAATATACGCTCTGGAAGGACGCGCCACGACGCGGATTTTGCCGACGAGATTTGGATTTTCGGCCGCGAAATCCTCGAAAAAAAAGGCTTTTTTCAATATGAAATATCGAATTTCGCGAAAAAAGGCTTTGAAAGCCGCCACAATTTGTCTTACTGGACGCTTTGCGACTATCTTGGCGCGGGCGCGGGCGCGACCGGCACGATGAGCGGAAAGCGTTTTACGAACACGCGCGACATCGCAAAATACATTGAATTTTGGAAGAACGCCGCGCTGGAAACTCGGCGCAAAAACGCTCCCGGAAAAACGGAAATCCTTGATTTTGAGACGCGGGAATTCGAATTTTTGATGATGGGATTGAGGACTTTGCGCGGCGTGGGCGCGCGCGAATACGAAAGGCGTTTCGGCGGAAACCTCGCCTCAAGGCTCGGGGCGGACAAGGCGGACGGCGTTTTTTCAACATGGCAAAAAAAAGGACTTGCGAGCACGACGCGCATTTCAGGCGAAACTTTTTTTTCGCTCACCCGCGACGGAATTCTTTTTTTGAACAAATTCCTGCGGGACATATAGTTTCAGGCGCGGATTGTTTTCAACACGCCGCCTACAAAAGAAACTATCGTCGAAGGCTTCGCGAAATCCTTGTCGCCGTCTTCGACAATCAAATCCACTTCGCCTTCAAATTCGCAGCGGATTTGGGATATTTTTGTCAAAACAGGGCTTCCAGAAAGGTTTACGCTCGTAGAATAAATCGGCGCGCCGCACAATCCAATCACTTTCCGAAGCCATTCGTCTCCGGGACAGCGGAACGCCGTAGTCTCGCGCCCAGTGACGCTTTTATAGCGCGCGTTGTTTTCCACGATTACGGTCAAAGGTCCCGGCCATCTCGAAAAAATCTCGTCCGGCAATTTTCCGTCAATATAATTGTAGACATCTTCGGGAAAGGCGAGCAATTCTATGAGTGGCTTTTCTTCCGCGCGGCCTTTTATCGACGCGATGAGAGTTTCGGTGGAAAAATCATTTTCGGCACTGCGCGCAATTCCGCTGAAGCCGTAAACTGTGTCGGTGGGCAAAATCGCGATTTTTCCCGCCTTCAAAAGCGAGGCTGCCGCGCTCGCAGAATTTTTTTCAGATTTGAGCAACGTCATAGATTGGAATTCCTTCGATATTTTCAACGCGAAGGTGCTTTTTTCTGGGCGGGAAATACGAAATGTCGAACAAAAGCAGGGCGAAAAAAAGCAGGATTCCCACGACGAGCCCCGCACCTTTGCAATACCATTCGCTCAAAAATTCCACGGGCGCGCCTTTCATTACAGTGCCGGTATCGTACATGGCGGGCTCAGAAACAACGAGCCCTTTAATCTTTACGATTTTTTCGTCATCGAAAATATAGTCCATCTTGCGCGCGTAGGCGGCGATGACATCGGCATCGTCCCGAATCGCGGTCTTTTCCAAATTCAAGTCGTCATTTATATTTTGCACTTCCTGCATGTGTGCGCTGATAATCCTCTTTTGGGATTCGAGCTGCCTCAGCGCGAAAACTCCGTTCTGTCCGTAAATCACGGAAAGAAAAACGTAGACGAGCAATCCCGCGAGCAGGGAAAAAAGATACTTGAGCGAATTCATTATGATTACTTATCGGCAGTAAATCCGCATTTCTGAACATTTTTCTAAAAAACAGGGGATTTGACGCCATCGCAGAAGCATAAAAATTTTCGCACGAATTAAATTATTAAAAAAAATAGTAAATAATGTTGGACTTTTTTTTCAAAGTATGATATAATTTTAGCGTTAAATTATCATAGCAGAGAAAAACATACGGAAAAACGATGTTCGTCCGATGATATATGAAGAAAAGGGGAATTTTATGAGCGATTCAAAAGATTTAGACAGCTATGGCGACTGGGTAAAAAAGCCGCCGCGCGACATAAACGGCGAAGATTCGTCCGGAGACGATATGGCTGTCGATATTTTTGACATTCCCGATTTCGCAGAGCCCAAACTGGACGCGAGCGGCTCGGCCGAACAAGCATCTGACGCGGAAGACAACGACACCACTCTCAGCCCCGAAGAGCTCGCGCACATAACCATAAATCAGGAAATGACATCGGAAGAATTCGAAGACCCGACAATCGATCCTGCCGCCGCTGCCTTGGGAGACGTTTTCAGCGAAGAGGCAAAACTCGCGGAAAATGCCGAAGAAAATTTTGACGAATTTGATATTCCCGCTTCAATGGACGAGCCTTTGCCCGAAGAAATCGAAGTTCCAAGCGCGGACGAATTTGCGACGGCGGAAGAAACAAGCCTTGACGCGATGGCCGACGGCGAAATCGACTTGGACAGCTTTATGGACGACTCGGGCGGAAGTTCCGGCGAGATTTCTTTTGAAGACGGCGAAATCGATTTGGACGATTTCATGGGCGGCGACTTTATGGGCGGAGGCGGAGCACCATCTTCAAAAGCGCCCGCCGAAATCCAGGACGAGCAGACGCTTGACATAAACATAGGATTTGACGAAGATGCTGAGAACATCGCGCTTGAGGACACTCCAGAAAACGAAGCGAAAATGTTCCCGAAAAAGGAAGAGCCTGCGCACGCGGACGGAGACGCGATGTTCAACTCGTTCGAAGAGGCTGTCGCGGCAGACATTTCTTCCGAACCCGCTGCGGAAAGCGAAACGCTTTCGGCGGACGACGGGGAAATCGACCTTTCGGAATTCGGATTCGACGATGACGATTCGAACATCGGCATGACGGAAGGTCCTGACGGAAACGACCCATTGAAAAAAGAAGTCGTAGATTACGACGTGAGAGTTGTTGTTGACGATGATTCGAAGACTCCACCCGTCCAAGATGTCGTCAATGGAAAAATAGTTGCGGAAGACCAAAATGTAGATTCCGAGGAGGATGAAATTACGGAACAGAACGAATTGACAGGCGGCGCATCGAACACCGCTTCTCCCGAAATAAGCGAAAAAGGCAAGGAAATCCTTGAAGACATCATTGGGCAGCTAGCATCTCTCAAAGATGAAATAAAAAGCCTGAAAAACGAATTCGCCAATTTGAGCGCGCGTCCCGCAAACGAAATTCCTGCCATAGAGCAGACTGCGGAAGAGGACACCGGTTTTTTCGGCAATGACGACGGCGACGACACAATCGCGCTGTCGGGAAGCGAAATGACGAACATCCTCAATTCCGCGCAGTTTTCCGAAGAATCCGCGGACGAAAACATTTCTACGGAAGAGGAAACTTTCGAGCCGCCAATCGAAGAGCCGTTCGCGGAAGACACAATTGAAGAAACCTCTGTCGAAGAATCGGAAGTTTTGGACGCGGCATCCGCGATCGAAGAGCCCGCGATTGAAATCAACGAAACTGAGTTCGCAGAACCGACAGAAGAGCCTGTGATTGCGGAGGACGGAGACGCTTTTATTTCCGACGACGATTTGGGCATCAAAGACCCAACTTTGGAAAGCCTTTCCGAGGACAATGGAAATCCGATTCCGCCGACAATTCTTCCCGAAGAAATCGCCGTTCCAAAAGGAGATTTCGCCGCCGCACCAGCATTTTCTGAAACCGCCGAAGAAGAGTTCGCCGCGCTCGAATCCAAAGACATTTCCTATGAGGATTCGCTTACTAGCGAGAAGCTGGAATATCTAAACGAAAATTCCGCCATGCCGGAAGAGGAAGAATCCTCCGCCCCGAATGTCGCCGAAATCGTGCAGGAAAACATTTCTCTCCAAGACAACGACGAGGCTTCCATAGGAATTGACAGCAACATCGACGCGGCGTTTGAGGAGGCCGATGCGCTTGAGTCCGACATAATGGACAATTCCCTTGAAGAAAAGGCGGCTTACGAAGATTCAGTTTCCGACATAATGAATGAAAACATTTCTCTTCAAGACGACAAGATAGAAGCGTCGGTGGGAATCGGAAGCGACATCAACACGGCGTTTGAAGAGGCCGACGCCGCCGAATCCGACATTATGGACGATTCGCTTGCGGAAAAGGACGCTTACGAAAAAAAAATAAACGAACTCGTTGACGATGACGGCGACAGCCTTGGACTTGACAACGATGAAACTGCGGCGGAAGAACAAATCGAAGCAGAAGACGTGACTGTCGCAGAAGTTCAAGAGCCGATTATTGAAGATTCGCTCGAAGAAACTTCCGTGGAAGAGCCGACGTTTGAAGAGCCTCTTTCTGCCGAAACTGCCGCAGAAGAGCCGAGTTCTGGCGAGGACGAAAAAACTAAACTTCAGCAGAATTCGATTCCGAAAAATTTGAGAGAAGAAGTGATTTCCGTGCTTTCGTATATGGATCAACTTCTTGAAAATCTTCCGGAAGAGAAAATCACAGAATTCGCAAAGTCCGAGCACTTCGTAACGTACAAAAAACTTTTCGACGAGCTCGGTCTTTCGTAATGGGGCTTTTCGAACGGGCAGCCGCGAGGCCGCCTGAAAATTCGCTTCCCTCCGATTTTCAACAATGGGCAGAGTTTTGCGGCTTTGCCCATTGCGGCGTTTTGTGCGCGGCGCAAAAAATCCTGCTTCTAAAACACGCGCACGGCATCGATGTCGAAACAATTCTAAAATCAATTTCCACGAGCGACTTTTGGGCGGGAAGCGCGGCGGGCGACGAATGGATTTTGATCGAACGCGGAAGCGAACGCTTCGCAGGCTTTCTGCAATTTTTGGGAAGCGTCGCAAAAGAAAAAAGTGAGCGCATCGCGATTTTAAGATTGCGCGAAAATCCCGCGGCAATTTTTTTCGCATACGATTCAAGCGAATTCCAAAGCATTCCGAACGAAGAAGATTTTCGGCGCGCCCTACTTCCGATTTTGGAAAACAAAAAAAATTTTTTCTTCCGCGCTGGTGACGAAAAAAAAATCTCAGGGCTTCTCGGAAGCGCGGGCGCGTTTTTGATCACGATTTCGCTTGACGCGGCATTAAAAGAAATTTTTTCCGGCGAAGAAAAAGATTTTTTTTCGGAAAATCCAAATGCAAAAGAAATTCTTTCGAACGCAATTTTTGAAGAATTTTTTTTCGAGGCAAAAAAAATCTTTCCTTGGCCCGACTTCGTGTTTTCGAAAAATCTTTCAAAAATTAACATCGTTTCAATCCTCGCGCAAAAAAAATTCGAGGAAGCCGCGCGGAAAAAAATTTTCGATGCGAGCAAAAAAATTTTCACGGCTCCGCTCGCTACGAAAATTGAAGTGGACGGCTTTTTGCGAAAACGCCGCGCGGAAGAAATTTTTTCATACATTTTGCGAGGCTGATTTTGGCGACGGAAATTCTAAAGGCAAAAAACGGAAGCGACTGCGCCAAGGCGAACGGCGTTTTTTTGCACTCGCAATACAATCCGCAAATCGAAGCCGAGCGTTTCGCCCAAAACGTCCGCGCGAATTTCGTTCCCGAAAAAATCATCATCATCGAAGGCGCGCTCGGTTATGTCGCATCCGAATTGAAGAAAAAATTTCCCAGCGCGAAAATCGGAACGATTCGTTTTTCCAAGGATTTTTTTTACTTAATTTTCTTCATACAATATTTTGATCATG
>CAMWWZ010000008.1 GCA_947178095.1 uncultured Treponema sp.
GAAGGCGTTCGCGGAAAAATTTTGCGTTTTGGAAAAAAATCCGCGGAAAATTTCGGCGTGAAATTTTTGGAAGATTTGGGAATCGGCGGCACGAGATTTGAAATTGACGGAATTGAAACTTGCTTGAAAATTCCCGGAAGCCACAATTTTCAAAACGCGCTTTCGTGCATCGCGCTCGCAAAAGAACTTGGACTTTCGGCGCAAGAAATAATTCGCGGAATTGAAAACGTAAAGTTGCCCGAAGGCAGAAGTCAAGTGCGAGAAGTGCGCGTAAAAAACGGCGCGGAAATTTTTTTGATGCAAGACTGCTACAACGCGAATCCCGAATCGATGAAAAAGGCTTTGGAGTTTTGCGCTTCGATAAAAATTCCTGGAAGAAAATTTTTCGTTCTCGGCGACATGAAGGAATTGGGCGAGCGTTCCAAAATCGAGCACGCGCGAGTTGGAGAAGCCGCCGCGCGTGGCGATGCGAAATTTGTTTTTTTTGCGGGAAGCGAAATGCGCGCGGCGTTCCGCGCTTTGGAAGAAAATCGCGAAAAATCTTCTTGCGCAATTTCTGCGAAATATTTTTCGGGCGAAGAAAATTTCATTGAGAAAATTTGCCGCGCGCTTTTGGATGAAATTCGCGACGGAGATTTTTTGCTTTTAAAGGCTTCGCATTCGATGGAATTCGAAAAAATTGCCGAAGGCTTGCGCGAAGTTCAAGGCGCGTCGCTTGGCGTGGAGGGGGATTGAGATGGGCGGCTATAATTTTTATCCTGCCAAGCCGATTTCGGATTACAAAAGAAGCGACCTCGGGCTGATTGTTTCGGTCATTTTGTTTTGGGGAATCGGAATGAGCACGCTTTACATCTGTTCGTCGGCGTATTGCCAAAAAATTTGGGGCGACCCATTTTTGCTCACAAAGCGGCAGCTCGGCGCTTCGGTTTTTGGTCTTGCGGGACTTTTGTTTTTCGCGTTTATGCCGCTTTCGAAAATCAGGGCGATGCTTCCTGGAATCGTTTTCGTCACGATTTTGCTTTTGTTGTGCACGTTCGTTCCTGCGTTCAACGAAGAGCGCAACGGCGCGAAGCGTTGGGTGAAACTTCCTTTCATGCGATTTCAGCCTTCGGAACTTGCCAAATTCGCGATTATACTTTACCTTGCGAATTTTTTCGACAAATACCACAACGAGCGCGATTTGGAAGAACGGACGGTTTTTCCGCCAGTTATGATGATGGTGGTTTTTGCCGTGTTGATTTTTTGCGAGAACGATTTTTCTACAGGAGTGTTTTTCATTTTGCTTTGCCTTTTGCTTTTTTTCGTGAGCAATGTCAAAATGCTTTGGTTCGCTCCGCTTTCGATACTTATAATGTTCGCACTCGTTATGCTGGTTTTGTCGAAGCCATATCGCGTGGAACGTGTGATGGGATTTATTAGTCCGGAATCGGATTTGCAGGGCGTGAACTATCAGACGAACGCTTCGCTTCGCGCGATTAGCATGGGCGGCTTTTGGGGACAAGGAATAGGAATCGGCCTTGCGAAATTGAAAAGCGTTCCCGAAGTGCAGTCGGATTACATCTTCGCGGGGTGGACGGAAGCGATGGGCTTTGTCGGCGTGATTTTATATTTCGTGCTTTTGTGCGCGTTTGCGTTCAAAGCTTATAAATGCGCGTTGAATTGTCCCGACCGTTTCGGAGCGATCGGAACTTTCGGATGCATTTCCGCAATTTTCTTCCAGTCCATCGCGAACGTCGCCGTTGTCTGCGGCGCGATTCCTTCGACTGGAATTCCGCTTCCGTTTTTTTCGGCGGGCGGATCTTCGATGGTTATTACGCTTTGCATGTGCGGCTTTATGATAAACGCGGCGCGTGTGAAAAGCGATTCTAGTTTTGGCATGGAGAATGACGATGAGCGACTATAGCGCGTTGGGTGAATTCGACCAATATGTCGTTCAGGGCGCGCCCAAAGAAAGGAACGATGAAAAATTCTTCAAATACATGCGAATTGTTTTCGGCGTGCTCTTTTTGATTTTGGCACTTGAATTTGTCATGTACAAATTCGTAAAGCCGAGCATAGGAGTGCCGCGCCTTGTCTACAGCGGGCTTGACAATTATTCCGAAGACGAGCTTTCTGAAACAATCGCGCCCGTGTACCGAGGAAATTGGTTTAGCTTTGACACGAACACAATCGCTTCAAGGCTTTCGTCTGTGAGCGGAATTGAATCCGTGGAAATTGAAAAGCATTTTCCCGATAAAATTTCGATAAAGATAAAAGAGCGCGAAAGCGTCGCCATGACTTTCGTGAACGACGGCGTTCGGACAGTTCCGATGCAAATTGACAAGAACTGCGTTTTGTTCGAAGTGAAAAATCATAAAGGTGATGTGGACATTCCGATTATTTCCGGCTTGCCCGTGGAATTCCTTGCCGACGGAATGCGGATTCCGACAAAGTACAGGACGCTCATCGAACAGATAAAAAAAATACAGGCGTTGCCGCAAAAATATTTTGCCGCCGTGAGCGAGATTTGCGTGCTTCCGAAAAAATACGGCAACTACGAGTTGATGATAATTCCTGTCAATTCTACCATAAGGGTTTTGACGGACAGGGTATTGAATGAAGACGCGCTTCAGGATATGATGGTAGTGCTGGAAGTGGTAAAGTCTATCGAGCCTGATGCGAAGGAAATTGATTTGCGCTACGGTTCGATTTCTTACCGACCTGCAAAGGGAGGATACATTGAGTGACACAATTGTCGGTCTTGACATAGGAACAAGCGTCGTCCGTGTCGCGATTGCGGAAGTCGATGATGAAGGAAATTTGAGCATCATCGGACTTTCAAGCAAGGAATCAAAGGGACTGAAAAATGGCGCGATTTTGAATTTGGAAGCGGCGAGCTCGGTTATAAAAGAAGTCATCGAGGAAGTGGAAACCGACGCGGGTGCGGACGTTATGTCGTGCGTCGCAGGAATAGGCGGCTCGCAGATTGGCAGCCTCAATTCGCGCGGACAGTCCGCGATTTCAAAGCATGGAAAATCCAGCGGCGAAATCACTCGTGCCGACGTTGACCGTGTGATCGAAAACGCGCGATCCGTTCCCATTCCGATTGACAGGGAAATCATCCATGTCATTCCGAAATATTATTCTGTGGACGGCTTGAGCAAAATAAAAGACCCGATAAATATGATTGGCGTTCGGCTGGAAACCGAAATCCACATTGTTACTGCTTCGAAGACTGCGATTCAAAATGAACGTGAGTGCATAAATCGCGCGGGCTACGAGATTGACAAGATCATGCAGAAAACTCTTGCCGCGACGAACGCCGTGCTTCATCAGGACGAAATGGACTTGGGCTCGATTTTGATTGACTTGGGCGCGGGCACGACCGATGTTTTGGTGATTTACGAAGGCGCGCCGCTTGTAAGTTTTTCGATTAAAATTGGCGGCAACCTTGTGACGAACGACATCGCGATTGTAAAGGGCATTCCGATTGCGGCGGCCGAAGAGATAAAAGTTAATTACGGAAATTGCTTCGTCGATATGCTCGCCAAGCCAAAAGAAGTGAAAATTCCCGGTGTGGGAGGGCGGCCGCCTGAGCTTACGACGCAGACTGAAATCGCCCAAATAATTCAGCCGCGCATGGAAGAAATTTTCATGATGGTCTTGCAGGAAATTCGCGGGCGCACAAATTTGAACACCATGAGCGGAAACATAGTTTTGATTGGCGGCGGCTCGCAGATGGACGGCGCGTTGGAGCTTGCAAAGGCTGTGTTCGGAACTCAGTCTGTGCGGCTTGGCATTCCGGAAAGCATCGGCATATTGGATGAACTGGATTATCGCAAGCCGGAATTCGCTACGGTAATTGGACTTGTTCTTTCGCAAAGATATTCAAGCGGAGATTCCTTGCGAAAGACGGGCAGAAAAAAAACTTCCGAAAAAAACGAGGGTTTTCTTCGGAAATTAAAACGAGTATTTTTTTAATTGGGAGGAAAAAAATGTCTCTTATGAATCATTCTCTTGTAAACGAGGAAGGCGCGTCGCTTTCAAATCCAAGCCCCACGATAATAAAGGTTATCGGCTGTGGAGGAGGCGGTTCGAATGCCGTGAACAGGATGATTGACGCCGGAGTTAAAAATGTTGATTTCATCGTCTTGAACACCGACTTGCAGGCTTTGAACGGTTCGCGCGCGCCGACGAAACTCGCCATCGGGCAGAAAGTGACTGGCGGACTTGGAGCGGGTGGAAATCCGGAAGTCGGACAGCAGGCCGCCGAAGAAGATTCGGAAATCATACAGAATATCCTGAAAGGCGCGAACATGGTTTTCGTCACGGCAGGAATGGGCGGCGGCACAGGAACAGGTTCCGCTCCTGTCGTTGCCAAAATCGCGCGGGAAATGGGCGCGCTCACAGTAGGTGTCGTCACGACTCCGTTCAATTTTGAAGGCCCTGTTCGAATGGATTTGGCGAAGGACGGAATCGAGCGTCTTCATAGGGAAGTCGATTCTCTCATCGTGATTCCAAACCAGCAGCTTTTGAAAATCGTCGATAAAAAAGCGCCGGCGCGTCAAGCGTTCCTTGTGGCAGACGATGTTTTGAGACAAGGCGTGGAAGGCATTTCAAACATAATCACGAAGCCTGGCGAAGTGAACACGGACTTTGCCGATGTCACTTCCGCGATGAAGGGGCAGGGCGACGCGCTTTTGGGAGTGGGAATCGGACACGGAGAGAATCGTGCCGCCGACGCCGCGACAAGCGCAATCCGAAATCCGCTTTTGGAAGATTCCAATATTGACGGCGCGAAAAATATTTTGATCAATGTTTGTTCGCAGGGAAATCTTTCGATTGCCGAAACTGATGAAATCGCGAAAATCATCACCGCTTCTGCCGCGCCTTCGTACAAGGTTTTCTGGGGCAATGTCGTTGATCCGTCCATGGCGGAAGACGAAGTGAGCGTTACCGTCATCGCGACTGGTTTCAGCAGTCCTGCCGAAGAGGAAGAAAAAGTCGAAGAGGAAGCGCCTGTCGTCAAGGAAGAAATCGTCCAAAAAAAGAGCGATGACAATATGATTTCCAAATTTGCATTTGATTCGCTTTTGAACGCAGGACGAAGGCACAGCGAAAGCCTTTTTGATGAAGGAGAATTCGTCAGCGTTTCCGTGAACGAGCCTGCCGCTTCCGAGCCGGTCGCCGTTGCCGAAAAAAGCGAAGGCGGAAATCTTGGAAATGACATAACAAATTCTCAGTACAGGCCGCGAAGTCAGCCTTCGATAGTGCCGCCTTCCGGATATATCGATGAGCATGATATTTCGATTCCTGCTGTCTACCGTTTGGCAAACAGCAATCTCACTCGCGAAATAAAATTGCGCTAGAATTCAGATTCGGAATTTGAATGGAAAGATTCGAAAAACTTTTGCGGCAGTTCCATGCGAATTTGATTATGGTCGAAGGAAGGGCGGAGCTTACCGCCCAAACTTACGGAACGGCCGTAAAAGAATTTTTGTCGTGGCTCTGCTCGAAGGAAATCAAACTTGAAAGCGTCGCGCTCAAAGATTTGTTTTACTATCTTTCGTGGCGAAAGTCGCTTGGAAATTCCGAATTGACGATTGCGAAAGACATAAGCGCGCTTCGTGCGTTCGGGGCGTTCCTCACAAGGGAAGGAATGTGGCAGGAAAACCTCGCGCTCGTTTTGGACAGGCCGCGCGCTTCGCGCGCGCTTCCCCGAGTTTTGAGCGTGGAGCAAGTGGACGATTTGCTTTCGTGCATCGACACTTCCTGCGCTCTCGGAATCCGCGACCGCGCGCTTTTCGAACTCGTCTATTCTTGCGGGCTTCGCATCAGCGAGGCGTGCTCGCTTTTGATGGGAAATGTTCATCTCAAAGAAAAAATTCTTCTCGTGCGCGGAAAAGGCGACAAGGAGCGAATCGTTCCGTTTGGCGATGCGGCGAAAAATTGGCTTTCCCGTTATTTTGACGAAGTGCGTCCGAATCTCGTGGGAAAAAAAATCGTGCCGCAAGTTTTCGTAAATTACAAGGGCAATGCGATTTCGCGGAAAGGCGTGTGGAAGCGTTTCAAGGAATTGGAAAGTTTTACGGGAATCGACTGCAAGGTGCACACGCTTCGCCATTCGTTCGCAACGCACTTGCTTTCGGGCGGCGCGGACTTGCGGAGCGTTCAGGAATTGCTCGGCCATGCTGATTTGGCGACGACGCAAATCTACACGCACGTCGCAACGGGCGAGCTTGGCGACTACCACAAGGAATTTTTCCCGGGACACAAGATAGTTAATAATTAATAGTGAATAGTTAATATGCAATTCTCCAAACAATTGACACTTTTTTTCTAATGTTTTAGAATGGTATGCGTCTAATTTTATTGAGGGGTGGTCATGAAAAATTTCTGCGTTGCTTTTGTGTGCGCGACATTTGTTTTCGCGCTCGCGTCTTGCACGAAGTCGAACAAGACGATAATCCGAATGCAGCATTTGGAAGAAGGCGTTTCAAGTCCCACGACGATTGACGAGCTAAAGGACGCTATAAGAAAATACGAGGAGCGTGTCGCCGACATTCAGCTGGCGCAAAGCCAAATCGGAATTTGGTACAAGATTCTTGCCACGCGCTATTTGGATAAAAAAATGTACGGCGAGGCTCTCAAGACTTTTGAAAAGGCTTTGGAATTCTATCCGCAAAATCAGAATCTCTATTATTACGTCGGGCTTTGTGCGGGATATATGTCGCATGCGGCGATGGATTTTGACGCGAACGGAAGTTCCGAAAAGCGGATGAATTATCTGCGCCTTTCCGAGGATGCGTACAAACGCGCGATTGAGATCGAGCCGCGATACGCGCGCGCGCTTTACGGGCTTTCGGTTTTGTATGTGTTCGAATTGGGCGAGGACGAAAAAGCAATCCCGCTTTTGGAAAGGCTTCTCACGATCGAAACGAAAAACATTGACGCGATGTTCGTGCTTGCGCGCGCCTATTATGTTACGTATGAATTCGACAAGGCCGTGGCGATGTACGACCAAATAATTTCCTTGACAAAATCCAAGGAACGCAAGGCGGAGGCTGAGGCGAACAGACAGACCGTTTTGGACGCAAGTTATGCAAACTGAAAGGCTTTTGCTGAAAATCGCGCTTTCGACGATTTATTCTCTTTCGTTGAAAGAAAAAATAAATTTGGCGAAAACTCTTGACAATTTGCACGACCTTGCGTTACATTCTTCTATAGAAACAATCGAGGCGAAAATCGGGCGACCGCTTTTGGCGAAGTCTTGGAATCCCGAGGAAAACGCAAGGCTTGCGAAGGCGGCTTTTTCGCGAATGGACGCGCTTGGAATTTCGTGCGTGTTTTTTGATGAAAAAGAATTCCCTTCGATGCTTCGCGAAATAAACGATCCGCCTTACGCGCTTTTTTTTCGGGGCGACTTGAAAATTTTGGAAGGAAATTGCGTGAGCGTCGTGGGCACGCGGAAAATTACGGGCGGCGCGAAAATTGCCGCGCACGATTTTTCCTACGACGCGGCTTCGGACGGAACGACTGTGGTTTCGGGACTCGCGCTCGGAGTGGACGGCGAGGCGCATCGCGGCGCGCTCGACGCTTTTTTTGACGGAAAGACTTCCGTGGCGAAAACAGCTGCGGTTTTGGCGGGCGGCGTGGACAATATTTATCCTGTTCGCCACAAAAAAATCGCGGCGCAGATTCTCCAAAATGGAGGCTGCATTTTGAGCGAAAGCGCGCCTGGGATTCCTTCCGAAAAATGGCGTTTCGTTCAGCGCAACAGAATTTGCGCGGGGCTTTCGCGGGCGACGATCGTGATTCAGGCTCCTCCGGGAAGCGGCTCGCTCATCACGGCGGACTTCGCGCTCGGCTACAATCGCGAGCTTTTGTTTCACGAAGCTTGCTTTTCGGACGAAGCGAACGCGATTTCGAAAATGGTGCGCGCGAATCTTGCCGGAAAGGAAGGAAGCGCGGCTCGGAAAAAAATCGAAGCGAATTGCGAGCGTTATGTGAGCGACGGAGCTGAGATTGTAAAAAGTTATAAAGACTTTTGCGAAAAAATTTCATCAGTCCCTGGAATGAAAAATTCGGATGCGACTAGAGAATTGTTTTAGAAGAGGTTTTCGATTATGGCAGAAACTGCGGCAAAAAAGAAAAGCGAAAAAAAATCCGCGAAAAAAACGCCTCAGACTTTGGTGATTGTGGAGTCTCCTGCGAAGGCGCACACCATAGAAAAATATTTGGGGGTCGGCTACACGGTCAAAGCTTCGATGGGGCATTTGATTGACTTGCCGAAATCAAGAATCGCGATTGACACCGAAAACAATTTCGAGCCGGAATACATCACCGTGCGCGGAAAGGCGAAACTTTTGAAGGAGCTTCAAAAGGACGCGAAAAAATCTTCGCTCGTGCTGCTGGCTTCGGATAACGACCGCGAGGGGGAGGCCATAGCGTGGCACTTGAATCGCGCTTTGAAAGAAAAGACCGAAGCTCCGATTCGCAGAATTGTGTTCAATGAAATCACGCCGATTGCGATAAAAGAAGCCGTCCAGCATCCCGGCGAAATCATCGAAAGCAAGGTGAACGCGCAGAAAGCGAGGCGTATTTTGGATCGTCTTGTCGGCTACAATTTGAGTCCGCTTTTGTGGGCGAAAGTCAAAAACGGATTGAGCGCGGGGCGCGTCCAGTCGGTGGCGTTGCGCTTGATTTGCGAGCGCGAAGTGGAAGTGGAAAATTTTTTGCCCGAAGAATATTGGTCGCTTGCGGCGGATTTTTCCAAAGGCAAGACGACATTCACAGCTCAGCTCGTTTCGTACAAAGGCGAGAAGCCCGATTTGAAAAGCGAATCCCAAGTGAATGAAATCATCGAGCAAATAAAAAACGCCGAATGCAAAGTGGGCGCGATAAAATTCACGGACAAAGTTGTGCGCCCGAAGCCGCCTTTCACTACGTCGAAATTGCAGCAGGCTGCGGCGAACCGTTTGGGATTCACTTCGCGAAAGACGATGCAGATTGCCCAGCAGCTTTATGAAGGCGTGAACATCGGCGAAAACCGCGTTGGTCTCATCACTTACATGCGAACGGACTCGGTGCGAATTTCGCAGACTGCGCTTACGGAAATCCGCGAATGGATTGGAAAAAATCATCCCGAGGATTTGCCGCCTGAGGCAATCGAATATTCTGTGGGAAAAGGAGCGCAGGACGCGCACGAAGGAATCCGCCCCACTTATGTTTCGTACACGCCCGATAGCGTGAAGGAATATCTTACGCGCGACCAGCTCAGGCTTTACACGATAATTTGGGAAAGGCTCGTTTCAAGCCAAATGAACAACGCGAAGACTCGCACGACGAGCGCGGAAATCATTGCGGGCGACGCGGTGTTCCGAGTGAGCGCGAGCAAAATCGTGGAAAAAGGTTTTTACAAAGTTATTCACTTGCTTTCTTCGAAAGAGGAGACGAGCGGAAATCTTCCCGCGCTCAAAGAAGGCGAAAAAATTGCCAGCGGAAAATTTTATCCCGAGCAGCATTTCACTCAAGGTCCTGCGCGTTACACCGACGCTTCGATCGTCAAAACTTTGGAAGAGCGCGGAATCGGGCGGCCTTCCACTTACGCGCCGATAATTTCCGTGCTTCTCGATCGTTACTACGTGACGCGCTCGAACAAGCAGCTTGTTCCCACGCAGCTCGGAAAGATGATTTCTAAAATTCTCGTGGAATCTTTTCCCGATGTCATAAACGAAAGTTTCACAGCGCAAGTGGAAAACGACTTGGACAAAGTTGAGCAGGACAATTTGGTTTGGACCGACATGATCGGCGGATTCTACGCGCCGTTCAAAAAGCATGTCGAAGAAGTCTCGGAAACTACGAAAAGCGTCAAAGGATTTTTGGACGAAGAAACCGACAAGATTTGCGACAAGTGCGGAAAGCCGATGATAAAAAAACTCGGACGCTTTGGATTTTTCCTCGCGTGCTCGGGCTTCCCCGAATGCCACAACACGAAATCAGTTCCGCTCGCAAAATGCCCGATGCCGAATTGTTCCGGCGAAATCGTCGCGCGAAAGACAAAAGGACGCGGAAAGGAATTCTACGGATGCACGAATTATCCGGAATGCACGTTCATCAGCCATTTCAAGCCGATCGATCAATATTGCCCGAAATGCGGATGGTTTTTGGTGGAAAAATATGACAAGAAAAACGGCGCGTACAAAAGCTGCATAAATCCGGATTGCGACTATTTGCATTCGGCAGAAGACGCGGAAAAAGATGCCGCGCCGCTTGCCGCCGAGGAAAAAATTTAGTTTATGACGCTTGAACAAATCGTGCAAGAAGTTTTGGTTTATCTTTCCTCGGTGCGCGGCTACAGCGAAAACACGATCACCGCGTATTCCGAGGATTATGAAAAATTGAAGGATTTTCTTGGCGCGGAAACCGAAATCCAAAAAGTGACTCTGCGCGATTTGCGGTTTTGCGTGGGAAGCCTTTCCGCGCAAAAAAAGGCCGTCGCTTCGATAAATCGTTTCATCGCTTCTTGCAAAACTTTGTTCGCGTATTGCAGGAAATTTCAGCATGTCCAAATCAATCCTGCGCTGGAATTGAAGTCGCTGAAAATGCCGAAACATCTGCCGCCTTTTATGACGATAGCGGAAGTTGACGCGCTTTGCGCGGTTCCGGAAAAAAAGGATCTTCTTTGGGCTGCGCGAGACAAGGCGATTTTCGAAATGCTTTATTCTTCGGGCTGCCGCGTGGCGGAACTTGCTTCGCTCAAGATTGGCGATTTTTCCGACGGATTTTCACGCGCGGTTGTGACGGGAAAGGGCAAAAAAGACAGGTACGTTTTTTTTGAGGACGAGGCGCTTTGCGCGCTCAAGGAATATTTGTCCGAACGCGACGCTTTGCTTTTGCGCTTGAAAAAAAGCGAGGATAAAATGTCGCGCGCGCAAAATGCTTTGTTCTTAAATCAAAGCGGCAATGCGCTTTCTACGCGCGGAATCCGCTGGATTGTGGAGCGATATTCGGGCGTGGAGGGAACGAAGCGGCACATTTCGCCGCACGCTTTTCGGCACACTTTCGCCACGGCGATGTTGGGAAATGGCGCGGACGTTCGCGTAGTGCAGGAAATGCTCGGGCATTCAAGCATTTCCACGACGCAACGCTACACGCACATAACGACGCAGCAATTGATAGACGTGTATAGGAATTCTTTTCCACATGCGAGGTGACCAAAGTGCATCCTGCACTTTGGTTTTATGGAATGTGCGCCACGCGCACGGCATTGTTCGCGGCTTCCGTGCCGCGACACATGCAAGATATCCAAGCGCGTCCTGCACTTTGGGTTTATGGAATTGTGCGCTCGATGAATGTGGCGTTTTTGAAAATTGACATTTTGAAATTGGATTTTTGAATGGGAGAAAAAATGAAAATACGAAGCACTACGGTTGTCGCCGTAAAAAGGAACGGTCATGTCGCGATGGCGGGCGATGGCCAAGTCACCGCCGGAAACACGATCGCCAAAGGCAACGCTCGCAAAGTCCGGAAAATTTATGACGGAAAGGTTCTGACGGGATTCGCGGGAAGCGTTGCCGACGCTTTCACTTTGCTCGACAAATTCGAAGGCAAGCTCAAGGAATGCAACGGCGACATTCTTCGCGCTTCCGTGGAACTTGCGAAAATGTGGCGCACCGAACGTTCGCTGCAAAAACTTGAAGCGCAGCTTCTTGTGGCGGATTCGAGCAAAATCCTTTTGATTTCAGGCGACGGAAATGTCATCGAGCCTGAAAGCGACGTGATGGCAATCGGCTCGGGCGGAAATTATGCGTTCGCGGCCGCGCTCGCTTTTATGGAATCGTCGCAGCTTTCGGCGAAGGAAATCGCGCTGAAAAGCATGGACATCGCTTCGAAAATTTGCATTTACACGAATGCGAATTTCGTGCTCGAAGAAATTTAAAAACTTTATGGAGAAAAATTATGGAAGAAAAAGCAATTATGCAAAGTGAGAATTCGCTTTCTGCGGAAACGAAAAAAAATAATCAAATCGACTTGACGCCAAAGCAAATCGTCGAGCGGCTGGACAACTACATCATCGGGCAAAAAAACGCTAAGCGTTCCGTGGCGATCGCGCTTCGAAATCGCGTGCGCCGCCTGAAACTTTCGGAAGAAATGCGCGATGAAGTCGCTCCGAAAAACATTTTGATGATTGGACCTACGGGCGTCGGCAAAACTGAAATCGCGCGAAGGCTCGCAAAACTTTGCGGCGCGCCTTTCATTAAAGTGGAGGCGACGAAATATTCCGAAATCGGCTATGTCGGGCGCGACGTGGAATCGATGATTCGCGACTTGATGGCGGTTTCGTTCAATATCGTCAAAGCCGAAATGGAAGAATCGATGCGCGGCGCGGCGAAGGAAAAAGTTGAAGAGCGGCTTTTGGATTTGCTTTTGCCGGGAAGCGGAAAAAAGGAAAAGCGAGAAGGCGGCGTTTTGGGAAATATTTTCGGAATCAAGCCCAAGGCCGAAAACGAAACGCCTGTGGAAAATCCGAGTGCTGACGAAAATGAAAAAAACGAAGAATTGAATTCAACGCGAGAAAAATTCCGCCAAATGCTTCGCGAAGGAAAACTTGAAAATCGCGAAGTGGAACTCACCGTGACGGCAGGCCCGAAACCTTCGACGGGAATCGGATTTTTTTCGGGCGGCAACATGGACGACATCGAAAGCGCGATGCAAAGCATTCAGTCGATGATGAGCGGAAAAAGCCGAAAGCAGCGGACGGTAACAATTGCCGAGGCTCGCAACATCATCACAGAAGAAATCCTTGACAGCATGGTCGATGCCGACAAAGCCGCGGAAGTCGCGAAGGAGCGCGTGGAGCAAAGCGGAATCGTTTTCATCGACGAAATCGACAAGATCGCGGTGCACGGCGAAACTCACGGGCAGTCCGTTTCTCGCGAAGGCGTTCAGCGCGACATTCTTCCGATTGTGGAAGGAAGCCATGTGAACACGCGCTTTGGCGTGGTGGACACGAAGCACATTCTTTTCATAGCGGCGGGCGCGTTCAGTCTTTCGAAGCCGAGCGACTTGATTCCCGAATTGCAGGGAAGGTTTCCTTTGCGCGTGGAATTGGATTCGCTTCACAAAGATGATTTCCGCAGAATTTTGCTCGAGCCGAAAAACGCCTTGGTAAAGCAGTACAAGGCTTTGCTTGCCACCGAAGGCGTTTCAATAGAATTCACCGATGACGCGATCGACAGGATGACGACGATTGCCGAGGAAGTGAACGCCAAGGCGGAAAACATCGGCGCGCGCAGGCTTCACACGATCATGGAAAAATTGCTCGAAGAAATTTCGTTCGAAGCCGACGAGCACAAAGGCGAGACAATTACGATTGACGCATCTTATGTTGACGAAAAATTAAAGGACATCAGCAGCAACGAGGATTTGTCGCGATATATTTTGTAAGCGCGAGTTTAAAGTTTGCGGCAAAATTTTGCGCGGCCTTGGTTTTGTTTATGACAAAGAATTTGAATGCCAAACTTTTATTCGAAATCTTTCTCGCTTTCGTGAAAATAGGCGCGGTCACTTTTGGCGGCGGACTTGCGATGCTTCCGATTTTGGAACGCGAGCTTTCGCAAAAGCGCGGCTGGGTAACGCAGGACGAGCTTCTTGACTACTACGCCATCGGCCAAGCGACGCCCGGCATCATCGCCGTGAATGTCGCGACTTTTTGCGGACATAAATTGCAAGGCACTTTGGGAGGCATCGTCGCGACGCTCGCAATCGTAACGCCGTCGATTTTCGTGATTACGATTTTGGCGATGTTCATAAATTCGCTCGACCAAATTCCTGTAATGCAAAAAGCGTTGACGGGAATCAACATCGCCGTCGCTGCGAATTTGAGCTATTCATTTTTGAAGCTTTTCAAAAAAACGGCGGCAAATTTTTTCGGCGCGATTTTGATGGTGGTGGCGTTCGTGCTGATTTTCTTTTTCAAAGTAAACACCGTGCTGATAATTTTTTGCGCGATTTTGCTTGGAATCGCAATTTATGTTTTGAACGATTCGATGAAAAAAAATTCGGCGGATGAGTAGAGAGAAAAAATGAACGCTCCGAGCATGATAGAACTTTTTTGCATTTTTTTCTACATCGGACTTTTCACGATTGGCGGAGGACTCGTCGCGATAACGACGATGCAGCAAATCGTCGTGGGACGCGGCTGGATTAGCGGCGAGAAATTCTACAACATGGTTGCCATTTCGGAATCCACGCCAGGACCAATCGGCGTGAACATGGCGACTTACATCGGATTTGAATTTCACGGAGTGCTAGGCGGCATCGTCGCGACGTTCGGCGAGATTTTGCCTTCGCTCGTGTGCATTATAATCATTGCGAAATTTTTCGCAAAATTCCAAGAACGGCCGCTCGTTAAAGCGGCTTTCAAAACTTTGCGCCCCGTCACGACCGGAATAATTTTTGTGGCGTGCGCACAAGTTTTTTCGCTCGCTTTGATGAACTTGCCGCAACAATTTTTTGCGGCGTGGAAAAGTTCGCTCGTTTCGCCCGAGGACGCGGCGCGATTTTTCGCAGGACTTTTCAAATGGAAGAACTTTTTGTTTTACGCGGCGGCGTTGCTTCTTTTGCTCAAAACGAAAGTCAATCCCATTTTGATAATTCTTTGCGGCGCGGCGTTCGGAATTTTGATTTTGTAGCGCGAGCGAGAATTTTTTTGTGTATGGGAGGCGATTCAAATTCGTTTTGCCGACACCATTTTACGCAATATTTTCCTGAATGTATTTCAAAAATATTTCCGCAGGTTTTGAAAAGACTTGATATTTTTTCCACGCGAAAATCAAATCGGCTTTGATCATCGGTCTGAACGGACGGAACACCAAATTCGAATCGGCAGTATTTATCAGGCCTTTGATGGAAAGTGCCGCGCCAAAGCCTTCTTCCACCATAAGGCTCGCATTGTAAACCAAATTGTGGGTGGAAACAATTTTCAATTTTTTGAAATCCTTGCCGAGCCAGCCCGAAAGCTCGTTGTGCGTCAATGCCTGGCGGGAACACAAAATCGGAACGCCGTCAAGGTCGGAAGGCTTGATCGTTTTCTTTTTCGCAAGCGGATTGTCATTTCGCAACAACAAGCCCCAAACGTCCGCAAAAGGCAATTTTTTGTAGTCGTATTTGTCGAGATGAGTGTTGCCCACAAACAAGCCGAAATCCACCAAGCCGCTGTCGAGCCGTTCGGAAACATCTTCGTCATTGCCGCTGTACAAGTTGTAGCGTATTTCGGGAAAATCGCAATTTACTTTTTTCATTACTTTGATGATTTCTCGCATACCTTGTGTTTCGCCGCAGCCGATGAAAACGTCGCCCGAAATTGTCTGCGCGGAAGATTTGATCGTCGCTTCCGTTTTGTCGGACAAATCGATGATTTCCTGCGCGCGCTTTCGCAAAAAAATTCCTTCTTCTGTGAGAGTAATTTTTCGTTTTCCGCGCTCGAAAAGTTTTTTGCCAAGCTCGTATTCCAAGTCCATAAGCTGCTTCGAAAGCGTGGGCTGCGTAACGTGCAAACTTTCCGCCGCAGCTGTAATGTTTTCTTCTCTCGCGACCGCAAGAAAATACCGCAAAACTCGCAATTCCATATTTGAATATTGTATCACCTTTTATCATTCCTGTAAACTATGATAAATGATAGAAAATAAGTATTTGCTATTGTTGTGAAAAAGTCGTATAATTTAAAAGGTTGACGTTGTTTTCAGAAAAAATTTGAAGGAGTTTTTTATGGAAGAATTGAATTTGACAAAAGAATGGGACAAAGTTTTCCCGAAAAGCGAAAAGGTGAATCACGAAAAAATTATGTTTCACAATCGTTACGGAATTACGCTCGCGGCGGATTTGTACAGCCCAAAAAACGCGAACGGCAGGCTTTCCGCAATCGCGGTGTGCGGTCCGTTCGGCGCGGTCAAGGAACAGTCGTCGGGACTTTACGCGCAAGAAATGGCGGAACGTGGATTTTTGGCGATTGCGTTCGATCCTTCGTTTACGGGCGAGAGTGGCGGCCAACCGAGATATGTCGCTTCTCCCGACATCAACACCGAAGACTTTTGCGCGGCGGTTGATTACCTTTCTTGCCGCGATGACGTGGATCACGAAAAAATCGGCATCATAGGAATTTGCGGCTGGGGCGGAATGGCAATCAACGCGGCTGCAATCGACACGAGAATCAAGGCGACCGTCGCTTCGACGATGTACGACATGACGAGGGTGAACGCCAAAGGATATTTCGACCAGGCGGACAGCGAAGAAGCGCGCTTCGAAACGAAAAAGGCTTTGAACGCGCAGCGCATCGCGGATTACAAAAACGGCAGCTACGAACTTGGCGGCGGCGTAGTCGATCCGCTTCCCGACGACGCGCCGTTTTTCGTCAAGGACTATTACGATTACTACAAGACAAAGCGCGGTTATCATGCGCGTTCGCTAAACTCGAACGGCGGCTGGAACAGGACGAGCGCGCTCTCGTTCATCAACATGCCGATTCTCGCGTACAGCAACGAAATCAAAAGCGCGGTGCTCGTGATGCACGGCGAAAAGGCGCACTCGTGCTATTTCAGCAAGGACGCATTTAAAAAACTAAAAGGCGAAAACAAGGAATTGCTTTTGATTCCCGGCGCGGTTCATACCGATTTGTACGACAGGACGGACATAATTCCTTTCGAAAAGTTGGAAGAATTTTTCAGGAAAAATTTTGACGAGGCGTGATGCATGAAAAAGCTTTTAGGAGCCTTGGCAATTGGCGCGGCGTTGTTCGACTATGCGGCTTGCGCGAAAATGGCGCGCGGCGCAAACGGCAACGCGCCTGTCGTCACGCTCAACAGTGGATATGAAATGCCCGCGCTCGGATTGGGCACATACAGTCTGCACGGTGAAACTTGCAAGAACGCCGTAAAGTCCGCGCTTTCGCAGGGCTACCGTTTGATCGACACCGCCTACATGTACGGCAACGAAACGGAAATCGGCGAAGCGATACGCGAATCGGGCATTCCGCGCGAAGAGATTTTCGTCATCACGAAAATCTATCCCGGCGAGCAGTTTGCCAATCCCGAACAGGCGGTGCAGGATTCGCTCGACAGGCTGAACATCGGCTACATCGACATGATGCTTTTGCACCATCCGGGCGCGAACGACGTGAAGGCATACAAGGCGATTGAAAAATTCGTCGCGCAAGGAAAAATCCGTTCCATAGGCTTATCGAATTGGTACATCGAAGAAATCGACGACTTTATCGCGCAAGTCAAAATTATGCCCGCGCTTGTCCAAAACGAAATCCACCCATATTATCAGGAACAGAAAGTCGTGCCGCATATTCAGAATCTCGGCATCGTGATGCAGGCGTGGTATCCGCTCGGCGGCAGGGGGCATACCGGCGCGCTACTTTCTGATGACACGATTGCGAAAATTGCCAAAGCGCACGGCGTTTCTTCGGCACAGGTGATTTTGCGCTGGCACTTGCAACGCGGCATCGTGCCGATTCCCGGCTCGTCAAATCCCGCGCACATCCGCGAAAACATCTCCGTTTTCGACTTCGCGCTTACGGACGCGGAAATGAACACAATCGCCGCGCTCGACCGAAACGAAAAGCACGATTGGTATTGAGGCAGGTATGAAAAAAATGCGGTTGTGCGGGTGATTCTGTTTATGCGTAAGGCTTAAAGTAAGCTGAATTTACGACATATCACACTATGGGATATGTGCATAGGTGACCGTGCGGAAATGTTTTTATTGTAATCCTATTGAATCTTTTGCGCGATATGTGTCATTTTGCCGTCAGTGCCTGTGTGTTTCTCAGTGAGAAACAATGTGTTTCGCGGTGAGAAACAGTTTGTTTCGCAGTATGAAACTGAGTGTTTTTCACTGTGAAACTTGCTGTTTCACAGTGCGAAACGCCTCATTCCGCACGGAAAAACACGCATTTTTCCCGTAAAATATGGAAACAATCCACACGGTACGAGGCTGTTTACGTTTTGTTCCGACACGCGAACCGTCTTTCTTTTCATCCGCTTAATACGGCATGGTAAATCTGCATCGCGGATAATTCGCGCAGCCGTAGAATGCGCCGTTCCTGCCGTTTCGCAGTTTCAGCTCGCCGTTGCATTTGGGGCAAATCAAGTTTTCCATTTTAACCCGGCGTTCCGTAATATCCTGTTGTAGGCTCTGGACGTGCTGCCTTTCCGCACCTTTTTCCGTAATCGCCTTTGACTCAAGCAGGGCTTTTATCCGCAGAACATCGTCGGCGGAAAGACATTTTTATGTGCTTGCCGCCCTGATTGTGTCGTTCAGCGCGTGACGGTAAATGACTGGAACGGACGATTCGATGCCTTTCAACGTCGCGTCTCCCGCAAAAACGACAATCGGATAATATATTGCCTGCGGAAAGTCCGCCAGCGCATCCTTGAGCGCGTAAACATGACTCCAGTTCTGCTTGACGGGATTTCTGAACGTATGCTTTTCCTTGAAGATAACCTGCATCCAGTTATCGGCTTTTTCATCTCCGAAGACCCATCCCTTATAATGCTTTGTTTCAATAACGAAAATGCCGTATTCGGACAGAACAATTTGGTCAATCTGCGATGTCGTGCCTTTTGCGTTCCGTATCAGGACATCGTGCAGCAAAATATAATTCGCACCGAGCGCATGTAGCGTGGCGTTCACTTTCGCCTCTCCGACCGCGCCTTTTATGTTCGCAGATTTGAGTTTGAGGATTATGAAGAGGACGGCGAATATCAGCAGGAAAAGGATGGACATAGACTTTCTCCATTACATACGGCTACAGCACATCGTCCAAAGCTTCCTGCGCGTCGTCGTGATTTTGAAATTCGTATTCAATCCAAATGTAGGCTTCGGAAGTCAAATACTTGCTTGCGCAGTCAATGCCGAGCAGGATTCCGAAAAGCCCGTCAAAGTCTTTGTAATTCTCTTTTGTTACACTCCACTGCGCCCGGTATGTCCGCGCACCTTCGCTTAATGCCTGCATCCAATATTTTTCATCTTTCCAATAGTAATCGGATTTTATGGTATCGGTCAGCGAAAACTTTCCGTATTTCTTTTCAAGTGGCGAAAGCAGATTGTCGAACTGCCGTTTTGCTTCCGTTCCGTAGTCGGAAGTCCGTATATCACGGGAAATTCCTTTTATATAGTACAATCCTACGGCATCGCTTATCCAGACGATGTATTTTTCAAACAGTGGGTGCGCTTTCTTCGGCTTCACGTAGTAACGCTCATCGGCAATATGCTCTGGTTCGCTGCCGCCGCAGGCGACTTTCACTTCCTCATATGTCATGCCGATGTCAAATCCGAACGGTCCGCTCCCTTTTCCCGATTTGTTCATTGAACGATAGTCTTTCGCCTTTTTAATCAACTTAATCTCATAGCATAAGGACAAATCGATTTCATCGTCATCAGTCGTGGCAAAGCAGTAATAAAAATTTGAGTTCTTGTTGCACAGCGTGAACGAAAAAGGAATAAGACGATTACTGTTTATCAGATTTTCGATATGCGAATATCCTGCGGCGTTTTTGTTGAAATCATATTTTCGTACAATCGCGGAATAGTTTTCGTTCCAGTCTATCGGTGCGGATTTTGACTCTTCGGAGTATTCCTTCAGTGCATAATAAAAGCAGAAATTGAAACTCAAATAAAAGTCATCGCTCAATCTGTAGTTTCCGTCATCATCAAACTTTAGGAACGCTAACTTCATAAGTTTCTTTTCGGTGGAAGAGTAGACAAGTCGCTCTGTAGGCACTCCCGAGTTTTTGTCGTACAAGGTTTTGTGTTTCAAAGTGCCGTCGGAGTTGTATTCGTATTCTTCTGCCTGCTTTTCAGTTTTAGGGTCATACTCCATTGTTCGCATCAGACGGTTGTCAGCGTTAAAATGAGATTTCTTGGTTTTATTCCCTGTTTTCTTGTCATAAGAAAATTGTAGAAAGCCATCAAATGAATCGTCCGCTTTGTAATGAATAATCCTTATTATTTTTTCTTTTTCATATTCGTAAAGCGCATAAGAATCAAGTTCCCCGTCCTCATACCAAGAAGTTTTCTTTTTAAGACCTGTCTTTTCATCGTATTCAAAGACGTACCCGTCTGTCTTCTGCAATAACAAAAAGCCAGTGCGCTTGCTGTATTCGCAGTGTGCTTCTTTTTCGCCATTAGAATACCAGTCAATAATTATAATGTCATCGATTTCGCTGATTGTTCCTGCATGCGCATCTTTACGATACAATTCGTTACCTTGTATGTTAAAAATGAGATTACCGTCGTTGTCGTATATGGCATTGCCTGAAATTTGATGAGTAAATTTTGCATCTTTATACAATTTCATATTTGGAATCGCAAAACATAAGGACGTTAATAACAGCGCGAGATTTGTAAAAAATAACTTTTTCATACATACTCCTTTGGAATAATTATACCACAGTTTTTGGTAAAACATTGTAAATGTTCCCGCTGTTTGTATAAGCATTTATTCTTCTAGCGTTTTCTGCGGTATCTGTTGTAATAATGCCTTCTTGGTCTATGATTTGGTGGCGGCGAATATTGATATGAATAAATCGGTGAGACATACAAATTTCTTGAAATGTTCATGAAAATCCGACACTGGACATTCACTGCTTTTTGAAAATTCTTATTCCAGTTTTTAGCATACTGCCTGAATTCGCTTGCGAACATGACTTTATTTTCATTTACAAAAACCATTTTTAAAAATTTACTTCTTTCTTTTTGTTCAGGCAAAAATAGAAGGTTTGTTGCACAAGCAATGTAATTGTGCTTGCCGTCAAAATAACAGTGCGGGCATTTTCTGCAAAAGGACAAAGGAACGCATTTATGAAGCGGATTCATCTGATTCCAAAGAAACGGACATCGGACAGAATATCCGACACCAATCGGAATCTTTAGTCCAAACTGTTGAAGCGCGTTTCTCTTTTCTTCAATCAAATCAGCATCCGCATCATACACCCAGCTGAAATTGTCCGTATTGTTGACCTCGGTTTTCAACGCTTCTTTGTCAAGCATTGTATGGCGAAAGCGTGAAAGGTCGATTTCAAGCGCGGACAGTTTCAAAGCTTTGATTTTTTCTTTTTTCTCATCGTCAACTGCATGCGTCACGAAAATTTCTACGATAAATCTTTTTCCGTCGCACGTTACAAGAATATCAGGAATGACGGAAGCAACGTTTTTTTCAAGCACGACATCATCTATCCTGTATTTTACGGGCGCGCCGTTTTTCACGAACGTGAATTCCTTCATCTCAAGAAATACGTCTTTCGCCATATAGTGCAACGCCGACTGATAACCGTGCTCGCACTCGGCAGTACGAAAATGCGCAAAGTGATGTTCTTTTTTCTTTCCGTTGTTTTTCGCAACGAGCGGTTGTCCGCATCCGGGGCAGACGCAATCACATTTCTTGCCGTTTTCCACATCTTCGATGTAAACGACATTTCCGTCTTTTCTCACGCCGCATGGAAGTTGTATGTTTTTCATCATCATTTCTCCCCTCCCGCTTTTTCCGCCGGCATCATGTCAATTAGGCTGCCATCGCATTCGGGATAGTGCTTGCACACTATGTACGCCTCGCCGTCGTCGGGAAAGATGACGGCATTCGCCTCTTTGTACAGATACTCTTTGCCGCAGTGAATGCAATGCACTTTTGCGTCCATGGCAAGGTGCGGGAACGCATGGATGCCGCGTTCCAGTTCCGCCATTCGCGCCGCTCCGCACAATAGGGTCGGAGTCAGGACTTTGTAGTCAAGGTACGTGCCGCGGCATGACGGATAATTTTTGCAGACGACCATAGTAAGATGCCGGTCGTTGACCTGAATGACCTTTGACTTTCTGAAATCGAACGACTTTTTGCAATGGGTGCAGAACACCGTGGAATCCGTCCGCAGACTTCCCGCAGGATTGTGCTCGTCGTCAAACTGGCGCAACGCCTCGCTCCTCGGCTTTCCCTGCAACACGGTGATTTTATCCGCCGGAAAACCGACGATTTCTTTCGCGTCACCCAGTTCGTAATAGTGCCGGGCATAGTCGAGCACGGCTTCCGCTCCGTACTGCGCCACGCCTGAAAATGCCAGCACCTCTTCCCAGTCCTGAACGTCGCGGGCATCCTTGAACCTTCGAAGGAGCAACTCCGCAAGCGTCTGCTCCGTCTCCGTGGCGTGAATCAAATCGTTCCATTTTTTGAAGCCCGCCATTTTCGCAATCAGGTGCTGCGCCCGCGCGAGCGTGATTTCCTGCTCGTCCTCGTCGCTAAATTCGTAGTAAAAGAAGATGTCGCCCACATCGTAGAATTTCCAGTCGTAGCTGTACGAAATGAACCCGTCGCTTTCCACGGTTTTTGTCTGAGTCCGCCAATCTTTGAGGAAATTTTTGGCTTGCTTCCTGAAGAAGTCAAGATGAGACATAATATTTCTCCTTGAGCATACGTCTATTGCGTCGCTAAAATGCCAGCACCTATAGCAGCAATAACCTGATGCCCTAGGTAAATATTACATTTGTTTTTGATGTGGCACGATAAAAATCTTCGCGCTGGCCGCAAGCCCTGCCACGGAACTACTTTGGTTATTATAGCATGGGGCGAGCGCGGTGTCAAGCACAAATCCGCTTTTCGCAAAAACTTCGCGCGACTTCTGCGCCAAAGCGATAGTCGGCATTTCCCTTGCGTTCGTTTCCTCGTTTATAAAGCGTTAAATAAATCGGGCGAAATAGTCATTATCAATATTTGCGCCGCTGTCGCAACATTCAATATAAAATGACCTATCATAAACGGCAACGGGTTTCGGTTTTTTTGATACCAAAAGCAAATCATTATTGTGAGAGGCAAAAAAGATAAAAACCTATAGAATACAAATATACCGTCGGGCAAAAAAGGGATAAAACTATGTTGTAAAGCGTAGAAAAATGCCGCAAAAGAAACATTAACCCACTTATTGTTTGTAGACAAATTTATTGCGTAACCCAAGTATAATCCATCTTCCGCAAGTGTGGTTGAAAGAGGCAGTAATAGCAAAACTATTATTGCAAGCCATAAAGGAATAGGCTCTACCATAGTTTTATCAAGATATGGAAAAACACCATAGCAAATCAAGCCTGCAAGATATAACCCGCACATTCCGACAACTACTGTTAAAACAGTAATTAAAATTGCCGTAACAACTTTTGTTTTACCTTTTTCATAGTTAATTAGTTTTTTATATGTCAGTCCTTTTCTGCGCAAGATAAGGAATAAAATAGCAATCGTAAATATATTGCAAACAATCGCTATTGTTGTCCACCATTTGCTTATAGAAGTATACGGCAATTTTGAAATTACCGACAATAAGAAAAAGGCCGCTAAAAATAAGATACACCTAATAGGTAATAAAAAAGGAATTGTCTTTTGAATACCGTTATTTTTGCTTTCCACTATTTACTCCTTATAATGTCTACTATCTATTCGGGGTTTGTATCGGCATTTCGGGGTGTTCTTATGCCTCTCGTTTGCTGAAGCGTCCTAAAAACATAAAAACAAAAAAGTCCGCGCAATTCCTGCGCGGACTTTTTTCAAGCATTTGCCGCTTTTAATCGTTGAGCGACCAAAGCGCGCCGAGCACGATGATGTGTCCTGCGAAATCGTAGAGCCACGGCAAGAACGGATTGAAGTCGCCCTGCAAGATGTCGCCCATGATAATCGCGACTGCCCAAACAATCATGATGATCCAGCCGAGAATGTTGTCGAACGCGCCGAATCTGTCGCCGACAAAGCATTCGAGCAAAAGCAAAACGCCTGCCACCAATTCAAGCACGCCGAAAATCAATCCTGCCCAACTTCCGAGCATTCCTTTCAACGCCATCGCGCCGAAATCGCCCGCGCCCTGCAAAGCCCAAATTCCGCCCACGAGCAAAAGGCACGCAAGCGCGAGCTGAAGAATCAATCTTCCGATTGACTTTGTAGAATTTCTCATAGAACATTCCTCGTTTGAAATTTTTTTTCACTCTTGTGAATGAAAAATCATTGTCAAATTGTAACACAAAAACTTGAAATTGGCAAGGATAAATTGTATTTCACTCGCCGGGAAATTTCACGCCCCATGATTTTCGCAAGAAATCCATCATTTCCATGACGCGGAGCGTTTCGGAATGCGGCATCGAATCGCATTCCAATTTTTTCGCTTTCAGCGCGGCGATGGTTTCTTCCACTTCGTATTCGTAGCCTGAGATTTGCGCGGGCACTTCGATTTTTTTTATCAAATTGTCGCGCTCGTCAAAAACGCAAATCGCGTTCGGATTGTTTATGTTTTCGACGACGATGTATCCGCGCTCGCCGAAAAAAATTCCTTTGCGGTCGCTGCGCGAAAACATTCCCGAATTGAGAAAAGCTGCGCGTCCGTCCTTGTAGTAAAGCGTGATGCTGTTCGTGCCGTCAACGCCGGTTTTCGTCAACGCCGCGCTCGAATCGATTCGTTCGATTTCCGCGCCGAAATGCATCAGCGCGAAATTCAATGTGTACACTCCGACATCGAGCAGCGCGCCGCCTGCGAGGGCGGGATTCACGAGGCGTTCGTGGTGCGAAATATTGTAATGCAGGTTCGCGGTGAGCGAAGTGATTTTTCCGACGATTCCGCTTGCGATGGTTTCGTCAATCAATTTTCGCGAAGGCATATATCGCGTCCAAATGGCTTCGGTAACAAAAACATTTTTTTCCTTCGCGAAATCCAAAACGCTTTTCGCTTCGCTCGCATTTTTCGCAAAAGCCTTTTCGCACAAAACCGCCTTGCCGTGCTCTATGCAAAGTTTCGCGTGCTCTGCGTGATGCGAATGTGGAGTCGCGATGTAGATTATTTCGACATCGGGATCGCAGGCAAGCTCTTCATAAGAGCCGTATGCTTTTTCAATGCGATGCTCGCTTGCAAAATTTTTCGCGCGCTCAAGATCGCGCGAAGCCACGGCATGGCATTTCACGCCGCCTTCCATCGCGTTCAAAGTTTTCGCCATTGTAGACGCAATGTGTCCCGCGCCGAGAATTCCGATTTTCATTTCAACCTCGCAATTTCATTTTGTGAATTTTATTTTCATTTCGAAAACTGTTCGCTCGCTTTCTTGAATCGCGATGAACGTCGCGCAATTTTCGTCGCGCCGGAAAACGCGCAGCATTTGACCTTCGCGGCTTTCGCCGGTGTAATGCACTTCGATTTCCTCTACTTCGTTCGCCTGCAAAAAATTGTCGTCAAAAACATTCAGCGCGAGGCGAATGTATTCGATGTTGTTCATGTGACGCGACATGTCGATTTGCTGGCTTCGGATTTTTTGCTCGAACGAAAAATTTTCCTCGGAAAATATTTCGGGGAATTTTTCGAACGGCTCGCAAAAAATTGGCGGCGGAAAATTTTCTTTCGGATAAGTCAAATTGGCAAGGCGAAGCGGACGATGATTTTCCAAACTCAAAACGCAAGCCTCTTGATTCGCGGTGAGAAGAGCCGCGCCGCTAGCGTCCTTGAAAATCGTGTTCACGTGCGTGCGAAATCCCGCGCTATCGACGGGAAAAGTCGATGCGGAAATTTTTTCGCGCCAAGCAGGACGGCGCGCAAAATGAATCCGCGTTTTCGTAAAAACCCAAAAGGCATTGTGACGCTCGCGATACACAACGCCGTCGCAGTCCATCGCCGCGAAACTTTCTGTCAAATTGTCCTGCACCAAAAGAGCCGCCTGCGCGATTCCCAGCCGGACGCTGCTGTCGATGAACGCGGAACTGACAATGTGCTCGCGCGTAAAAATCAAATCGTTTTCTTTCATTTTATTTCCTAGATATGGAAAAAATATCAATTTTTTCCATATCTAGGAAACGCCGTTTTGCAACGAAGTGAGAAACGGCAGTCGATAAGCGAGTTTTTTTGAATTGTTTGCCTATAAAAAAACTCGAATTCAAAACAAGCCGCGCCATCTGTGCGGCTGTTTTGAATATTCATGTTAAAATCCAAATTCAAATTTTCGTAACGTCAACCCATTGGACCGGCTGCGAAGCGTATTTTTCCAATTCGGAAATCGTAAGCTCGATCGCGCTGTTCGCGCTTCCGCAGGCTGGAAAAACAGTTTCAAACCTTTTCAAGGATTCGTCCAAAAAAACTTTTACGCCCTCGTTCACCGCGAAAGGGCAAACGCCGCCCACAGCGTGCCCGACCAAATTCGCGGCTTCGTCGAACGAAAGCATTTTCGCCTTTGTCGAAAACGCAGCCTTGTATTTTTTGTTGTCAACGCGCGCGTCGCCTGCCATCACGATTACGATTGGATTTTCGCCCGCCATGAACGAAAGCGTTTTCGCGATGCGCGCTTCCTCGCATCCCAAAGCCTTTGCCGCAAGCGGAACGGTCGCGCTCGAAACGTCGAATTCGCGGATGCGGCCTTCAATTCCAAAGCGCGAAAAATATTCGCGCACCTTTTCTATTGACATAATTTCTCCTACTAAAAAGTCAAGAAGAAAGTTGCAACTTTCTTCTTGACTTTTTATGTCACTTCGCAATGAAATGAGAAGTGACATTTGATATGCAAGTTTTCAACGGAAACTTGTCATGATAAAAAGTTGACGACATTTTAGGCAACTTTTTATCATATCTCCTGTAAAAATTAATTTTCATTATTTTTCTGCGAAGCGAAGTTTGAAATTATCGAAAAAGCGATTGCTCGCAAATTTCAATTTTTCAAATCGCATCGCAAAATCATTTTTTCACTTCCACAAAAAATTTTCCCTCGCCCAAAAAATATTTTTCATACGCCGCGCGGACTTCATCCACGGTGAGCCCTTCGATTTTTTCGATTCGATTCAAATATTCGCTCGCGCTTCCTTCATAAAAAATTGACGACGCGATTTGCTCGAGCGTGGCAAAGCAATTTTTTTCGCTCGCGTAAATTTTGGAAGCGTAAATATTTTTGAACGCATTCAAAAGCGGCGCGAATTCTTCCGCGCTCAAATTTTTTTCCAACGCGCTCGAAATGATTTCCTTTATATCGCGGCCTTCGTTTATGCCGTTCGCGACAATCAGCGCGACGCTTTGCTTGCCGTTCAAAACTGCCGTGCCGCAAGAAGTGGCCACGTTTTTTTGCACGAGTTCTCGGCGCAAAATATAATCCGCTGCGAGTGACGCGAGCGCGAAAGACTCGTAGTCGTCCGCGCCGCGCTCGGGCGCATTTTGGCACAACGCCGCGCAATAATAATTTCCCGCGAATTCGAATTCCTTTTTTTCGTCTTTTTTGTTCGCAAAATTTATCGCAGGAATTTGCGGCGCAGAAAATTCGCCAGGCAAAATCGCGCCAAAAAATTCTTCAAGCATTTCGCCAATTCGCGCGGCATTTTTCGAAAACGAATCTTCTTGCGAAACCTTCGATTTTTTTTCGCCGTATTGCAAGGCGGAAAAATTTCCTGCGGCGATAATTTTGATTCTGCGCGCGTCCAAAAGTCTTTTCAAATTTTCTTCGATGTCATATTCGCTCACGCGGCTCGTGTTTTTGTAAAAAATTCCGTCATAATACGGATGCGAACGCAAAAGATTTTCCGCGATTGCATCCAAAAGCGCGAAGTGCAAATTCTCGCTTCGGTCGAGCGCGGCATTTTCCGCTTCGGATTCCTTTTCCAAATAATCTTCATGGGAAAAATCCGGCTGCAAAATCGATTTCGCGAAAGCCGCGAACGCTTCGTCAAAATCTGCGGCGGCGGAAGAAAAACCGTAAGTCGAAAAATCGTTGGCGCAAAGAACCACGCTAAAATATTTTCCGTGCGAAGAAAGTTCCTTTACCGCTGGGCTTTGCGAAAGCACTTCGAACGTAAGCAAGTCAAGGCCGGATTTTCCGCGCGGGCAGGTTGACGCGCCGCCTTCAAAAAGCAGGCGCAGTTCGATGTTTTTTTCGGAAGGAATGTTTTTCAAGACGACTTGAATTCCGTTTGAAAGCGAAAATTCCGCGAACGATGCGATGTTTTCTTCGTAAAAATCCGCCGCGTTGCGTCCACGGTTTGAAGCGCAAGAAAAAAAAGTCAGAGAAAGGAAAATAAATGTCGCGCCGAAAAAAATCTTCACAAACAAATTGTAGCAAAAAATCAAAAAAATTGCAAATTTTTGTAACTATTTTTTTGCCATGCGGTTTAATTTATGACTGACCGATACGGCAGTCCGCAGCATACAGCTGCATCCTCCTCTCCTTTTTTTGGGCTTCCGTTCGTCGAACGGAAGCCCTTTTTGTGTGTCGCAAGCCTTGCGGCTTGCTTACCGAGTTTTCCGTAGGAAAACTCGCGGCCGCTTTACTGATTCAACGCGCTGACGATTGCCGCAATTCCTGCGCGTCCGACGTTGCTTGAACGTCCCACACCCCAAATTTGGCGGCCGTCTTCCATCGTGAGTTGAACATAGCCCATCGCGCGAGTGTCGTTTCCCGTTCCAATCGAATGCTCATGGAAAGAAACGATGTTGAATCGCGGCGCGGGAGTTTGCTTCATCGCGTTCGCGAAAGCGTCGAGCGGGCCGTTTCCCTGCGCGGAAATTTTATACGGCGTTCCTTTGTAGACGACATCGGCGTTGCACAAAACTCGCTCTTCCGCATCCGCGCCAGTCGCGCCTTCCAAGTGCGTTTCCACAAGTTCCACGATTTTAAGCGGCTCGGTAAGTCCAATCCAATGCTTTGTGAAAATGTCGTAAATTTCGTCGGGGCGCAATTCGCGCTGCGCCTTGTCCGCGAATTCTTTTATAACGGCACCGATATCGGGATGCATTCCCTTTGGTGGAATGATGCCGAAACTGTTTTCCAAAATATACGCGGCTCCTCCCTTGCCGCTTTGCGAATTTATCCTGATGATTCCTTCGTACTGCCTTCCGATGTCGTGCGGATCGATCGCCAAATACGGAACGTCCCAAACGGCATTTTCTGGCATGTTCACGCGCGCAGCCATTCCTTTTCGAATCGCGTCTTGATGCGAGCCGGAAAACGCGGTGTAAACCAAATCGCCCACGTAAGGCGTTCGCGGATGAATCGACATTTCGGTGAGACGCTGATATTCTTCCGCGATTTCGGGCAGATTGGAAAAATTCAATTCGGGATCGATTCCGTGGCTGAACATATTGAGCGCGACCGTAACAACGTCAAGATTTCCCGTGCGCTCGCCGTTTCCGAAAAGGCTTCCTTCCACCCTGTCCGCGCCGGCGAGCAATCCCATTTCGCAAGTGGCGACTCCTTCGCCGCGATCGTTGTGCGGATGAAGGCTCACGATCACATTTTCGCGATCCGAAATGTGCGTGCAAAAATATTCGATTTGGTCGGCGAAAGTATTCGGCATCGCCACTTCCACCGTCGTGGGCAGATTCAAAATGATTTTGTTCTGCGCCGTGGGCTTCCATTCGTTTTTCACCGCCTCGCAAATTTCCACTGCGTATTCGATTTCGGTGTTGGAAAAACTTTCGGGCGAATATTCAAGCTGGATTTTCGTTTCCTTTTCACGCTCCACGCATTCCTTGACGCACCTCACGCCGTCCACCGCGATTTGCTTGATTTCCTCTTTCGTTTTTCCGAACGTGTATTTTCGCTGGGCGGGCGAAGTCGAATTGTAAATGTGGAAAATCGCCCTCGGCAAACCACGAATCGCCTCGAACGTGCGCTTTACCAAATGCTCGCGCGCCTGGCACAGAACTTGAATCGTAACGTCGCCGGGAATTCGATTGTCCTCGATGAGGCGGCGCATAAAATTGAATTCAGTTTCGGAAGAACTCGGAAATCCGACTTCGATTTCCTTGAATCCGATTTTCACAAGCAAGTCGAAAAACGCGAGCTTCTGCTCGATGCCCATTGGATTTACCAAGGCCTGATTTCCGTCTCGCAAATCCACGGAACACCAAATCGGCGCGCGCGTGATTTGCGCGTCCGGCCACTTTCTGTTTTGAATGTTCACCTTCGGATATGGAACATATTTTCCGTTTGAATTCATATTTCCTCCAAAATCAACATACCCGACGCAGAGCGTCGGGGTATTAGACCCTCCGCACGAATAAAAAAGACTGCCGCCCAAGCGACAGTCTGCATTTGCAAAATGATTTTACAGAACCGTCAACTTTGGCGTTTTTTGAGGAACTCCGATAGAAGCAACAATCCTGCAAAATTTTTCATCAATATCGCCCTCCGCGATCGAAGCCGCCTTCGCCAAAACGCGGGCGCGGCTTTTTTTCTTCCGCCACATTAACGCGAATCCTGCGACCTTCGAATTCCTTGCCGTTCAAATCCGTGATGGCTTTTTCCGCTGCCGCTTCGTCTGCCAATTCAACAAAACCAAAACCCTTGGACTGACCAGTAGCCCTGTCCTTGATAACCGTTGTTGAAACAATTTCTCCAAACTGCGCGAACAAACCGCCCAGCGATTCCTCTGTCGTAGAATAACTCAAGTTTCCTACATAAAGCTTTTTAGCCATGCAATTCCTTAGGATTTGATTTTTAAGTCGTGAAACTTTGGGAAACTCGCGTTTCCCTTGCAATCCTATTTTTCATTCTAGCACTGTGGCGAAAAATTGTCAAGTGGGAAGCGGAAAAGGCGAGGAGTGAAAATTGGCAAAATTTTTCCAATTTTTTTGAAGCCACATAAATGCCTGACTTCGCGAGTTTTTTCAACAAATCCTTTGAAGTTCGATCAATCTTCCACGCCCAAAATGATTTCTTCCACGGATTTTTGGATTTTTTCCACTAGTGCGCGCTTTTTTTCACGGTCGTCGGATGGAATGATGTCTGTTTCGTCTTGGAACAACTGAAACGGGCGGATGCCGAGTGCGCAGGCGATTTTTTCAATCATTTCAATGGAGGGAAATTTCTTTGCGATTTCAATTTCGCCTATGTAGCTTGTAGATGTTTCGCAGAGTTCCGCGAGGCGCATTTGGGATATTTTTTGCTCCTTGCGATAGCATTTGAGGTTTGTGATAAAAACAGTCCGTAAATTCATAAAAAATATGCTATCGGCATATAAAATCTATTGACAATATGCTTTAGGCGTATTATAATGCAAAACCATAGTATAATTTATTGGCTTGTAGCAAATAAATGTGCGAAAAAAATTAAGGAGGTATGCTAAAAATACATCCGTGTAGTTTTAGCATTTGCAGATTTGCCGCGTTGCGTTCAAATCTGCGATTCCGTGCCTCCTGCACGTCCGCTAACGCGGAGTTTTTTAAGGAGGACTTTATGAAAAAGTTCAAAAAATTGGCCGCGGTTCTCGCCGCGTTGGTTTTGGCTCTGTCTTGCTTTGTCGCATGCTCGAACGGAGCGGATACAGGCGATGTCGGCAATCAAGGCGGCGGTTCGGGAGGTGGCGGTAACACCGACGAGCAAAAAACGCCTTCTTTGAGCGATGTCGCAAACAAATCAATAGCGGGCTATACCACGCCCGAAACAAAAACGCAGGCGGGCAACAATGTGAGCGACATGCTTTACTTGCTTGAAGGCGGAAAGTTCGAGCTTTACAAAAATCTGTCGTATGGAGAATATTCGGGCTTCGCGCTTTTTGCCAAAGGCTCGTACAGCGGAAACATTCTGACGGATGGCAAACTGACGTTCAAAATAGAAGAAGAGGTCAATACTGCTTCTCTTACTGAAAATGAAAAGACGATGCTCGGCTTGTCTTCTTCAAGCGCGAAATCGGCTCGGTCGGCACTTGCCGCACGCTCGGAACTCGGCGACATTATCTCAGAGTTGAAATCCCTCATAAAAAAGCTTGAAAGCATTGAAAGGAAAAATGTTTCAGACGAAGAAAAATCTCTTAAAATTAAGTCCGACAGAGATGGCATTACGGTTACCGATGCGGACGATCAGGAACAAAAGATTACAGCAGGCGTTTCCGGAGTGAAGATTGAGCTTGAAGGATTTTTGCTCACAGGAAATCCGTGCCTTATTTTGAAGGACGAGAAATTTGATTGGGCTGGCACGAAAGAAGACGGAGCGATTCCCCTCAAGAAATTATCTGATGGAAAATATACTTGTACTTTCATAGCGGATGATAATGACACTCTGTTTAAGCTTATGACGGAAGGTTGGAAATCGCAGTATGGGCTTTTTTCAATTGATGTTGAAGGAAGTAGTTTGCCTAGTGGCGTAAAAATTACAAATGATACAGAAGTGGTTAATGTCGAACATGAGGAGAGACAGAATCCTGAAAACATTGCAATCGCGGGTCTCGAAAGAAGGCGAAAGTACGACATCACTTTCGACACGGCAAAAACGCCTGGAAAAATTTGCATAGAACTTAAAAAGCATGTGATTACAACGCTTGACGGCTATATGATTTCCGGCACAATGACTACTCTTCCTGGCAAAGAAATGTGGCCAGGATCGGAAGAAGATGGTGCTCGGCCATTGGTAAAAAGCGGTGATAAGTGGACTTGTTCACTTAAGCTGAACGACGGCTGGAACGGCTTTTATATTGTAACATATGCATGGAACGATGTAATTGGTTGGTCTCAGCTCGCTTTTAAAGCTGACGCAGAGAGCTTCTACGGGGAATTTCATAATGATGCTAAATATCCATTTTCTAAAGATGAAATTGCATTTACCAACTATGAATTCGAGGGTACGGAAAAGGCTACTTTGACATTCACTGTTAGAAGCGATGGACTCATTGATATCGATTGCGATATAGAATAAGCGGATTCGGCTTGTTTTAGGCGCGGCGGTCTTTTTACGGATGCCGCGCCTTTTTTTTTCGCCGCCGTAAAATCTGCGCATTCTTGTCTTTTTTATTGTGAATTTCTTCACAATAAAATCGCACATTTCTGCATTTCCGCTCGTTTTTCGAAGAAAAATCGCCCAAAATCGCAAAAATGCTTGACTTTTTCTCACAAAAATGCTAGAATAAAATCGTTCTTTTGTGAATTATTTCACAATAACGCTTCTTTTTGAAGGTTTTTGATGGAAAAAATGTCCAATGCGGCAAGGCGGCGTTTGGTTTTTTTGGCGAATTTTTTGTCGCGCTACGAGAATGATCGTGTCACTTCGAAGGCGATTCAGGAGGCGACCGGATTTTCAAGCGATGTCGTCCGAAAGGATTTTTCGCGCCTCGGGCTTGGCGGCGGATTTTCCAACGGCTACGACGCGAAAAAATTGCTCGGCGCGATTCGTGCGGAACTCGGCTTGCCGCAAACGGAAAGGCGGTGCTGCATCGCGGGCCTTGGAACGCTCGGCGAGGCGGTGATGCGCTGCGGCATTTTTGACGGAACGCTTTATAAAATCGTGGCGGGATTTGATTTTCGCGTAAACCGCACCGAAGTTTTGAACGCGGATTTTCCGCTTTATCCTGCGAACAAAATCGAAAGCGTCGTTTCGCGCATGGAAATTGAATTTGCGGTTTTGGCGGTGGAAAACGAATACGCGCGCGCGATGGCCGAGCGGCTCATAAAAAGCGGCGTTCGCGGAATCGTGAATTTTACGAACGAAGCGATTGCGGAAAGTGAAAATGTTTTCGTGGAAAACGTCTCGCTGGTTTTGGCGTTGGACAATTTGTGCGCGAGGATGAAATGATTCGTGCGGAGGGGTTCATACCCCAACGCGCGCTAAAAATTTTTTCGCAAATTGAAATTTCGCGAAATTTTTTATAAGGAGTTATGATAAAAAGTTGCCTGAAATGTCGTCAACTTTTTATCATGTCAAGTTTCCGTTGGAAACTTGCATATTTAATTTGTGCGTTTTCATTTCATTGTAAACGCACGTAAAAAGTCAATCACAATTTTGCAAAATTATGATTGACTTTTTATGGGAGTTTTTATGTCTAGAGTTTTCAATTTCAGCGCAGGACCTTCCTGCCTTCCTGAAGAAGTTTTGAAAGAATGCGCCGCCGAAATGCTTGATTGCAACGGAACTGGCCAAAGCGTCATGGAAATGAGCCACCGTTCCGCCGCGTTCGAACCGATTATCGCGCACGCGGAATCACAAGTGCGCAAGCTGATGAAAGTTCCGCAAAATTACAAAGTGCTTTTTTTGCAGGGCGGCGGCTCGACGCAATTTGCGATGGTCGCGCAAAATTTGGCGATTCATTCTGGAAAGGCGGCGTACATTCAGACCGGCGTTTGGGCGAAGAAAGCCGCGGCCGAAGCGAAAAAGCTCGGCGTGAAAGTTGACATCGTCGCTTCAAGCGAGGACAAAAATTATTCGTACATTCCGCGCGTGGAAAAAATTTCAGGCGAATACGATTACGCCTACATTTGCTTCAACAACACAATCATGGGAACGCATTACGAATACATTCCCGAAACAGGAAACATTCCGCTGGTCGCGGACATTTCGTCATGCGTTTTGAGCGAAGAACTTGACGTTTCAAAATTCGGACTTTTGTTCGCGGGCGCGCAAAAAAATCTCGCGCCGGCAGGAGTTACGCTTGTAATTATCCGCGAAGATTTGATTTCCGAAAAAACGCTCGAAGGCACGCCGACAATGCTTTCTTACAAAACCCACGCGGATGCGGATTCGATGTACAACACTCCGCCTTGCTACACGATTTACGTTTTGGGAAAAGTCCTCGATTGGATTGAGCGCAACGGCGGCGCTGCCGGAATGCAAAAGCGCAATGCCGAAAAAGCGAAGTTGCTCTACGACTATTTGGATTCGAGCGATTTTTACCACGCCACGGCGGAAGTCGGAAGCCGCTCGCTCATGAACGTTCCGTTCCTCACGAAATATTCTGCGGGCGCGAAGGACGAAGCGAGCGTCGCAAAGGAAAACGAAATCAACAAAAAATTCGTGGCGCAGGCGGCGGCGACAGGCTTGGTGAACCTTGCGGGGCACAGGCTTGTGGGCGGAATGCGCGCGAGCATCTACAACGCGATGCCGATTGAAGGCGTGAAAGCGCTTGTCGATTTCATGGAAAAATTCGCAAAAGAAAATAGTTGAAAAAGTTACCTGAAATGTCGTCAACTTTTTATGGGAGCAATGATAAAAAGTTGCTTGAAATAGCGTCAACTTTTTAAGGAGCAATGAAAATGTACAAGATTCAAACGTTGAATAAAATTTCTGCAATCGGGCTGGAAGATTTTCCGCGCGACGATTACGAGACCGCATCAAGCCTGAACAATCCCGACGCGATTTTGGTGCGCTCGGCGGACATGCACAAAATGGAACTTTCAGGCACGGTAAAAGCCGTGGCTCGCGCGGGCGCGGGCGTGAACAACATTCCGATTGACGAGCTTTCGAAAAAAGGAATAGTTGTCTTCAACACGCCTGGCGCGAACGCCAACGCCGTGAAGGAACTTGCGCTCGCCGCGCTTTTCATTTCGAGCCGTCCGGTTTTTCGCGCGAGCGAATGGGTGAAAACGCTGGCAGGGCAGGGCGAGCAGATTCCTGAGCTTGCCGAAAAAGGAAAAAGCCAGTTCGTCGGTCCTGAACTCAAAGGAAAAAAACTCGGCGTGATTGGGCTTGGCGCGATCGGCGCGCTCGTTGCGAACGCCGCCGTCCAGCTTGGAATGGAAGTGATTGGCTACGATCCGTTTATGTCCATTGCGGCGGCGTGGCGGCTCGACAATCATGTGAAGCATGCGGAAACGCTCGACGCGCTTTTGTCCAAATCCGACTACATCACGATTCACGTTCCGCAGACCGAAGACACGAAAGGCTTGATAAACGAAAAGACTTTGAAAAACATGAAGGACGGAGTGGTGATTATAAACATTGCTCGCGGCGGACTTGTGAACAACGGCGACATTCTGCGCGCGCTTGATTCGGGAAAAGTCAAATGCCTTGTCACCGATTTTGCCTGCGAGGAATTCATCGGAAAAGAAAACGTGATTTGCTTTCCGCATTTGGGCGCGTCCACTCCCGAAGCCGAGGACAATTGCGCGAAGATGGCCGTCGCCGAATTGCGCGAATTTTTGGAAAAAGGAAACATCACGAATTCCGTGAATTTCCCGAAATGCACCACGGAAAATCCCGTGCCGAAAGGCGGAACTCGCCTCTGCATTTCGCACAAAAATGTTTCTGGAATCATCGCGAAATTCACTACCGTTTTGGGCAACGCGAATCTGAACATCGCCGGAATGACGAATCAAAATCGCGGCGACATCGCCTACAACATCATCGACGTTGATGGGCGCGTCGGCGAGGAAACTTTGCGCGCGCTCGCTGGAATCGAAACCGTGATGAAGGTGCGCCCGATTTTCGGCTAGATTTCCACCGAGCCTATGACCGTCGTCTCGTCGTCGAATTTCTTTTTTTGGCGTTCCTGCTTAATGCGCTCCATGAAAGATTTTCGCGCGGCGGCGGTTCGCTCCGTATTGTAGTCGTCGTTGGAATTCGACGCGCTTGAATTGCCCGCGCTTTTTGTGGAGGACGCACGGCGCGTTTTGGGCGCGGTTAAAAATCCGAACATGCTTCCGCAAAGTGCTCCTGCAAGCCGCGCGAAAATCGCCACAAGTTTCGCGTTGTTGATTGCGCCGTTGAAATAAAATTCGCATCCCATATAAAGCGCGAAAATCATGAGCGCGGAAATCGGAAGTTCGTTTTTGGAAAGCGAAGTTATCGCGCCGAGAAGAATCAGCATGAAAACAATCGCGTCCGCGCCGCAAAGCGTGGCAGGAATGAGACATGCGTTCAAAACGCCTGTTACAAGCGTCGTGATTAAAATCATTACGCCGATGGCCGCGTTTCCGTAACGTTCTTCCATTTGCGTGCCGAGCGGCAGAATGAACGCGAACGAAATCAAAAATTGCAGAACGTCTTTGCTTCCAAAAATGTACAAGATTAGGCGCACGTAGTGAAACGGATTTTTAAAATCAAAGACGCTTTCGGTTTGAATGATTTGGCTCGCGTCCACGCTTACGCTTTTTGAAAGCGTTCCAGGAAGTGAGAAAATTTTTTGGACAAGATTCAAATTTTTTAAAACAGTTTGACTTAAAATCAAAACCAAAAACGAGACTATGCAAAATGTCAATGTGAACGCCGCGTCATATCGCAACTTAAAACTTTTTCTGCCACCCATAAAAATATTATACGCCAGTTTTAAAAAAAATTCAAATGCTTTGAGAAATTTTTAGTTTGTTTTTTATGAAGCCTTCGCGACAGAAAATGAAAAAACTAGAAATTAAAGTGTGTGCAAAAAAATCCGCTTCGAAAGAAGCGGATTTTTTTGCATAGTTTGCTTTTACTTTTTAGTTTTCTTTGTTGCCTCAGAAGCTTTCGCCGCGCTTTTTGCTGTCGTTTTCTTTTCAGCAGTCTTTTTCGTCGCGCTAGCGGAGGCTTTCGAAGAAGGCTTTTTCTCCGCAGACTTTGTGGCAGTTTTTGACGCGGCTTTTTTCACCGCCGCAGATTTTTCGGCAGCGGCTTTTGCGCTAGTCTTTTTCGCTGCCGTGGCTTTTTTCACGGAAGCGGCGGCGGTTTTTGAAGAAGCGGGCTTTTCCATCGCAACTTTCTTTTCCGCGACAGGCTTTTTCGCATCGGCCTTTTTTGCTCCGCTGGCGGAAGTTTTCGTCGCCGCTTTCGCGCTCGGCTTTTTTTCAGCGGCTTTTACGGTTGCGTTTTTCACGGCAGTTTTTGTAGCCGCTTCTTTTTTCGAAGCCGCCTTCGCGCTCGCCTTTTTTGCAGTCGATGTTTTTTCGCTGGCTTTTTTCGCGGTCGCTTTTTCGGCGGCTGCTTTTTTAGGCGCGACTTTTTTCTCTTCGGCTTTCGCTGTGGTGGCGGATTTTTTTGCGGGCGATTTTTCGCCAGCCTTTTTTTCTGCCGCAGAAGCAGATTTTGCAGAAGATTTTGTCGCCGCCTTTTTTGTCGCGGAAGTTGCTTTCGCCACGGACTTCGCATTCGCTTTTTTCGTCGCAGACTTTTTCTTTTCCGCAAACGCTTCGATGAAATTCAAGCATTTGTATTCGGCTTTTTCCTGCGCGTCAAAAAGCGTTTTGTACAAAGAAAGAATTTCTTTTTCGCCATTCGCGCCTTCGACAAATTCGTTTTGCGCCGTCAAGAAAAGCGTCCGCGCCAATTCTTCTTTGTTGAACCAAACAACGTTGTCGAATTCGTTCGCGCGGCTGAGCGCGGGCGCGTCGCTTGAATCGCAAACAAAATTCGCAAAGGCAAGCGCGGCTTTCTTTTGATTCTTCGCGTCGAGTTTCGGCAAGGCAAGTTTTGTGAGCAAAAACGCCCTGTACAAAATGTCGCGCGCTTCGGGAAGTTCCAAGCCCGCGCTTCGCATATATTCGCAGAATTTCCTGTCGAGCGACCATCGCGTGGAAAACGATTTTTCGTTCAGGTTGAGCGCGATTGCGCTTGCGACAAGAATTTCGTTTTCCGTGAACTTTTGCATTTTTCCGGCGAGAATGAATTCGGCCTTGCTCTTCGCCTTGTCCAAAGTTTTTGCGGATTTTTTCGCGGAAATCATTTTCAGAATTTCCTTGAAAGATTTTTCGAATCCTGCGAACTGCTTTTCGGCGGTTTTCTTTCCAAGTTTCATTCCAAAAATTTTCGCATCCTCTTCGGCAAAAATCGCGGCGGTCTTGTAAAATTCGATTCCTGATTTTTTCACGCTGTCGAGGAATTTTTTCGCGGCGGCCGCGCTCGGCTTTGCAAAAACAGCGTTCGCTTTGGCAAAGAAATCTCCGCCCGCGAATTTTTCAAGCGCGATGTAAAGTTTGTGATAGCGATATTCTTCCCATTCCACTTCAAGATCGTAGCAGCCACGTCCGTTCAAAACGGAGCAAAGCGTGCTCCATTTTTTGTCGAGCGTGTCGCTCACTTGATGGATGTCGAGCATGATTTGGCATTCGAATCCGTTCAGCGAAATGAACATTCCGCTTTGGCAGATGTCCGCGCATTTTCGCACGAACCAAAGTCCCGAACGATGCTCGCGGAAAATGAGGAATTTGTCGTCTTCGGCGGTGAGTCCCAAGCCTTCGGAAATCGAGCGGGATTCCATCGCCTTGTCTTCACCGAATTTCACGGCGTATTCGCACGACTGCTTTATCCATCCGGAAGCGCGTTCGTATTTATTGTTATAGAAGACAACTGCGTATTCGTCTCCCGAGCGGTTTGAATATGCGAAAACGTTTTCGTTCACGCGACCATTGTCCCAAACGTCGTAGAACAAAAAGTCTTCCACTTGCGCGAACAAATAGCGTTTGTGCATGAGCGGGAAAATTTCGTGGCGATGTCGATTCATCAAATCTTCGTCGGGCTTTTCGTCGCGGTATGCGCGAGTGTATTCCATTCCGTATTTTTCTTCGAAGCCTTCGAGCTGTCCGTGCCCGAACATCGGCAAGCCCGGCATCGTCACCATCAAAGTGCAAACGCCGAAATATTTGTCGCCCTTGCCGAATTGCGCCACCGCAGTTTCCTCGTCGGGATTGTTCATGAAATTCACGTAGCGTTTGAGAATTTCAGGATCGAATTTTATCGTGTTCTTTACGGTGTCGCGATACTTTTGATTTTCCTCTTTTTTGAGCATGTTCATAAATGCCGAATTGTACACGCGATGCATTCCGAGCGTTCGCACGAAATATCCTTCCATCATCCAAAAGGCTTCGGCGAGCAAAAGCGTGTCGGGCACTTCCTGCGCCACGCGGTCAACCACTTCGCGCCAAAATTCATTCGGAATCGCCGCCTCAAAATCCGCAGAAGAAATGGCGGATTCGCTGCGCGTGGCAATGTCGCCTCCATGTCCTGGCTCCGGATACCAAAGCCTGCGAATGTGCTTTTTTGCGAGAACCATCGCAGCGTCAAAACGGATGATCGGAAAATTGCGCGCGACGTGCAAGATTTCCTGCATAACGGCTTCGCGCGCCTCGGGATTGAGAAAATCGATTTGGGCGGTGTCGTTCCAAGGCATTCCCGTGCCGTCGTTTCCGTGGTAAATATATCGAGTGTCGCCTGTGGCGTTGTCAACGCGCTTGAAAACTACGGCGCAATCCGATTTCGAATAGTAGTGATCTTCAAGGTAAACGCCGACGCGCCCGTCGTAGGAAAGATTTTCGCCGTTGTAAGAATATTGTGGGAAAGGATTGTCGCGCCGCTGGACAAAAAGGTCGGGGCGTTCGACGATCCAGCGCGAATCCATCGCCGTGTGATTCGGAACCATGTCGCTCGCAAGCCGAATGCCGCGCACCCAAAGCCTGCGCCGCAAATTGTCCACGGCATCCCATCCGCCCAAATTGCCCGCGATCGTGTAGTCCATCAGGCTGTACGCGCTGGACGCGGCTTCGGGATTTCCGCAAATCTGCTTGATTCTTTTCGAGGCGTTCGAGCGTTCCCAAAGCCCGATGAGCCAAAGTCCCGTAAATCCTTCGTCGCGCAAAGCATCCAATTCCGCATCAGGAATTTGGTCGAGGCGCGTGATTGGATAGCCGTATTTTTTCGTGAGCTGGTCGAGCCAAACCAAAATCGTTTTTGCCATGAGCACGACTTTTGGCATCCAGTCGCGGTCGGGCGAAAAACGCTCGTATTCGTTCATCAAATTGTCATAATTGTACGGCTCCATGTTCACTTCGCCGCCGGTGGTCGGATGCCACGCGGCCTTTTCTTCTTCGCTCAAAGTGTCCAAACTAGCAAGCAGCCGCTTTTTGAGCCATTCGCCGATCAAAGTCATCCAATGTTTCAAAATATATTGAAGCTGCCCGCGCAAACTTTTCGGACTAAAATTCATCGGCTCGCGAAGGAACGTGATGAAATCGTTGTTGAACGGCCCGAATTTTTTTTGCGTCTTGAAATATTTTTCGGTTTCCTCCCACGCTTCCATGTAAATCGGATTTTTTCGCAAATGCAAATCGTTGAACAAAATCGAAAACGGCTTGAACGCGGGATTTTCGTTCGCCAAATGAAGCATCATCAATTCTTCGAACGCCGCCTCGCGATTCGTGCGCTCGAATCCCGTTCCCGAATCTATCGCGGAAAGCGAAAGATATTCTTCCACGCCGACTTCGCCGCGATAAACCGCCGTGGGCGGAAATTCCTCGCAAAAATTTTTGAGCATTTCGTCGATTTTTTCGCGCCCGAATTTTTCGTCAAGCGCGGAAAGCGCGCCTTCGAAAGAAGACTTTATTCCGTCGCGCCGATAAAGCATCGAAACGTAATGCAGAATTTCGTCGATCAAGCCCATCGCGTTTATCTGCCCGGCAGAGACGCGCTTTTCGCTCATTCCAAGCGAATCAAAATATTTGTTGAGCCTTTCGGTGAAAATGCGGACGCCTTGCAAGCTCGTTATGATGACGTTTCCTGTCGAACTGTAAAGCGATTGCGAAAAATTGCATTTGTCGCGAACGGCTTTTGAAATGTGAAATTCATTGTATGAAATTGGCATTATTTTTTACACTCCTGAAATTTTATTTTAGCACACCGCGTGCCTTTTTGCAATTGATTTTATTTGCGAAAGCAAATCCTTGTCCTGCGCCAAATCTTCCAAATCGCACGGCATTCTGTACGTCCAATTGAATTCGCTCACTTCGCCGGGAATGTTGATTCGCTCGTCCTTCGGATTTTCAAGCCAATAATTTTTTTGCAAATACAAAAAATCTTGAAGCGGATGAATGCACCAAACGCTTTTCGCACAAGCGGCCGCTTCCAAAATCGCCCGCGCGACTTTCGGCGAAAATTCCGCGAAATCGTTTTCGTGAATTTCGTTTTCGGCGAAAATCTTTTCGTTCGCGCGGAAGAACGCCGCCGCGCTTTCCTTTTCCGAATTCCACCATTCGCGAATCGTGCTCGAATCGTGGACGCTCGTAGTCGCGACGCTCAGTTCTGGATATTGCGAGAACGGCACGAAAGGCGAGCCTCCCTTGCTCCATTCGCGCGCCCAGCGCACCACGAAAAGCCGCAGGATTTTTTCCGCGCCCATGACTTCTTCGACGCATTTCAGCGAAACGCCCAAATCTTCGCCGCACGGAACCATTTTCACTGCGGAAGTGAGCGCGCCCAAAATTTCTTCGGCCTGCTTTTTCCATTTTTTTTCTTGCGAGGCGTTTTTGCTTTCCACGAGCGAATCGAACTTCCTTTTTTCGTCGTCGTTCAAAGTCTGCCACGGAATTGAATTTTTGTAAGTCCAAGAGGCTGCGTATTTGTCTTTTTTGATTTTGACGAGCGCGCGGCTCCGCCATTTTTTCGCCAATTTCTGCTTGATGTTTTGCTCTGCTTCAGCAGAAACAAGTCCTTCGAAATTCGCTTCGAAAATGTCCTTGTCGCCTTTCAGAGAATCCTTGAAAAGCCACAATTCTTCGTTCGGAAATTTCGTCGCGAGCTTTTCAAGTATTTTCGTTGAAACTTCGTGATTCCATGTAAAATAATCCACGTCGCCCGTGGGAATGTGAGGCTCGCAAAGCCAGCGGATTCGGCTTTCGTCAAAACCCGCTTCCATAAGCTCGTCGCACCTGATTGTCTCGCAAGGCTCGCTGTGCCCGAGAAGAGCCGTGCATTCGCGCGCAGGAATCGCCCAAATTCGGAAAAATCCCAAAATGTGATCGAGCCGATATGCGTCATAATATTGCGACGCGCTTTTAAGCCTTTCTTTCCACCAAGAAAAATCCGCGGCGCGCAAAGCCTTCCAATTGTAAGTGGGAAATCCCCAGTTTTGCCCGGAAGGATTTTCGCCGTCAGCAGGAGAGCCAGCGCGGAGCGAATGCTCGAAAAATTCCGGCAGCGACCAAGCGTCGCATGAATCTTCGTTCATCAAAATCGGCATGTCGCCTTTGAGAATGATTCCGCATTTTCGGACTTCTTCCGCCGCTTCGGAAAATTGCTCGTGGGCGCGAAGTTGAAGCCATGCGTAAAAAAGATGATCTTTTTTTTGCGCCTTTGAATTCCATCGCTTGGAAATTTCTTCCGCGCCCGGCAATTGGTCTTCCGCCTTCCACGATTTCCACGTGGACTGCATGTATTTCCATTTTAAATTTTTGTAGACGCAATAGGATTTTATCCACGGATTTTTTTTCATCCATGCGGAAAGTTCAGGAGTCGCCGAGGCGTTTTTCGCGATTTCGCTCGCTTCGTAAATTTTCATCAAAAGCGAAGTCTTCTTTTCCAAAATTCGCTGATAATCGTAGCGGCTCACTTTTGGATGCGATTTCAAAAACGAATCGTATTCCGTCTTGAAATTTTTGTCGCTTTTGTAGACGGCGGAAAATTCTGGAAGCGCGGAAATGCAAATGTAAATTGGATGAAGCGCGAACGCCGAAAGCCCGGAATAGGGCGAAGATTGCGTTCCTGTGTCGTTCACGGGAAGAAGCTGGATTATTTCAAGCCCCGCGCTTTTGCAAACTTTCGCAAATTTTTTGAGCGCGGGAAATTCGCCTATGGCAGGAGATTCTTTCGTGCAGAGCGCGCCAAGCGGAACTGCCACGCCCATGGAATTTTTTAAAAGTGATTTGTTCATGAAATTCATTATAACATATATTCAAAAAAAATGTAAAAAAAAAGAAAAAAAAACGCAAAAAACGGCATGCGCCGCGCAATCATTTGCAATGCCACAAAACTTTTGCGAGCGCGTTTCCGAATGGCTCGGGCTTTGAAAAGTCCGGAAGCCATGAAGTGTCGCAATTTAATTCTTGATAAAATAAATTTTCAAAATCGTATGCCGCAATCAAGTCGCGCAAGTCGCCGTCTTCCGCTTCCGAAACGAGGCGATTTTCGAATGCTGCGAGCGCGGATTTTCGCTTGAGCGATTCTTTCGATTTTTCTTTGAACGAAACGGGCGTGTATTGCGACATCAGCGAAATCATCGCTTTGCCGTCGGCGTTTTCCTTGAGCCATGCGAGCGTGTTCGCGGTGTCTTCGAATCTGCCCGGCAAAAAAAGATGGCGCACGATTACGCCGCGAAGAATTTTTTCTTTTTCGCCGCGTCCTTCTTTGGAAACAATTTTCGTCTTGAGCGGAAAATTGTTTATCATCCACGAAATCGATTTTTTTGCGACCTCGGGATAATCTTGCGCCAAAAAAACTTTTTTCGAAAAATCTTTGTCGAGCGTCTTGAAATCTGGAAGCCAAATGTCAACGCAATCTTTTAACGCTTCGAGCGATTCGACATTTTCGTACGCGGACGAATTCCAACAAAAGGGCAGGGCGCAGCCGGCGGATTTCGCCTCCCGAATGAATTGCGCCAAAATCGGAATGTGGTGGCTTCCCGTGATGAGATTTATGTTTTCTGCGCCGGCGTTTTGCAAGTCAAGGCAGATTTTCGCGAAATCGCTTTTTGAAATCGCGCCGCCGAAACCTTGCTGCGAAATCTGATAGTTTTGGCAGAACGCGCATCGCAAAGTGCAGCCCGTAAAAAAAATCGCGCCGCTTCCGCCAAACACTGTGAGAGGCGGCTCTTCGCCGAAATGCAGGCACGACACGGCCGCGCGAAGTTCAAGATTTTCGCCGCAGAATCCACGAACGCCCGCCGCGCGGTTCGCGCCGCAACGCCTCGGGCATTGGATGCAGTTTTCGTACAATGCGGAAATGTTTTTCACGAATGACTTTCCGGTTTAGCGCACGGCCTAATGTTGCAACCGTTCCAGTTCGGCGATGCGCGCTTCCAATTCTGCGATTTTCTCGCGCTCTTTTTCCAGCTGCGCCTGCGCGATTGCTCGACCTTCCTCATAGCCTTCCGCGCGACCTTCTTCGTAACCTTCTTTCCGTCCGCGCTCTCGCAATTCACGCGCGTGCACGAACTCCTTTCTCCACGGCTCGTTCCGCCGCGCTTGCAATACTGCTTCCATAATTTCCCCCGTGAGCTTGCTTTCCGCTTTCCTTGTGGCAAGGAACTTCAGGAACGCGTGGACTTCCGCATCCTGCCCCGACTGCTCTTTCCATGCTTTAGCATTATAATACACTTTGCGGCTTTTGTCATCAATTTTTTCGCTCGCGGCGGAATTTTCCATGCAGGTTTGACAGACTGTGTATCGCGGCAGCCCGCAGCCGAACGGGTCGCTCGTGCAGATGAACACCACGAAGGATTCGGGCAGTGTCTCGTATTCTTTGCCTTTTTCAAGGAAGTCCAAGTCCATCATCGCCTGATAGTAGCGGGCGCGTTTCGGCAAGTCCTTTTCCATCGTCGTTTGCATTTCCAAGTTGAAGAGCTTGCCGTCTCCCTTTACGACCACGTCAAGCCGGATTCCGCGCGAGCCGAAATCCACCGTGATGCTTTCCTGCCTGTTCGCGTAGTCGATGCGTTCGACTTGAATGCCGAGCAATATTTCGATGACGCTTTTGCAGATGTGCTCGTCATTCTCCATGATCTTGCAGAACATAAAATCGTCCGTGAAGAACAAGTCTTCATATTTTTGAGTCTCTCTCATTTTTCCCTAAATTATAGATATGAATTTTTTGCAATATTTTGGTGTAAACGAGAAAAAAAAAGTAAAAAATTGTATTTGTGCTATTTTTGAGTTGAAATTTGCAAAAATCAAGGTGCGCCTTGCTTTTTGCGGAGGGGTTCATACCCCGACGATTGTGTCGAGGTATGTTGATTAAAATTATTATTCCAGCAATTCCACCTCAAAAGCACTGACATAAATCGTAATGTCGTCTTGCGTGTCGTTTTCATCTCCGACGGACAATTCAAATTTGCAGGCTTCCGCGCTTGCGTTGAGAGGCGTGCTTGTTAGTTCAATAATGAACACCGCTTCAAAATCATAGTAATAATCAAGCACTGTACCATATTGGGCGTTTACATAATCTGAAAGTTCTCTCCAACCATTAGCGGATGGCGTGGTGTCAACAAGGGCAGCAGTGAAGTTTGTTTTGCTGACAGTAATATAGTCATAAGTATATCCTCTTATGGTGAACTTGATTTTCTGTCCAGCGTTCAGCTTGTACTTATTGTCGCTTGCAATCCATTCAATCATTGCATGGTTGTTGTAAGGCGAATTGTCTTCAAGCGTAATTGTTGAAAAATTAGTCGCGGTTTTCAAATTTCTTGGCACTGAGGTGGCTTTTGTTAATGTCCAGTAGATGTCACCATACTCATCGAAAAATGTCATCGTTGTACCGTCAAAGTTTCCTGTAAAGGTATCTGAATAATAATTTCCATCATAGTAAGAAAAAGTAATCGTTATATCCGAATTGACAATCTTGTAAGATCCGTTTGAGAGAATTGATTCATACGAATATGTGTCTTCATCCCATGAGTAGAAGTCAATATCGCCGTACGAATTTACTTTTAGATACACGTATTCATCTTGGCTCACAAAGATGTCGCCAACATTCAATTTTGCAGAAGTTACAACGCTCCATGCTATTTTTGCCGTGTCGCCCTCCGTTCCTGTAGATATGTAAAATTTAAAGTTATATTTATTGTCGCCACTATATGCAAAACTAACATCGTAAAAAGTTTGGGAATAACCACGCGACAGTTCTTGTTCGCTCCACCAAGTATAGCAGCCCTTGTCATAATCCCATTTCGTATATTGCGATGAATTATAGCCAACTCCCGCATTATGGTTCCCGCTCTCAAGTGTAACAAAAATTCCTGCAACATCATAAGAACTGACATTGCCCAACAAGTCGTACATAGGAATGTTAATTTCATCCCAATATTCGCCACTACTTACAAGAGTGGCAGTTCCCGAGCCATCGCCATTGCTGATATACTCGCTTTTTGCTGTTATGAACGGTTGGCTTTTATAGTCGTCCTTGTCTTGATGTCTGCGGTATGTAAAAGAAATGTCGTCACATGACGCAAAGTTAAATGCGAACACCGCTCCAACCAAAATCAACATAAAAAGTTTGAATGCTTTTTTCATAATAGTCTCCATATTGTGAATTTTTTTCACGCTGACAAAATTTCGCGCAAGAGTCGCGTTGTTTTTGCCGAGCGTATAAATCTTTTTGCAAATTCGCGCCAACCGCCATCCCGCCGTTCTAATATTCCACGGTGAATTCAGTAACGTCGATGGTAATAGTTTTGCTTTGCGTGTCGTTTTTTCCTCCGACATACAATTCAAGTTTGCGGGCATCCGCGCTTGTGCTAGAAGGCGTGCCGGTCAATTTAAAATTGAATACCGCCTCGAATTCTTCGTTCTGCGAAAGCGTCATGTTGTCTTCGGTATTTATGTAATCAGAAATCGCTCCCCAATATTTGGGTGTGGCGGTTTCCGTTGTGTCAATGATTGCAGCGCCCAATTTTTTTTCGCGAACGGTGACGGGATCAGATGTTTTTCCTTTGATGATGAATTTGATTTTGTCACCCGCTTTGAATTTGTGTCTTTTGTTCGCAAGCCAAAGAATCATCGTATGATTGTTGTAGTTTTCATTTTTTGCAAGTCTGATTTTTGAAATGCGTTCGCTTTTCACATTTGTCGCGCCAGAATTTTGCGTTGCGGATGTGTTGCTGTCTGACGAAGAAGAAGACGAAGCGGAATACGAGCCTTTGTTTGAAGCCGAAGTCTTTTCGCTTTCTTTATAAAAGGAAGTTGTGTTTTTTGAATAATTTTGCCTATTTGCCGTGCCCGTTTTTTGTGCCGCCATGTTGATTGTTCCGCCGTCCGCCTCGGTCGCGTTGAAATTCGTCTTCTTGTAGAATGTGTCGCCGCTGATTCCATCGTATATTCTTGCAGATGCGACAACAATGTCAAAATAGGCCGAGTTCGCGCCACCGCTCTGCCGTATCTTGTATTCCACCTCGCCTTTGATTGACTTTGTTTCTTCAAGCGCGACCCTTATTTTTTTGAAAATCAATTTGTCGGTAGGTTCAATCGTGTCGTTCAGAGAAAATTTCGCGTATTTGTCCGTTGAATTCATATTCAAAGTAAAATATGAATTCCGCTCGCCAATCCGCTTGTCCATGTTTACAATCAAAGAATCAGCGCCAATCAAAAAAGTGTCGCTCTGCAATTTTTTGATTATAGTCGCGCGGTTGTTTGAAATCATTGAAAGCTGATCTGCAAATTTTGTCCTGCTGTTTTCGGCGACAGGTTTTATAAGCAAATCGCGCTCTTCTTCAAGTGGCTTTGTGGCGTTCATAATTTCGACTTTGAGTGCCGAAGGCGAAAGGAAACCGTCGTTTTCCTGCGTTATCTGCGTTGTGACATCGTCGATTCTTTTCTGGTATTCTGCACGAATTCTGTTTTCCGTGCGCTCGCAATCCGAAGCCATATCCTTTTCAATCGAAGTCCGCTTGCTTTCAAGGTTGTTTATGGCGACAATGTAGTCATCGATGGAAAGCAGCTCCGCCTCGCTTCCAAGAAGTTCCGTAAGCAACTTTGATGCGGAAATCTCGTAGGTTTTGGCGACAAGCACCTCAAAGCTTTCCACATCCGTCATGCGGAATTCAAGGACCTTTATTCCGCCGAACTGCTCGAAATTTCCGTAGACGATGTAGCGCGCTCCGAGTTTCTGTCCATAGGCGGAAATCGTCGCTTCGTTCACCGCGCCCGAATATTGGAAGTTAAGTTCGGCGTCAACTATGCGCATGTTGTTGCCGTTGCGCTCCACGAGTCGCACGCTGTTCTTGGACAGTGCCCTGAACGTTTCGTTTTCAAGCCACTCGGAAAGTTCCTTTGTGTCCGAGGAGAACCTTGTGACCGCCGCAATTTTCCCGGCTTCCATTTGGCGCGCCATCGCAGCGGCCGCGTCTGTGACGGCAGCAGAAATTTCTACCCCGGACTTTTGTGCGAAACTTGGCATCAAAACCATGGCCATAAAAAGCAAAGTTAAAATTTTCTTTTTCATTTTTTCTTCCTCGTAGACGAAAAATTAAAATCTCAAAGGAATAGAAATTCCAAGTGAAAAATCTGGTGAATAGACATAAGTCAAATTTAGTGGTCTTGCGGTAAGTTCAAGATTGAAATGTTTCGCGATTTTTATCGCAAGCTTTAAGTCCAAAAAGGACAGACTAATGTCCCACCAATAGTTGTTGAGTCCGACGCTTGCGATATATACGATAAAATCAATTTTTTTTCCACAATATCCAATGCCAAGAGCTTGACCATAAAATCCGCGAATTCCAACATTCAAACGTGCAGGCTCAATAATTACATTTCGCCTCGTATACACTCCAAATGGAATTGGAAAGGAAAAAGTAAAATCGCCATTTGGAATGGAGTAGTTATTCCATTCATCGTAATACGAATCATGTTCTTCATAATTGTAAATCCAAAATGTTCCGTCAAGGCCAAAGTCAAAATAGCGACGCTTTTCCTCGTTTGGACTTTTTGATTTTTTTGTGGTTTTTGAATCATCTGATTTGGCATAAGAAACCGCAACATTGTCTGATTTTTTTGCATTGTTGGTGGAAGCCGCACTTTTTGGTGAAGATGATTTTGTGTTACTGGACGAGCTTCGCTTTGTTGCCGTACCCGTTTTTTGCGCCGTCATGTTGATTGTTCCGCCGTCCGCTTCGGTCGCGCTGAAATTCGTCTTCTTGTAGAATGTGTCGCCGCTGATTCCGTCGTACAATCTTGCCGAAACAATAACGACATCAAAAGACACAGAATCTGGACCGCCGCTTTGTCGCACTTTGTATTCCACCTCGCCTTTAATCGATTTTGTTTCTTCAAGCGCGACTCTTATTTTTTTGAACATTTCCTTGTCGGTTGGATTTATCGTGTCGTTCAGGGTGAACTTGACATGCCTGTCCGTTGAATTCATGTTCAATGTAAAGTATGAATTTCGATCACCAACACGCTTGTCCATATTTACGGTCAGGGATTCCGCGCCTATAACGAAAGTGTCTCCTTGCATTTTCTTTACTATCGTTGCGCGGTTGTTTGAAATCATTGAAAGCTGATCCGCAAATTTTGTCCTGCTGTTTTCGGCCACTGGATCTATCAGCAAATCGCGCTCGTCTTCAAGCGGCTTTGTCGCGTTTGTGATTTCACCCTTCAGCGCAGACGGCGAAAGAAAGCCGTCGTTGTCCTGCGTTATCTGCGTTGTAACATCGTCGATTCGTTTTTGGTATTCTGCGCGAATCCTGTTTTCCGTGCGCTCTCGGTCTGAGGCAAGGTCTTTTTCCACAGCGGCCTTCTTATTTTCAAGGTTGTTAATCGCGACAATATAGTCGTCGATGGAAAGCAGCTCCGCCTCGCTTCCAAGCAGTTCCGTAAGCAACTTTGACGATGCGATTTCGTAGGTTTTGGCGACAAGCACCTCGAAGCTTTCCACGTCCGTCATGCGGAATTCAAGGACCTTTATTCCGCCGAATTGCTCGAAATTTCCGTAGACGATGTAGCGCGCTCCAAGTTTCTGTCCATAGGCCGCGATCGTCGCCTCGCTTACCGCGCCAGAATATTGGAAGTTGAGCTCAGAATCCACAATGCGCATGTTGTTGCCGTTGCGTTCTACAAGCCGCACGCTGTTCTTTGACAACGCCCTGAACGTTTCGTTTTCGAGCCACTCGGAAAGTTCCTTTGTGTCCGATGAGAATCTCGTGACCGCCGCAATTTTTCCGGCTTCCATTTGGCGCGCCATAGCAGCGGCCGCGTCCGTGACGGCAGCCGAAATTTCCACTCCGGATTTTTGTGCGAAGCTTGGTATCAAAACCATGGCCATAAAAAGCAAAGTTAAAATTTTCTTTTTCATTTTCTCTAAAATGTACAAAATTCAATTTGTGGTTTGCGAATAAAATTTCCGCGACGCACAAATTTTTCACGAGCATCGCGGCCATTATTTTTGATTCGTGCGGAGAGTTTCATTCTTCCCCGGCGCTGAAATTATTTTAGTTTTGATTTAAAAGTATCAATTCGTCCATAGCGGAAACCGCATTAGCTCGAAGTCTTTCTTGTTCCGGCGAATTTGTTTCAAGTTTTTTCAGCGCGTTTCCAACTTGTTCCTTTAAATTTTCCTTGTCAATCGTGTAAGCCAAATAATAATGATAAGTGTCGGAAATCGTATCATTGACCTTGTCGATTGTTCGAGTTTTCGACCAGAAAATTTTGGAAGTGTCAAGTCCTGAAAAAGAAGTCCTTGAAAGTGTCGCGACAATTTTATTCAAAAATATTTCTGTGTCCCCGTCAGAACCTTCGAGTGCTCCGCCAAATTTTGCCAAAACAGATTGGCTGAGCAACCTAGAAAAAGCTGGAACTGCGTCAAACTGAGTTATCTGCGTTTTCAAAAAATTTTGATCCACTCCACTGACCGTCGTGCAGAAAATATTTTTTCCTTTGAATTCTGGAAGTGCGGCCAATTTTGTCGTGTTGTTTTCGGCGGTGAGAATTGCCCATTCCGGAATTTGCGCACCCAAAGCCTTTCCTTGCCAATCAATTATTTCTTGAGGCATTGTCTTTGCAATTTTTTTCTTCGACTTTCTTGCCGAGGCAATCCCAACAAAAAAAATACCAATGCACAAAATGCAAAAAGCTTTCTTAAAAGTTTTCATAATATTTCTCCTAATAAAAATTTGAACGGAAATTCAATTCCGCAAATGAATTTTTTAATGTGCGCGAACGCACAAGCATGCAACAAGTTTTTCAAGCTGCAACGTAGCTAGACAAACTTGAACCAATGAAAGCCGCGTTGTTCGTCGGTTTCCATCAACCTCCTTGAACATAAATTTATTTTTCTCCAAAACTTGGAGAATCTTTACTGCTCACAATTTTACTTTTTCCTTGAATTCAGCGGTGAAATTTTCTTCAAGCTCATTTTGAATTTTTTTGTAAAACAAATTTCTGCCGACTTTTTCTTTGCCGTTCGGTGATCCGGTTTTTGAAACGTTCCTTGACCAAGAAAAAATTTTCTCGCCAGTTCCGCTTACAATGTTAATTTCAATTCCACCGGAAAAAAAACTTCCCGCTTCCAATTGACTTTCTTCAATATTTATCACGCCGAGAATTTTGCATTCGCCGTTCGCATCGGAAACATTGTAGCCTTCAGCCTCTAGCAATTTTCCCAGCGTCCGCTTTACGCCACCGTTCAAGTCATTTTCAATTTCAATTTGAAAAATCAAATTCGCCTTGCAAATTTCATACGCGCTGCGAATTCGCTTGCACAAATTTTCTTCTTCCGAAAAATGTCCTGGCGCTGTCTTTTGAATTGTACTTGCCATGACGATGTATTGTTCTGTCAACTCTGCAATCGCAATTCCTTTTTGCGCCGCTTCAAATCCGTAAATTGGATTGTTGTAGTTTTCCGCGGAAATCAAAATGCTTTCCAATTTGTCAGCGCAAATTTTAATTCTCTGCCCATAAATTCTAAAAACATCATCACGATTCATATATGCAAACGCATAAAACTTTTCGCCCACACGAAGCGGCTTTTCCCATTGCACGCAAAAGAATTGCGCCTGTGTCGAAACTTGAATTGATTCGCTTGTTTCCGTTTTTGATTGCAACAAATAATTTTCGCCCTGAGTTTCTTCCAAAAAAGTTCGCGCCAAAGTGCTTGCCGTTTGGACATTTGTATTGAAGTAAAGCGAAATTTTTGAAAGGCAATCCATTTCCGCCTCAAATACGGAATCGCCTTCGCCCTGCGCACTTAAAAATAATTCCGAAGGATAAAGCATTTCAGAATGTGTAAACCAAGTAGGAATTTTTTGCTTTTTTTCGGACGAAGGACTTGCCGCAAAAAAATTCAGAGCGAACGAAAAATTCAAAACTAATAATAAAATGGTTTTTTTCAATTCATAACCTCAAAAAAAATAAAAATTTTTTCCAGCCCTGCGCCAGCATGAAGGCATCAAGGAAAGTCTAACGTCTTCGCAGGCTCTTGAATATTGCCAATACAGGTGATTTTACGACCTTTTTAGGCGAATGGGGGGGGGTAGAAACATCACTTTTTCGGGTGATTTTCTCGTTCATCAGCTTGTAGAAGGAAATTCGCGAGTTCACGCCGCATTTTTCGAAGATGTGCTTGATGTGCGTGGCGACGGTGTTCATGCTTATGTTCAGCTGCGAGGCGATTTCCTTCGTGCTGCTTTGTTTTGAATAGAGCAGCTCGGCCACCTCGATTTCGCGGCGGGAAAGGGCGTGCTGCGAAAGGATTTCCTTCAGCGTGCACGGCCTGGTTTTTTGCGACGGGGCGTTCTCCGCGCGCTTTTCCGTAGCTGGGACTTCGTCGCGCCGCGCGAGCCTTTTCGCGAGGATGATGACATAGCCGATGTTCACGGCGAGAAAAGCCGCGTCGTAGGAAAAATAATAGTCGTTCTCCATGAGCGCGCTGAGCAGAAAATATTCCTTCGACTTCCGCACCAAATGAAAAACTTGGCGGAAAATCAAAAAGACGTAGAACGCGCACCACGGAGTCAAAATCGAAAAGTCGGCGTTTCGGTTTTTTGCGCCGAGCGCGATGATTGCGATTTCGAACGCAAGCCCTGCAATCAGGACGCAAATCGAAAGCCGGTAGACGAAATCGAAATTCGGGGAAAACGAAAACATCACCGCGAAAAGAATCGCGCAGCCGCTGAGCGCGGAATTTATCTGCCTTCTTATTGAAAATCGCGTTTCCGAATGTATGCATTTCAGCGTGAGCATGAGGATCGTCACGAATCCGAACGTCGCCACGATGTAGGTGAGGCGCAGGAAAAATTTTGCCTGCGCGAGGTCGTTCCAAAGAAACGCTGGCGCGATGCCCTTCATGCAAAGTTGGTAGACGAAAAATAAAATCGTCACGGCGAGGACGAACGGCGAGTTTTTTCTCCCGCGGAAAATCCAAATGAGGATTTGCGCCGAAATTGAAATCAAAAAAATCGCGATCGATATTCCGTGCAAAAAATTCAATTTCGTCGTCTGCAAGAAAAATTCGCTTTGGGAAAAAATGCGGAGGCAGAGCGCGGTGGTATCGGAATTTTTTACGTGCAAAAGTACTTCACCTTGTCGCGCGGGAATTTCCAAAGCGCATCGTATGCCTTGGATTTTCTTTTGGCCGTTCGGCACGGTTTTTCCTGTCCTGTCGTGCAAAATCCATTCGCCGCGACCGGGAACAAAAAGCTGCGCCTCGTCAACAAGTTCTGGGCCAAGGTCGAGGATTGTCTTTTCGGGAGCGGACGGAATCTCAAGGCGCACCCAAAAATTTTCGGAAGCGTTCGTTACGATTTGGTTTGAATTCTGCGCGATGAATTCTTCCGCCGGAAAATCGATGGGGGGGGGGATTTAGAAGCCGA
>CAMWWZ010000009.1 GCA_947178095.1 uncultured Treponema sp.
GCTCGTCGAGCGTCCGCGCCTTGCGGTCGAGCGCGCACAGGAACGCCGTGCCGCTTTCGTTGGTGCAGCGGTCGTTGAAAAGCCCTGTGCTCGTCACGTAGCCCACACCGTCGTAGTTGCGGATGTAGGTATCCTTCTTCTGTCTGTAAAGCATAGTTAAATCTCCTTAAAAATTTAATCTTTACTTTTCGTCCCTCTCGTGCTATACTTTCAGGCGCAAGGAGGGCTTATGGCAAACATGGAAATCACGCTCACCGTGTCGCAGAACGTCGCCCGTTACGTCAAGGTTGACGCGGACGGAGGGCCAGACCTGCGCGGGCGTGCGATGCTCCTTTACCCCGCCATCGCCGACATGACCATTTCCCACGGCCGCGCGGCGGAACTTCTCGGAATTCCCAAGTGGGATTTGATTGAACTGTACGCGAGCATGGGCATCCCATACCTCTCGCAGACCTGGGAGGAGGCGCAGGAGGACTCCCGCGCAATCGAAGAAGCCATGCGCTTGGACAAAACGCTGGCGGGGGAACTCGCATGATTGTCGTTTCCGACACCACGCCGCTCATCTCGCTCCTTAAAATCGGTCGGCTTGACCTGCTCCGGACGCTTTTCAAGGTGAGCATCCTTGACCGCGCGTTCCGCCTCAACCATATTACTGCCGAAGAGACACGCCGTTGCGCCGAGGCTCTCCGCGTAAACGGTCGGTACATAAGCGGCGAACTTCTTGACAGCCTGCTCACACAAATGCGCTAGCATCTCATTTGTCCTTGTTGCATTGATTCGCTTTCATAATCTCATCTCTCCGTGCTGCGAGTTCTTTTCTCAAAGCCACGAACTTACAAAACTCCGCGTCCACCTTGCCGAGCTTTCCATGGTTGGCGGTGACATGCGGGGTGAAGCAGAAGTCGCAGAAGTCTGCGTACTTGCATGCGGCGCATTCGGGAATGTCTGCGGCGCGTATCGTCCGAAGCCTTTTCAAAAGCGGGCTGTTCTCGTACACTTCGCGCAGGGTGTTGCTTTCGATGTTGCCCAGTGGCTCGTACCAGCCTATCGCAGGATAGATCGCCCCGTCGCCCGACACGCACAGCGAGTGTGCCGCCCCGCCGTAGAACTCGACCTGCGAAAGGTCTCGCTCGCCGTGTCCGCTTCCCCACACGTATGAAAGCCGCCCTCCGTCTTTCATGGTCTCTTTGAAGAATCCTTCCAGCTCCTCGCGCGAGAGGCGGTGGGCAAGGTTCTTCCCCTCGTAGTTCGAGCCGCCGAAGATGAAGATGTCCGCGCAACTGGGGATGCCGTTATCGTCGCACCATCGCATCACGTCCAGCACGGCAGTCTTGTTTTCTTTCATCGCGGGACAGCTGACGAATACGGGAACGCCGTGTTCGCGAAGCAGCGAAATGGTGTTCTTGGTCGCCGCGCACGAGCCTTTGAGCCCCGTGATTGCGTCGTGTACGGCTTCGTCTAGGGCGTAGAGCGAAATCTGCACTTCCTTGAGATTCTTCAAGCCCGAAAGAAATTCCGCGTCGTCCTCTTTCATCAGCGTGCCGTTCGTGAAGAGCGAGGTGCGGAATCCCATCTCGTCCGCCGCGCCAAGTATGCCGCGCCATTCGGGGTTGAGCAAAGTCTCGCCGCCTGTGACCGTGGCGGAAGTCGCGCCCAGTTCTTTTGCCTGTTCTAGTACACGCCGCGCCTGCTTCTCCGTGAGGAAGCCTCGCCGTGTGCTCTCGCACGTGCGGTAACAGTGCACGCAACGCTCGTTGCAGGGATTTGAGATTTCAAGTTCTATATGTGTCATTGCGGGTGCGCCGTCTGTTGCGTTCATTTTTATTTTCCGTTGTTATAATTGATATCAGATTGACTCTTCCACTCCTCGATGGCCTCATGCAGTTTTTCCCGCATTTCCTTTGTTTCTTTAAACAGTGTTTTCATTGCGGCTGTCACTTTTTCCACGTCCGTCACGTCATTGATTTCTTTGTTGCATGGCAGTTTTCCGTAGGAAAGTCTTGTGTACTTTGATTTCCCGTCGCTTCCTTTTGAATATCTTATACCTTTAGATTCCAGAACATTAAGAAGTTTCTGTCTTTTATCCGAATCCTCAAACGGTCCGACTTCAATTTTAAGAGCTAATGTTCCTTTGAATCCGTCATCATCTCCATTTACAGTGCTCAAGTTGAAGAAATACCCGCAGATCGCGCCGCCCCTCCAGTCTTTGTCATCTCCACCTTTCGTTTCTTTCAGCACGGAGTCGGTGAAAGGGAAGAAATGCGCATTGCCTTTGTCTATAATTTCAATATTGTCTTTTGCGCTCTGCTCCACAAATTGCTTTCCTGCTTCGGTGATGCAGTTCTCGCCGCTTGCGCAGATGAAGTCGATAACATTCTTGTAATTCCTATAAATCTCTTTTGCGTATTCTTGTTCTTCTGTGTTCATATTCAAAAGCTCCTTTAATGTTTTTATATAATCCCTAATGAATAGGGTTGAGGGGACTCTCTCACGTTCGGAATCGGCTGCGTCTGATAGCGTCTCCAGTATCTCAAGGACTTCGCCGTAAGTTATATGAAAATACTCTTTTCTCACTTCTTCGGAAGGCTCGTCGTCCTCATCAAGCGTGAGATAGACTGGAATGATTTTTGCATTGGGGAATTTATCCTTCGCATGGCTCAGATAATCTGCCAGCTGTCCTTTCCGCTGCTTTGAGTAAATTTTGTTTTCTATGAGGATTACGAACTCGGTTTTATTTTTATCAAGATTTGGGAAAAGGCATTCTATCTGCAAGTCAACCCTTTGATTGTTGTCCGACTGCTCCTCTCTGCGCACGCTTACACGCATTTCGCCTTTGGCAAGCAGGCGGAGGGCGTAGCTTATATTCTCTGTCTGCGTGGGATTCTCCGCATTCGCGCAGGATGCCAGTTTCAGAAAAAATTGCTCGAGGAACGCAGAGCCGAATTTGTGGCTTTCCTGCGGCTTGAAAAGCCATGCGAGGACATTCGAGTGCCTGATTTCATGGTGTTTGAGTTTCAGCACATCGAAGGCGTTGAACGCGGAGCGCGCTTTTTGCAGGCGGATGAAGTCTCTATCGCCCAAAAGTGCCGCGATGTCTTTAATCTTTATGTCATTTTCCAATTTTTCCACCATACATATTAACCCAAAAACTAACCGCCCCGCATACGCGGGGCTCCAGTCTGCGCGGAAAATGCCCGCGCAGGCTGGCGGCATGAATGCCGCCTTGCTACACTACGCTGTACGTTCGCAGTCTTTGCAGTGGTTGAATAACCAACCATTTTTATTAACAGGGCAACCAGCTGAGTAGCTTCCTGCGGTGCTGTTCTGCGCCACAACCTGAGGTTTTGTATAAGCCATTTTCTTCCTCCTATAAATTAAGTATATATGCACCCACGACGTGGGCGGGCTCCACTTCCGCAAGCGCGCTCGCTGCTTGTGGAAGTGGAAGTTCCATGTTTGTTCGCCCCTTGTGAAGAGCGGGCTTCTCTGCGCTCGTTGCCAAGTTTGCACTGAAACTTACGCTTATCCCGCGCCGTTCGCAGAAAATCCTTTTTTGTCGAAGCCGACATCGCTTATTATAACAGCACACGCCGCAACGCAAAAGAGAGCCCGCCAATGCAAAAACAAGTAGCAAACTCATTGCTTTTTCGTGAGTTGGCTTTGCATTTGTGCGTTTCAGCGCAAAAAAATGCATTTCTATGCAAAAAAAACGTGTTTCTATTGATTTTTTTGTACAAAAATGCTAGCATGCTTTTTGTGCCATCATTTTGTTGGCGATATTCTAAATTATCATTTTGGGAGGATTTTGTGAAAATTACAAAATTCATTGCCGTTGTCGCGCTTGTTGCGTGCTTCGGAACAGTCAACACTTTTGCCGCGAAAAAGGCGAAAGCACAGAAGGTAAAAATTGAAATCGTGAACCGCCCCGGCTTCGCGCTCGGAACGGAAATCCCTGGCTGGGTCGAATCAGTCCTTGAAGGCGAAAACAAAAAAATTGCGAAGGCTTTGAAAATCGATCCCGAAGAAACGCAGGTTTTCGTATTCTCAAATCAGGGCGACGACCTTGAATTCCTCAAGACTTGGACAGACCAGGTTGACGTTCAGCGACAAGTCGCGAACTCGTTCTCAATCGCCGTCGGACAGAGCGCGAACGCCGTTTTGCAGGGTAATTCTGGCAGCAGCGAAAGCAACATGCAGCGCGCGATCGATCAGACTGTGAAGGCTCTTTCTGCTTTGGAACTCAATGGACTTCTCAAAGAAGCGCAGTACTGGATTCAGTTCAAAAAGCCGAAGCAGGGCGTGAAAGTTACCAAAAAATCTCCCGAAAGTGCGTTCGACTACTATTATGAATATTATGTCGTTTTCACGATGAATCGCGCTATTTACGACAGGCAGCTTGCCGCGGCTTTGAACGGCGTTGAAGACAATGCGTCTGAAACCAAGTTGCTCAAAGAAGCGTTGAGCGAAAATCTTCGCGCGCCTTTGATTGACAAAGTTGCTGATCCCGAAGTGGAATACGAGTTCTAATTTTAATTTGCTTTGGTTTTAAATTAAAATTGAATTTCCAATTACGAGTTTCCCGAAGCGAGACTCGTAAACATGCTTTTGGTTTGCTATGCAAGCCGAAAGCGTGCGACAATTCTAAAAGGGAAAAAGCATGAAAAAAATATGTTTTGTCGCCTTTGTTTTGATTGCTACCGTTTCCGCCGCTTTCGCCGCAAAAGTGAAGCGCGGAGGCGATGCCGACATGACGCCGTACTTGAACGAATCTGATTGCCGCGTTATCTGCACGGACATCGTGGGACAGATTGTCGATTCAAATCGAATCAAGCGATTCGCCAAAGAAAATTCGCGCGATCCGATTGTCACTATCGGAAGAATCAAGGACGAAACTGGCGAATTTTTCGACACGCAGATTATCGCCAATTCTCTGAAAACCGCCATCATCAAAAGCGGCTTCCTTGAATTCATGGCGAATTCCGATGTGCGCGACGAAATGCGGCAGGAACTCATCAATCAGGCCGACCACGCGAACGAAGCGCAGGCAAAGGCAATTGACGATGAAGACGCGGCCGACTATATGCTCACTGGTTCTGTAAAAATCATGGTGCAAAACAATGGCAAAAAGCAGGAGCGAACTTACATCGTGAACATCGAAATGACCGACTTGCAAACGCATCGTTCGGTTGATATGTTCGAGCCGTCGGAAAAAGTCAAGGATTACTTGAAAAAAATCGGTTCGGTAAAAAGCCGTTGACAATTCTTCTATAACTATTTGAGTTTAAGGAAATCAGTTTGAAAAGAATGGCAAAAACTGCCGCATTTTTTGCGGCAGTCGTTATGCTGTTTGCCTCGTGCGTTTCTACGAAAGTCGAAGGCGATCAGCAGGAAAGTTCCGTTTCGGAGCAGGACAGCGCGAAAAAATCCGTTGCTGCAGAAAAAAGCAAAGCAAAAAAGCCGAAATCAAAGAAGAAGAAATTCAATCAGGAAGAGTTCGACAAAGCCTTCGATTCCTGTGACTATGATACGTGCGTCGCCATGATAAATGGCAAAAAGCCGGGCAAGGACAAAATCCTCAACGCGCTTGATGTCAATATGCTCATGCATTTGAACGCGCAGTATCTTGATTCCGCAAGGGCTTTCATGGACACGCAGCGCGAAATGCAGCAGTCGGCCAGCGACACTTCCGGCGGAAAGTCGTTCTCTGCGGCGATTGCCGGAGAAAATTCCACGGCGTATACAGGCGCGGTTTACGAACGCTTGCTCGCATATTCGATGCGCGCCGTGAACGCGCTCGCGCTCGGCGACATCAGCAATGCGAAAGGCGTGATGGACACTTACGCCGGCGACTACAAGGACGTGATTGCGCCGCTTGTCGCGCAGGAAAAGGAGCTCGAAGCGGAAAGCGAAGGCGCGCTCGAAAAGGACGAAGTTTCGAATGCGCTCAAGTCTTTGAAAGCCGTGGGAATTTCGGTTGACTTGAGCAAGGTGAACGGCGGTACGCCTGCGAAATACACGGGAAAACCGTATGAGAATTCCGCGTTCCTTTCGTATCTTGGCGCGCTTATCTACGCCGCGAACAATTCGCCCGACCACGCCCAAGATGCGGCGCGTCTCCTTCGGGAAACGAATCCGAACGTCAGCGTTTCGGAAGACATTTTCATTCCAGCGGGAAAAGGGCGACTTAATGTTGTCGCGCTTTCGGGCACTATCGGAAAGCGTTGCCAGGCGGCGCAGGAATTCAGCACGGGAATCATTCCGGTGTTGAACACGCCGCTCAAGTTCAAAATCGCATATCCGGCATTTCCGGCGCAGGAACACGCAATCAGCGCGGTGCGCGTGACGCTTTCCGACGGCACGGCAAAAACGGCGATGCTTATTGAAGATTTTGACGAAGCGGTGAGAATCGACGTGGCGAAAAAGGCGCGCGGCGCGTACAGCCGAAGCGTCTTTAGGAATATTACGAAAAATGCGGTAACAGCGTCTACAAGCGTTGTGGCACTTATTGCCGCAGACAAAGCAATGAAAAATTCAGAGGGAAGCATAATGATGCAAATAGCTACAGCGGCGACCTATACGGCAGCAGTCGCAGGTCTGAACGCCGCGCTTTCCGCAATCATCAATGCGGAAAAAGCAGACGTGCGGCAAGGCTCGTACTTTCCGCACAAGGCAAGCGCGGCAGGATTTACAGTGAATCCGGGAAAATATTCGGTGAAAGTCGAATATCTTTCCAAAAACGGCACTGTTATCGAAACAAAAGAACAGGGCGACATTTCGGTTGTGGCAGGAAGACCGACTGTCGTAGTATCATCATGCGGAAGATGAGGCTTGCAAAAGCGGCGTTCTGCCTTGCCGTTTGTGCCGTAATTTCGGCGACAAGCCCGGTTTTTGCCGCAAAGAAAAAAGCGAAAGCCTCCGCCATGCCAGAATGGGTGAACGTTCCTGCCACTGTTTACCCGAACGACGCATACATCACGTATGTTGGCAATGCTCCCGACAGGGATTCTGCGGAAATAAAGGCACTGCAAGGTCTCGCGTCCGTGTTCGGACAAGCCGTCAAGTCTTCGTCCGAAGCGTCCGAACGGATGATTAGGGCGAAGGCGGATGGAAAAGTTGCGTCGGCGAGCGAAAGCGTGTTCAGCCAAGATATTTTGCGCACCGTTGACGTTGATAGTCTCATCGGCGTGGAAGCGCGAGAATTTTGGTTTGACGGACAATCCACATGGTATGCAATCGCCGTCCTCGACAAGGAAAAGGCCGCCGGCATTTACAGCGACATGATTCACAAAAACGCCTCCGCGATGCAAGCAATCGTATCGCGAAGTCGCAGCGACAAAAATTCTTTCGATAGTTATGCCGCTTACGATTTTGCCGAAGACATCGCTTTGGAAAACGAAAATCATTTGAAAAAAATGTCTGTCATAAAGCCTGCGGCGGTCTCCGCGCTGAAATCAGCCTGCCCTTCGTCAAAAGAATTCCATGCGAAGAAAATGGAAATCGCCAAGAACATTCCGATTTGCGTTATCATGCAAAATGACGAAGGCGGACGACTTTCTGCGGCGTTCAGCGAAGCAGTTTCGTCGCTCGGTTTCCGCGGAAGTTATGACGGCAATGTTAGGTATGTCCTCACATCGTCGGTCAACTTTGAGCGATCGGATGCCTCGGACGGAAAAACGACGCGCTGTCGCTACAATGTTGAGGGCTATCTTCTCGACACTGCGACGCAACAGCAGATCGTGCCGTTCACGATGTCCGGGCGCGAAGGCCATGTTGACTATCCAGAAGCGAAAAACCGCGCCGTAAGGTCGCTTGAAGCAAAAATCAAAAAAGACTTTGCGAAGCAGTTTTCGACATATTTGAAAAATCTCATCGTAGAATAAGCCGCGCGGACATATCCCGACGCTTCGTTGGAAACTTCGTTGCGAATGTGTCGGGGTATGTTGTTTCCAAAGTTTTCATTACATTACGAAACAAAAAATTTCACTTCCGTAAACCTTCGGGAAAAAAACGTTTGCCTCTGTTAAATATGAAAGGACAGTATGCAAATCGCCCTGCGTGCAACTTGCGCCAGCGCATTTGTAATTTGGGCGCGGAGGGGTTTTCTTTTTATTGGTGACGGTGTATCATAAAGTTTTTGAAGGAGGACAGACTGAACGTACTTCTGAAAGAAAACAGTGGTGGGCCGTTGACCGTCATCGTGGAATATCCGCGTTACGATTATTCCGTTGAACGGCTCGTGCAAAACATCAAAAATTTAGACGAAGCGGTGTTCGGGTTTGAGGCGGAAAGCGGCGCGCGGCGGAAAATCAGCATTGCGGACATCCTCTACATCGAAAGCGTCGAAAAGCGCACGTTCATCTATACCGACGGCGCAGTGTTCGGGGCGGACTGCCGGCTCTACGAAATCGAAACGCGGCTCGCGCGGCGCGGCATCATCAGGATCAGCAAGTCGTGCCTTATGAACATCGCCGTGCTTGAAAGCGTCCGCCGGATTGCCAACAGCAGGCTTGAGGCGGTGCTCAAAAACGGTATGCGCCTGATTGTCTCGCGCACGTACCTGAAAGACATCCGCGACTATCTCGCGTCGGAGGGGCTATGAAAAACGCCGTCAAAGAATTTGTCCGGTCCGCGCTCGCGCTGTCAACGCTCGTCATCGCAGCAGTGTTCGGCATCTCCCGGATTATGTGCGGCCGCCATCAGGCCATCTCGCTGACCTTCGAGTTGATCGCGCTTTCGTTCGCCATCACGGCGTTGCTGCGGATTCTCGATGCGATTCCGTTCAGGCATGTTGCCCTGCGCGTGCTTGCCGTGTACGCCTCCGTCTGCGCGACGGTGCTCGGCACGGGGCTTGCGCTCAAATGGTTTTCGGCGGAAAACTGGTGGATGGTCTTCCTCTACGTAGGCATCGTCCAGGCGGCAGGATTTTTCCTCGACATGATAAGCGTAAAGCGCGACGTTGACCACATCAACCGCATGCTCGAAAACCGGCGGAAAGCAGCGGCGGAGCAGGATGAGGCGGCACTTCTGCCGTGACAGGCCCGCGCATACAAAAAAAAGGCAATTGCAAATTCTGCAATTGCCTTTTTTAACGGTAAAAGCCTGTGCCGCCTGCGAAAATCCGCTTAGTCAGCCAAAGGGATTTCCTTGCTTGTTATCATCATAATCAGGTCAACAAGCCAGATAAGCCCGAAAAGGTTTCCCGTCAAGAACTGCACAACGCCGACAATAACGGGAACTGTTTTTCCGCTTGTAATGCGGCGGATAATGCCGTACACATCGCCCCAAACGACAAGGATGACTTTCAGGACAAAACTGAGCGACTTCAACTCTTCGCCGACTTTCATTCCAGTTTTCAATCCTTCTGAAACTTCCATAGCAATACTCCTACTGTTGCCTAGTCTGCAACATTAATGATTATTTTCAAAATTGCAAAGGCAAGACATCCATGCGCATTCCCGAAATACATCTGCCAAACGATGCCGCAGACCGAAACGCACCTGTCCGTCAGAATTTCAATCTAAACGCGCAAAGATTGTTGTCAGTTCAATTTTGATTTCAATATTTGACATTTACTAGATGTCAAATACCATTTATTTATACCATATAATTTCATTATTGACAAGCACTAAATGTCAAATTTCCTATGTTTAAGAATAAAAACGGCAACTCAAACAATATTTCAGGGGAAAAAATCGCTCATTTTAGGAAACAAATGCAGCCGAAACTTTCACAGCGAGCATTTGCGGACAGTCTTCAACTGTGCGGCATCGACGTGGATAAAAATGCGATCCAGCGCATTGAGTGCGGCAAACGATTTGTCACGGACATCGAGCTTGTTTGCATCGCGAAAGTTCTGAATGTTTCGGTTCTTGATTTGCTCGGAATTCCGAAGTGACATTCTTATTATTTTGGGGCTTTGATTCGGGCGTTTTTTTGTTTTTTGCTCGGCGGCGTTTTGTTCGTCCCAACATTTTCCGCAAAAACGTGTAGTTTGGGCGGCCGCCCGTGCAGGTCGGAAGAAAATCTGTTGTACGCGGAAAACATTCGTGCTACTCTTTGCGAAACTTCAACTTTACAGGAGGAACACATGAAAAAGTGTTTTGCGTTGTTCGTTGTGGCGGCGATGGCTGCCGTTCCGTCTTTCGCGGCGGTGGAATTGAGCGGAGATTTGTTCGTCTCGCCAATCAGCAGCAGGCGGATTGATTTTGGCGGAGAGACTGGAAAGGATTGGTTGCATGAAATCTTTCCTGTCGGAAATTCGATTTCCGCGACATTCTTTTTCACCGAGATGAAATGGTTCAATATTGGATTGAACATTGGGACTGGCTGGGATCGTGTGCGCTTCATTCAGCATGATGGACAGCATAAACTTGACGGCGGCTGGAATTTAATGTTTCAAGCAGGACCGGCGTTCGAATTCCAATTCGGGCGGCACTCGCTTTTCATCTCGCCAGGCGCGTTTTTCGGCGTGATGAGTGCGTGGGACGAGCGCGAAACGACTGGAATTTATGATGCGTTGTTTTCGCTTGAGTACGGGCTTCACATCAATGCGGCGTACCGCTTTTGGGTCGTTCAGCGCGAAAAATTCGGCGTGGGACTTGATTTCGGCGCGGACTATTCGATCGGTCGCGGGCGGCTTCGCTACGGCACAATCGAAGATTCAGGCTTAAATATCGACAACTTGGATTTTGGCGAAACGTGCGACATAACCAATATACAGCATTTCAAGGTGTACACTGGCGTAACATTCCGCCTCGGAAAATAAAAGACGCGGGCGCGAAAACAGATTTCGGAACGCTCTTCCAAATTTGTTTTCGCGCTTTTGTCAAAAAATTATGAAAAAAATTGGCATCGTGTTATTTTTTCATTGTTAGTTTGTTTATTTAGTGCGTTTGCAAACTTAGATTTTCGCCATCCGCGTTTTGCCGCTAACTTGACTTTTTATGGGAGGACTAATTGTATGAAAAAAATAATTGCGTTGCTTGCGTGCCTTGCCGCGTGCGCTTTGTCATTTTGCGAGACGATCGCATGGAAAGGCATGGAGTTGGGTGTCGAACAAAATCCGCAGTGGCTCGCAAGCCTTGTGAGCGGACACAGCGAAAAGCCCGCCCGCAAAAAATTCGGCATCGCGAAGAATGCCCGCATTTTCTTTGGAACGGGAACTGCGCCCGACTTAGAAAGTGCCCGAAACATCGCCTCCGCAAATTGCATGCAAAAAGTCATCGACAAAACTGGCGCGCAGACGGTGAGCGGACTTTCGCCCGTCTACGAATATTGGGAGCAGGACGACGAAAATGGCTACACTGTTACCACCGTGTTTTCGCTCTCTGATTTCAAACGTTGAAAAATGAAAATATTTGGAATTGCGCAAAAATTTGCATTTTCATTGCGATGCAATTATTCGCAAGGATTTTAAAAATAAAGAAAAAAATCAATTTTCGGCGCGTTTTTCGATTGACAAATTCACTTCATTCTATTATTATAATATTCTGAACTACCTTATACATAGGAGTTATGATAAAAAGTTGCCTGAAATGTCGTCAACTTTTTATCATGTCAAGTTTCCGTTGGAAACTTGCATATTTAATTTGTGCGTTTTCATTTCATTGTAAACGCACGTAAAAAGTCAATCATAATTTTGCAAAATTATGATTGACTTTTTATGGGAGAATAAAATGAACGTTTTGTTTGTAATTCTCCCGGTTGCAGGAATAGTTCTTGGATGGACAATTCGCTGGCTGTATGCCAGATTTCAATTATCTGCGTCAGAACAAAAAGCTGAACGTGTAAAGCAGGATGCAATTAGAGAAGCTGAAGCTCAGAAAAAAGAAATTTTGCTGAATGCAAAAGATGAACTCATTCGGGAACGAAAACAGCAGGAACGGGAGACCCGCGAGCAACGGGCGGAAGTGCAGCGATACGAATCGCGCGTAAATCACAAAGAAGAATTGCTCGACCAGCGGGCGGCGGCCTTTGAAAAGCAGGACAAGGAATTCGCCGAAAGATTGAAGAGCCTCGAAAAGCGCGAGGAAGTCGTTTCCGCGCAGGAAGAGGAATATCGCCGCGAACTTGAGCGGATTTCGGGGCTTTCCGCGCAGGAAGCCAAGGATTTGATAATCCGCAACCTTGAAAACGACGCTCGCCACGATGCCCAGGCTTTGCTTAACAAAGTGGAGCAGGAAGCGCAGCTCAACGCTGAAAAAAAGGCGCGGGACATTTTGGTGACCACGATTCAAAGAATCGCCACGGAAACCACGAGCGACATCACCGTCGCGACTGTCTCGCTTCCTGGCGACGAAATGAAAGGTCGCATAATCGGGCGCGAAGGACGCAACATCCGCACGCTCGAAACTTTGACCGGCGTTGACATCATCATCGACGATACTCCTGAAGCGGTCGTGATTTCGTGCTTTGATCCTGTGCGAAAGGAAATCGCCAAGGAATCTTTGGAACGCCTCATTTCCGATGGCCGAATTCATCCGGCGCGAATCGAGGAAATTGTTCAAAAAGTCACGCGCGAAGTGCAAAATAAAATCTACGAGGAAGGCGAAAAAACGCTTTTCGATCTTGGCATCCACAATATGCCCACGGAGGGCGTTCGCGCGCTCGGAAGGCTTTATTTTCGCACGAGCTACGGGCAGAACGTCCTCACGCATTCAAAGGAAGTCGCGCTGATTGCGGGAATGCTCGCCGCCGAATTGGGCGTGAACCGCGAATTGGCAAAGCGCGCCGCGATTCTGCACGACATCGGGAAGGGCGCGGAAACGGACAGCGATCAAAACCATGCCGAAGTGGGAGCGGAAATCGCGCGCAAAATGGGAGAAAACGCCCTTGTGGTGAACGCCATCGCCGCCCATCACAACGACATCGAGCCTTCAAGCGTGGAAGCCGCGATCGTGCAAATTGCCGACGCGATTTCGGCGGCGCGTCCCGGCGCACGGCGAGAAACCGTTGACAATTACGTCAAGCGTCTTGAGAATTTGGAAGCGATTGCCGAGAATTTCGGCGGCGTGGAAAAAGCCTACGCGATTCAGGCTGGACGCGAACTTCGCGTTTTGGTGAACAACGAAAAAATTCCGGACGGCGACGTGAAGGAATTGGCGCGGAAAATCGCAAAGCAAATCGAAAGCGACTTGCGTTATCCGGGTCGCATAAAACTCACGATGATTCGCGAAACGCGCATCGTGGAATATGCAAGGTAAGGCGAAGGAACGCATCGCAAATCGAAGGTTTGTGATGCGTTTTTTTAATGAAAAAATTCGGAAATTTCGATTTTGGAAGCGAACAAATTTTTAATCAAACATGACGAACTCAAAGCCGAAGAATTCATCGAACTTTGGCAAAGCGTCCATTGGAGCAAGCCGCCTTCGTTTAAACAAACGGAACTCGCGATGCGGCATTCGATTTTTCGGCTTTCGGTTTTTGACGGCGAAAAAATAATCGCGATGGCGCGAATGATTGGCGACTTCGGACTTTGCTATTATGTAAAGGACGTTGTGGTGCGTCCTGAATATCAGCGGCGCGGCATCGGAAAAATGCTTGTTCGCGAAATGCTGGATTTTGTAAAAGCCCACGGCGAAAATGGCACGGAAATTTTTGTGGAACTCTGCGCAATGCCAGACAAAATTCCTTTTTATGAAAAATTCGGTTTTGCCGCGAACGAAGCGCAACGGCTGAAAATGCCGGTGAAGATTTCGTAATTTTAAATATCGAAGAAAGCGCGACCATTTATGAATTTAATGTGAACTCAATTTATTGGAATATTGTATGGATTTTTTTTTTAATGCTCGGAGGCTTTGCATTTTTGGAATTGCCACTTTTGCGAAAAATATTTGGCAACTATAATCGCGCAAGCCGACGAACTTGCATCGCTAAAAAATTCATCGATGTTTACAATTGAACAAAATCGCAATTTGCGCTAAAATCATAAATCACTTAACAAAAATTTATTTTTAGAGTTTGTTCGCGAACTCGATCGGGGAAAATATGGAACACACAAAACGAAGTTGCAATTGCGGTGCGCTGCGCTCTTCGGACGCCGGAAAAATCGTAACGCTGAACGGTTGGGTTCACAGGACGCGCGCGCTCGGCGGACTCACTTTCATTCTTTTGCGCGATCGCTACGGAATCACGCAAGTTGTTGTGGGCGACGGCGCGAATGACGAAACGAAAAAAATCGCCGCGTCGCTCAAATCGGAATTTTGCATTGCCGTGCGCGGAAAAGTTTCAATGCGAAACGAAAAAGATTTCAATGCCGAAATGCCCACGGGACAAATCGAAGTGATTGCCGACGAAATCGAAATTTTTACCACGAGCGAAGTGCTTCCTTTCGCGATTGACGAAGTGCGCCAAAAGGACGGAACTCTCGTAATTCCAAACGAAGATTTGCGGCTCAAATATCGCTATTTGGATTTGCGGCGAGAAGTGATGCAACGCCACATCATCTTGCGTTCGCAAGTGACTTTCGCTGTGCGCGAATTTTTGACGGCGCAAGGATTCCTCGAAATCGAAACGCCCACATTCATAAAATCCACGCCTGAAGGCGCGCGCGACTATCTTGTTCCCAGCAGAATTCATCCCGGAAAATTTTATTCGCTTCCGCAATCGCCGCAGCTCTACAAGCAGCTTTTGATGGTGAGCGGCTTCGACAAATATTTTCAAATTGCGCGATGCTATCGTGACGAAGACGCGCGCGGCGACCGCCAGCCGGAATTCACTCAAATCGATATGGAAATGAGTTTTACCGACCGCGAGGAAGTTCTCGCCACGACCGAAGAAATGTTGCGCCATGTTTTCAAAAAAACTCTCGGCTATGATTTGCCCGCGCAGTTCGACCGCCTTTCATGGGAGGACGCATTCAATTTTTATGGCAGCGACAAGCCGGATTTGCGCTTTGATTTGAAAATGCAGGACGCAAGTTTTATGGCGGAACTTTCGGATTTCAATGCGTTCAAGTCGGGCGCGGCGAACGCGAAAATGGAAATCGAACGACACAAGCGAAGCGGATTGAAATGTCTTGTCGTTCCGAATTGTGCGGAAAAATTCAGCCGAAAAAATATCGAGGCTTTGGAAGCCGTCGCCAAAACTTACAAGGCAAAAGGTTTGGCATGGATGAAAATTGTTTCCACTGAAAACGCGCTCAAATTCGAAGGCGGCATTTCGAAATTTTTTGCGGGAAAGGAAAACGAGATTTGCGAAAAACTCGGCGCGAATGCCAACGATTTGCTTCTCTTCGTTTCGGACGAAAGTTGGCAGACGGCTTGCACGGCTTTGGGCGCGGTTCGAAAGCAACTTGGCCGCGACTTGAATCTTTACAACGCGAACGATGAATTCCATTTTGCATGGATAATTGATTTTCCGTATTTCGCATGGAACGAGGACGAAAACCATTGGGAAACGGAGCATCACATGTTCACGCTTCCGCAAAAAAAATATTGGCCTACGCTCGAAAGCAATCCGGGCGAAGTCAAAGGTGATTTGTACGATTTGGTTTTGAACGGTTATGAACTCGCCTCAGGCTCAATGCGTATCAACGATCCCGCGCTGCAAGAACGGATTTTCAAAATCTCAGGCTACAGCCAGGAGCGCGCGCAAAAGGCGTTCGGATTTTTGGTGCAGGCGTTCAAATACGGTGCGCCGCCGCACGGAGGAATCGCGCCCGGCCTCGACCGTCTCGTGATGCTGATGTGCAAAGAAGATTCAATTCACGAAGTCATCGCGTTTCCGAAAAACAATTTGGCGGCAAGCCCGCTCGACGACTGCCCGAGCAAAGTGGACGAGCAATTGCTGCGAGATTTGAAATTGAAATGCGAGGAATAGGGAAGTATTCTCGAATGATAAAGTGCGATACGCTCTAAAATGCACGCGAGTTTTGGCGCAAGCCAAAACTCGTTTTTAATGCCCGCAAAGGCTTTTGCCCAACAAGGTCAAAGTCTAGCGGCGATTTCGTCGATGAACTCCCACGAATTCACAATGCGCTTTGCCGCAGGATTCGCAAGCCGGGCGAGATCGCCTGTCATCGTGCCTTCTTCGATTACGGCGAGAGTGGCTTTTTCCAAGCGCGCGGCGAATTGCGCCAAGTAGTCCGTTCCGTCGAGTTCCGCGCGTTTTGCGAGCGCGCCAGTCCATGCGAAAATCAGCGCGACAGGATTCGTAGAAGTCTTTTCGCCTTTCAAATATTTGTAGTAATGTTTTTGGACAGTGCCGTGGCTCGCCTCGTATTCGAATTCGCCATTTGGAGAAACGAGGACGCTTGTCATCATGGCAAGGCTTCCGCACGCGCTCGCAATCATGTCGCTCATAACGTCGCCGTCATAATTTTTGCACGCCCACAAAATTCCGCCTTCGCTTTTCATCACTCGCGCGACAGCATCGTCAATCAAAGTGTAGAAATATTCGATTCCAGCCTCTTCGAATTTTTTGCGGAATTCGCTTTCGAAAACTTCGGAAAAAATCGCCTTGAAATTTCCGTCGTAAGTTTTTGAAATCGTGTCTTTCGCGCCAAACCAAACGCTGACTTTTTTGTCGAGCGCGAACATAAAGCAACAGCGCGCAAAACTTCGAATCGACTCATCCAAATTGTGGATGCCTTGAATTATTCCGGGACCTTTCATTTCTTGAATTGTCTTTCGGATTTCCTTTCCGTCCTCGCTGGTGAAAACGAGTTCGGCTTTGCCCGCGCACGGAGTTTTGATTTCGCAATTTTTGTAGACATCGCCGTAAGCGTGGCGGCCAAGGACAATCGGCTTTTTCCAAGACGAGACGTTGCACTGAATGTTCTTGACGAAAATCGGCGCGCGGAAAACAGTGCCGTCAAGCTCGCCGCGAAGTATGCCGTTCGGGGAGGGTGTAAGGTGCGTGAGCTTGTATTCTTCCATTCGCGCGGCATTGCTCGTAATCGTGGCGCATTTTACGCCCACGCCAAGCCGCTTGATTGCCGCCGCAGCGTCGCGCGTGATTTGGTCGTCGGTGTCGTCGCGCATTTTCAGACCGAGATCAAAATATTCCACATTCAGTTCGACGAACGGCTCGAGCAATTTTTCCTTGATGACTTTCCACAAGACGCGCGTCATCTCGTCGCCGTCAAGTTCGGCAATCGCGTTTTTCATTTTGATTTTCATCGTAATTCCTCCATTAGAAAAATATCGCGGGCTTTGCGCTTTTATTCGCAGCGCGATTTCGTGCTTCCATAAAAAACGGAAGACATAGCGCGGGCATTCCGACATCTTTGTCTTCCGTTAAAATAATTCTAGCGGAAAAAAAAAATTTTGTCAATTGCACGAATTGAAACTTTTGACTTCGCAATTTTGCTCTATATTAACTGAAAAAATTCTTGACCAACAAAAATTTTTATGCTAACATATAAACTATGGAAATTCAATATATCGGCATTGGAAAAATTATTTTGAATTCTCAAGATACGGAAACTTATAACATTCCGCATATGCATTGCTTGCTCACAAAAACTGACGAACTTATCGAGGCTGTCAATTTGGAATTTGGCATTTGCGCGGCAGGAAATGATTCTTCGCTTGCGATTAAAAATCTTGTCGAAATGTTGATTGAATATATAAAACGCACAATTACAGAATTTGGATTTGACAATTTAATTGCTGTCGCTTGTAAAGGCGATATGAACGATATGTGGAATGAATACAGGCAAATCGAATTCACGCTTGCAAAAAACAAGCAGGATTTGGGACATACGGTTGTGGACGTAATAAAAAAATCCGCCTATAAAGAATTTATCCAAAAATATGGCATAGAAACAAAAGCTTCGATTTCTTTCATAGAAGGGAAAGCGGCCTGATGTTTTATGATGCTGATTTGATTTTTTCATATCTAGTTGAACACGGCTATATTCCAAATTTAGTATGGAAAGATTTAAACCGTAAAACTTCTCATTATGCACCATCTTTTTTTTGTTTAAGATGTGAACCAAAATGCTTGCATTTGTTCAATGTGATTGTAAAAGACGAAAAACATCTTATTTCATATATGTCGATTTTAATTTTTTGCAAAAAACATAATTTGTCTATTGAAACTTTTGACTTCGCAATTTTTGCGCAAGCATGAATTTTTGCGCGCCGCGCGATAAAATTTCGTCTTGAGTTTTTGCGACATTCGCGCTATAATATTTTTATGTCATTCAATTTTCCTCTTGTTTCAGTTTGTTTTTACGCGCTTTGGATTTTTGTGATTTTCATTGGCGGAAGTGGCGCAAAAGAAAATTCTTTTAATTCGGATTTTTTGAGCCTTCGCGCAACAAAATCGCTTCAAGGCTTGGCGGCTTTGGGCGTGATCAGTCATCATATCGCGCAAATGAATTTAATGCAAAGCTCTGGCGAAATCCAAATTTTCCGCGACATTGGATTTTTATTCGTGGGACTTTTCTTTTTTGCGTCCGGCTTCGGCTTGATAAAAAGTCTCGACACAAAGCCCGGATATTTGAATGGCTTTTTGAAAAAACGCGCTTTGCCTATTTTCGTTGCATATTATGTGATGAACGTGTTTTACATAATTTGGCATTTAATTTTGAAAACAAAATTTTCCGCAAGCGAATGGATTTGCAAAATTCTTGGCATCTCTCTTTTAAATGACAACGCTTGGTTTGTGCCAGTGATTTTGATTTTGTATATCGCATTTTATTTTATTTTCAAAAAAGTAAAAAATCGAAAAATTTGCTTTGCGCTGATTTTCATCGTGATTGCATTGCAAATCGGATGGTTTTTGTTCAACAAGCATTTCGTTTGGTGGATCGGTCCTAAAAATTGGTGGTGGAATGCGCAAGGTCACATCGACTTTTCGAACGCTCCGTGGTGGCAACGAATCGGCGAACTTTGGTTTGAAGGCGAATGGTGGATCAATTCTTCGATTTGCTTTTTGCTTGGAATGTTAGTTGCGCAAAACGAAAAAAAATTTTTTGAATTTTTCTCGAAAAATTATTGGATGAAATTTTTCGCGCTGTTCGCGCTTGTCGTGATTTCAATGTGGATAGGATTGTGGTCTCTTTATGGAATTTCATATTGGCGCGAATTTGGCGGCGACAATTCCACTTTGCCGCGCGCGCAAATGGTTTTGATTCAAAGTGTGCAAATAATTTTATTCGTGATTTTCATCATTGTTTTTATGATGAAATTTTTCGCGGACAACAAAGTGACGCGATTTTTGGGAAATTATTCTCTCCAAATTTATTTGATGCAAGCGATTCCACTTCGTCAAGGCGCGAAATTTTTTGACGCCGAAAAAATGGATTATTCTCTTGTCTCGACAAAATTGTCGATGCTTTTGTATGTCGTTCTTGTGATTGCGATTTCGATTTTGTTTGCGTTTGTCTTGAAATTTACTTCGGCGCGAATCGTAAAATTTTTAGGCAAAAATAAAAATGTTTGACGCAGAATCTTTTTCGCGCTTCATTGCTTCGAATGTTGATCGCGGCGAGTTCATTCAAAATTATCTTTTGGAACGCGACGTGCAAAGTGCTGTAATAAATGTCGATGGTCGCAGGCACATCTATGCGAAATTGCCGCGCTCCGGATACAACGCGACTTTTCGAATGAAAACGATAATCGCGCATTACGATCGATTCGTGCAAAAAAATGCGGCGCAAGGCGAACCGCTTGAGTTTGGCGCGAACGACAATTCTTTTGCGGTATTTTGCCTGATGGATTTTGCCGCGCGTCTTGTCAAGTTTAGAGGCGTTCACAATGTGCGAATTTTTTTTACAGACGGAGAAGAACTTGTTTCAAGCGAAGAAGGAGTGACTTCGCAAGGCGCGTACAAACTTGCGAGCGTGCTTCAAAAGGCCGGAATAAAAGATGAAGATATTTTCGTTTTCGATTGCATGGGCAGAGGAACAGTTCCAATTTTGGGAACTTCAATTCTTCCGCGCGGCGTATCAAACAATTTCGCAAAAAAATACAACGCGCTCGAACAAGGCGCGAGAGCGATTTTGGCTTCGCTCGGTGGCGGCTGGCTGAACCTGCCGATTCCTTATAGCGACAACGCCGGTTTTTTGGCTTCGGGAATTCCTGCCGTGGCGTTTACGATGCTTCCGCAGGACGAAGCGCAAAATTATATGTACGCACTGCAAAACATTCCTGGACTTTTGGAATTTGTCCAAAATAGAATTGCGAAAATATCAGTGGCGCAAAAAGAGGCGTTGAAAAACAATCTGCCGCGAACATGGCAACTTATGCATACAACGCTCGATAATTTCGCATCGATTAAGCCGGAAAGTTTTTCCATAACGGCGCGAATTCTCGATGCGATTGCCTTGCGAAAAACAATCTAGCCAGCAATTTTCAATTTATGAGTTCACCTTTAAAAGTGTTTCCGTTCAATTCGAGCAATTTCACTTCCGCGAAATTTCCGAGCAATTTTTTTGGCGCGGAAAATGCGACTCTTTCGTCGCGCTCGGTTTTTCCCAAGATTTCGTTTGGATTGTCGCGGCTTTGTTTTTCGGCAAGGACAGTTACAATTTGCCCCACGCGCTCGCGCAAATTTTGCGAAGTAATTTCCAATTGCAAATTGATTATTTTTTGCAAACGCGATTTTTTTTCTTCAAGCGGAATTTGCTCATCCCACTCGGCGGCGGGCGTTCCTTCGCGCGGATTGTAATAGTACATAAATGCGTTGTCGTAGCGCACTTCGCGCATCAAAGAAATCGCTTCGGAAAAATCTTCCTCGCTTTCGCCGGGAAATCCAAGCATGATGTCCGTGGTGAGCGCAACGTCCGGAATGCGCGCGCGAATTTTTTTCACGAGTTCCAAATAATTTTCCCGCGAATATCGCCGATTCATTTTTTGCAAAATTTTTGTTGAACCGTGCTGCACTGGAAGATGAATGAATTTGCAAACTCGCGCTTCGGTCGCAATCACTTCAATCAATGCATCGGAAAAATCTTTCGGGTGGCTCGATTCAAAGCGAATCCATTTTATCGGCGAATTTGTTTTTTCCAAATGGCGAGAAATAATTTTTAAAAGCGCAGGAAAATCAATTTTTCCGAAATCGGAATTTTCGCAAAAATATGAATTCACATTTTGTCCCAAAAGCGTGATTTCCTTTACGCCGTATTTTGAAAGCACGTCAAGCTCTTTTAAAATCGAATTCACGTCTCGCGAAATTTCTCGCCCGCGAACATAAGGCACAATGCAGTAAGTGCAAAAATTGTTGCAGCCGTGCATAATCGGCACAAACGAACTGAACGCGCCTTGCTCCAAAGAAACGGCCGCAAATTCGTATTTGGAAGAATCGTCCAATTCAAAAACGGAAGCGGCGGAAATGCTATTTGACGAAAGGCCATTCCCCTCCCTTGAGGCATCTTCCACGGCGGAAATAATTTTTCCGAAATTCTTTTTTGCGAAAGTGCCCACGACGTAATCCACGCAAGGCCAATCTTTTTTCAACGAATGCAAAAGCCGCTCTGCCATGCATCCCATTACTACGAGTGTGAGAGGCTTCGCGCCGTCCTTTACGAATTCGGCGGCAATTTCAAGCGACTTGTTTTTCGCGCCAGGCATCTTCACACGAACCGCCTTAAGCCCTGAAAAAAATCCAAGCCTTCCGAAAATGCGCTGCTCGGCGGTGGCGCGGACTGAGCAAGTGTTGATGACAACGATGTCTGCTTTTTGAACGTCATCCGCCTTTTGCCAACCGCGCGCCAAAAAAAGTTGTTCCACGGCCGCGCTTTCGGCAATGTTCATTTGACATCCATAAGTTTCAAAAAAATAAGTCATTTAAAATTCCTTATAAACAAAACTTTTAAAAATCGAAAACACAATGAGTTTTACAAATTAATATACATCGACGCAAATGTCGCAACATGAAATCCTTCGCACGAATAAAATTTTTGAAAATCCAAAATAATTTTAAAGCAGCGCGGCGTTCTGCCAATATTTTTTTCCCCAATTTTCAAAATTCCATTCGTCTGAATATTCATTTGTTTCGTAGTCAATATAATACAAAATTTCATTTTTCGCAATAAAATTCGTCGGATAAAAATCTATGTTCAGATTTTTTTGCTTGGCTTTTTTCGCCATTTCCCGAACTTGCGTAAAGCATTTTTGCGGAACGGCGTTTTGTTTTACGAGAAAATCAATCGTAGGACCGTCGATGTATTCTTTTACGATTCGCTCGGCTTTTGTGTCGAACGAAATCATTTTTGGAATGCGGATTTCCGCGAGCAGCAATTTTTTGTAGTCATTTAGTTCCGCTTGAATTTTATCGCCAAAATTATAGTAGTCGCAAGGCTCGTGATGAATTTGCTTGACTACAAAAAATTCTTCGCCGCAAGATGCGAGGTAAGAATAGCCGCCTTTGCCTTTTCCGAGCAAGCGCACGATTTCGTATTCACGGTCGCCGACTTTTACGATTGAATGCGGCTGAATTGTTTTTTCGTTCGCCACGCTTTCGTTGTGCATTTTTGGCCTCCAATGAAATTCCGAAATCTTTTATATTGAACAGTATGCCGTCAAAATGATTTTTTTTCAAGTGCGCAATGCGGAGCGTTCAAATGCAAACCTTGCTTTTTACACTAGATTTTTTCGATTATTTGTGTTATAATTTTAGTAAGAGGAATTATGAGTAATGTTTCCGTAAAATTGGACGGCAAAGCGCTTGCAATTGAAACGCAATTCGCGGAAAGCATGCCTGGTGGATTTTTCATTTATCGTGCCACGGGGGACGAGAATTTCATATATGTGAACAGCGCGACGTTGCGGATTTTCGGCTGCGAAACGGAAGGCGAATTCCGCGCACTCACAAAAAATTCGTTCAAGACCATGGTTCATCCGGACGACGTTGAAGAAGTCGAGCGTAGCATAAAAGAACAAATTGAATCCAGTGTCTACGATCTTGACTATGTTGAATATAGAATCGTTCGCAAGGACGGGCAAGTGCGCTGGATTGTGGACTACGGCCATTTCGTGCACACGGAAGTTTATGGCGACGTTTTCTATGTTTTCATTGACGATGCGACGGAAAAGCATCGCCTCCAAATGGAAGACCGCCGCAAGCAAAGCGTAATTGAAGGACTTTCCACAGGCTACAATTCGATTTACTTTGTGAACTTGGAACAGCGCACGATGATGCCTTACGCTTGGGACAAGCCAGTCGCCGAAGAAATCATTCAGGACATTTTCGAAAGTTCCAGCATGGAACGCGATTTTTATAGCACGAACAATGAGTTCGTCGAAAAATATATAATTCCCGAAGATCGCGCCACTTATTTGAAATCCATCGACATCGAAAACATAAAATCCAACATCGCCAAAAACAAAAACATTTCTTGCATTTTTCGTTGCGCCCAAAAAAATGGCGACTACGAATACATACAGCTTTCGATTGCGCCGGTAAAAGGCGAGTCGCAATTCGCAGTGTTGGCGCTCAAAAATGTTACGGAGCAAATGCAAAAGATTCAAGACGAAAATATGCAGATGCTCAAAATGGAAGTCGAACTGAACAACGCCTTGCTCGAAAACAATGCCAAGTCCACGTTTTTGTTTAATATGAGTCATGATCTCAAAACGCCGATAAATGCGATTATGGGATTTACAGAATTGGCGCAAAAAAATATCGACGATGACAAAGACAAAGTTTTAAATTATCTCGAAAAAATCAGGATTTCCGGAAATCTTCTTGTGGATTTGATAAATGCCGTTTTGAACATGGCGCAAATCGAAAGTGGCAATCTCAATATGAAGAAAGAGCCGTGCAATTTGAAAAAGCAGGCGGAAATTCTTACTGATGTGTTCCGTTCGCAAATCGCCGAGAAAAATTTGAACTACAATATTTCTTTGGAAATTGCGCATGAAAATGTTTTTGCCGACACGCCGAATTTGAACAGAATACTTTCGAACATTTTGCAGAACGCTGTGAATTATACGCCAAGCGGCGGCTCGATTTCGTTCACTATTTCCGAAGACGAAAACATCGATTTGTGTTCAGAGAAAAAATGTTACAAGTTTGTCATCAGCGACACAGGCTGCGGAATGAGCGAAGATTTTATGGAACGAATATGGCAGCCTTTCGTGCGCGGTCAAAATACCACGGCCAGCAAAATCGCGGGCACGGGATTGGGACTTACGATTACAAAAAAACTTGTGGAAGCGATGGGCGGCACAATCGAATTGCAAAGCCAGCTTGAAAAAGGCACGACGTTTACTGTAAAAATTCCTTTCAAAGAATGTTTGCAGCAAGCGCAAGATGTTTCGGAAGAAATTCCAAAACGTAAATGGACTTCTTCAAACAAGGAAAACAAGCGCGTGCTTTTGGTGGAAGACAACGAATTGAATCGCGAAATCACTTTGGAATTTTTGAAAGAATGCGGCATTGAAGTGGACGCGGCTTGCGACGGACTTGAGGCTCTTGAAATTTTCAAGGCAAGCGAAGAAAATTTTTACGATTTGATTTTGATGGACATTCAAATGCCGCGCATGAACGGATATGAATCGACAAAGGCGATTCGCGCGCTCAATCGAAAAGACGCGGCATCGATTCCGATTTTCGCAATCACGGCGAACACTTTGGAAAACGACAAGCTTCGCGCTTTCAAAAGTGGAATGAATCGAGTCATCGAAAAGCCAGTGAACATGGATTCATTTTCAGAACTTCTAAAAAAAGTATAGGAAACCTCTAAAAACTTCAGTTTTTAGAGGTAACTTTGAAAATGCGATGTTTTTCGTCGCGCTATTATAGCGACGAAAGAACTCGTTGGCACATTCGAAAAAATTGCCAAAAGCAAGTTTTTCGAATGTGCCTTATAATTATGCGAAAATTATTTCCTCTTCCAAATCAAATCCGAGCCGGCTTTTAGCCTCGCGCTTTATAAGTTCTACGAGCGCGCGCACGTCCGAGCATTTCGCGCCGCCTGTGTTTATGATGATGTTCGCGTGAAACGGAGCGATTTGCGCGCCGCCGATTTGCGTGCCTTTAAGTCCGAGGCTTTCGATGATTTTTCCGGAAGGCTCGCCGAACGCGCGATTATTTTTGAAAACGCTTCCCGCGCACGGAAATTCAAAATGCCCTTTTTGTTTTCGAAGCGCGACAAATTCACGCGCGCGTTTTTCCAATTCGGAATTTTTTTGATTTTGCGGCAAAGCGAATTCCACGCGCGTCACGATTTTTTGCGTTCCTGTAAAAGGCGATTTTTTGTAGCCCCAATTTTCTTTGGAAAAAATTTTTTCGCGCCGAACGCATTTTTCGCCGTCCCATTCAATCCATGAAATTTTTCGCGCCACGTCGGAAATTTCTTTTTCAAAGCAACGCGCGTTCATATAAACCGCGCCGCCGACAGTTCCGGGAAGCCCCGCGAATTCTTCGAGGCCTGCGATTCCGTGTGCGCATGCAAAATTGACCAAGGCGTTTGTGCCCGCGCCCGCTTCGCAAACGATGATTTTTTCGTCGATTTTATTTTCGTAATTTTCTAGAATCGAAATCGCGTTGATTTTTTTCGTGGAAACGACAATTCCCGCAAAACCTTCGTCGGCAAAAACGACATTCGTTCCGCCGCCCAAAATAAAATACGGAATTTTTTCGCGCCAAATTTCGTCCATGACAAAGCAAAGCGAATCGACATTTTCGGCTTCCACAAAAAGCGCGGCTTCGCCTCCAATTTTAAAAGAATCGTGGCGGCAAAGTTTTTCGCCGAAACTAATTTTGATTTTGTCGCACGACTTGAACTTTTGCGCGATTTGTTCTATATTTATCATAGAATCATTATAAATTAGTTGCGTTCGATTTGCAATCGATATGTGAAAATTTTTAATTGCAAAAATGCTGCGCTGCAAGATGGCGTTTTTCAACAATTCAAAAATTGAAATTTTTTCATTGTTGAAAATTAAGGAGAAAAAATGTCGCTGAAATTGTTCAATTCGATGGGAAAAAATCTTCAGGAATTCAAGCCAATCAAAGAAGGCTTCGTTGGATTTTACGGCTGCGGTCCGACCGTCTATAATTACGCCCACATCGGAAATTTGCGCGCGTATGTTTTCCTTGACATTTTGGACAAAACGCTCACTTTCCTCGGCTACAAAATTCGCCACGTAATGAATATAACCGACATCGGCCATCTTTCGGGCGACGACGATTCGGGCGAAGATAAAATGCTCAAGACTGCCGCCGAACGCCATCAAAGCGTTTTGGAAGTGGCGCAATTTTATACGGACGCATTTTTCCGCGACATTGAACGGCTGAACATTCGCCGCCCCGATGTCGTTTGCAAAGCCACCGAACATGTCGAAGAAATGATTTCGCTGATAAAAAAAATCGAAGCCAATGGGCACACTTACAAAGCCGGCGGAAATCTTTATTTCGACGTTTCCACTTACGCGGATTACGGAAAACTCGCCAATTTGAACATCGAAGAATTGAAGGCCGGGGCGCGTGTCGGCGTGGACGAAAACAAAAAAAATCCTTCGGACTTTGTGCTTTGGTTTACGAAAAGCAAATTCGAAAATCAAGCGCTCACTTGGGATTCTCCTTGGGGACGCGGATATCCAGGCTGGCACATCGAATGCTCTGCGATGAGCCAAAAATATTTGGGAACGCATTTCGACATTCACACTGGCGGAATCGATCACGTTCCAGTTCATCACACGAACGAAATTGCGCAAAGCGAAGGCGCGATGACGGCGGAAGAACGCGCGGAAGGTCCTTGGGTGAATTTTTGGCTTCACAATGAATTTCTTGTGATTGCGAAAGATTCAAAAGAAAAATCCAGCGAAAATTCGCCGAACGAAATCGCCGCAGAAAAAATGTCAAAATCCTCGGGAAATTTCCTCACGCTTCAATCGCTGATTGACGCAGGCTACGACGCGCTCGACTACAGATATTTTCTTTTGGGAACGCATTATCGAAGCCCTTCGTATTTTAGTTTCAACGCGCTTGACGGCGCGGCGGCGGCAAGAAAATCTTTGGTAAACCGCGCGGCGAAAATCATTCAAGAATCGGGCGGCAAGGCGGCGGACGAAAACGCATTGCAAAGCGCGGCGAAAAAACATTTGGAAGAATTTCGCGCGGCTTTGGAAAACGATCTTTCAACGCCGCAGGCTTTGGCCGCGCTTCAAGTCGCGCTCAAAGATTCGAATGTTTCGGCGAGCGAAGCGCACGCGCTCATCCAAAAAATGGATGCCGTTTTGGGCTTGAAAATAGAAGATTCCGCAAAAAAAATCGCGCAAGACGCGCAGGCGCAAAATTCCCACCAAGGCGACAGCGAAGCCGCTGAAATCGACGCGCTTTTGGCGAAACGCGCGGAAGCGAAAAAATCCCGCGATTTTGCCACGGCGGACAAAATTCGCGAAGAACTTTCATCGCGCGGAATCACAATTGTAGACACGCCGCAAGGAACGATTTGGAAACGAAAAGAATAATTAATAGTTAATATTGAATAGTGAATAATTATGGAGATGATTTGAAAAACAGAAGAAGAGAAAATGTGCGGAGCAGAGGTTCCGCCACGAAAAAAATCTGCACAAGCGGAGCGCGGAAACCTTTTTTCGTGGCGGGTTCTCTGCGAAAGTGCATTTCTTCATTCTATTTTTTTCAACCGCATTTTTCCTTGTAACGAAAAGGAGACTTGATTGTTAAATGATATAGGCAACCAGAATTCTGCGGAAAACAATGCTTTGAACGCTGCCAATGAATCTGATTTCAGAAAGATATACGACGCGACGATGAATCTGCTTTTCAAAGTTTCGTTCAGAATTGTGAACGACAGCGAGGCGGCGGAAGATCTCGTCCACGATTCGTACATCAAGGCGCACGAAAAAGGATTGGTTTTTCCCACGATGAGCGATGCGACATTTTGGCTGATTCGAGTGGTCAAAAACGCTTCGCTGAATTACGTCAAACGGAAAGGGCGCGAAAAAAAGGCTTTGCAGCGCGAATTCTACGAAGAGCGCAAAACCAGCGTTTCCGGCGAAACGGATTTGTTGCGGGCGGAAACCATCGAAAAGGCGAAGGAAGCGTTGCAAAAATTGCCGGAAAATCTTCGGCAGGTTTTGATTTTGCGCGAATATGCCGATATGAATTATAAGGAAATTGGCAAGGCTTTGGGCATCACGGAAGGAAACGTAAAAGTCCGCGTGTTCAGGGCGCGCGAGCAGCTTTCAAAATTGATAGGAGAAGACGATGTTTACTTGTCCTGAAAATGACATTCACTCAATTTATCTCGACGGCGAATTGCCAGAAAAATTCGCTCGCGACTACGAGGCTCACATCGTTTCCTGCGAAAAATGCCGCGCCAAATTGGAAAAATTGCGCACGATGCGCGAAATTCTTTCGAAAGATTCATCGTCGCTCAACTTGAGCGATGATTTTATGGAAAAAAGTTTTGAGCGGCTTCAAGGTCGAATGCGCTTCAAAAAAATCGTTTCTCAAAGCGAGCCGAAGAAATTTATCGTGCCGATGCGCCACACTTTCATTCCGATGGCGGCAGCGGCCGCCGCAGTCTTCGCGATTATGCTTCCGCAAAAAATGAATTCAGCGCAGAACGCGAATATGGCAGCGCAGGATTTGCCGATAATTTCGAAGGCGCAGGAAATCACGCCAATTGCAAAAAGCGATGTCATTGTGGAAGGCGGAATTCAAGATGTCGCGCTTCGCGCCGAAACGCTTTCAAAAACCGACGAAAAAAATTCTTTGGCCGTGAATGCACCGCAAAATGCAAAGCCGCTTGAATTGAAAGCGTCAAATTTTGAAGTGCTTAAATCGGATGAAAACGAAGAAAGCGGAATGACAATTCGTCTGACGGAACTTACGAATTTGGGTTCACTTTCTGCCGCGAATGTTTCTTTCAATCAATTTCATTCTCCGGACTTTTTGAAGTGACTCGCTTTTCATACGCACTTCGAAAGCATCCCGCCGCGCGTTTTGCCGCAATTGCATTGGTCATATTGATTGGCGTTTTGCTATTGCTTTTACTCACGCGGAAAGTTACGAAAACGCCAAACGTTGAGGCAATCATTCCAAGCATGGGCGCGCCGGGCGACATTCTCACGGTGCGCGGAGATTTTTTCGGAAAAGAACGGGCTTCGAGTTATGTAGAATTTTGCGGAAACAGAATTACCGAAAGCGGCTACGTTTCATGGAAAAATGACGAAATCAAAATCACGATTCCCGTAAACGCCGATGACGGTTTGGTTTATGTCGTGACGCGCGGCGGAAAATCGAATCCGCAATTTTTTGTGAACAATCTTGCAATACCAGTTTCCACGCCGGAAAACAAAACTCTAACCACGCCCATAATCACCGAAGTTGCGCCTGAAAATCCTTCGATTGGACAAACGATTACGATTACGGGAAAAAATTTCGGCAGCACGCGAGAAAATTCTGCCGTTTATTTTTCTTGCCGGGAACAAAATTCGCAGGCGCAAAATTTTACGGATTTGAATTCGACCGAAAATTCCGCGACGAAAGCTGAAAGCAAAAATGCGTTTTTTCAACTCGGCTCGGAACAAGAAGGATTCATCCTGCCTTCCGATTATGATTTTGACTACGAATATTGGAGCGAAACGGAAATCCGCGTGCGAGTGCCGGACGGCACGCAAAACGGCTCGCTTTTCGTGGTGACTGAAAATGGGCAAAGCACGATGTATCCGCTTACGATAAGAAAGAGAGTCGGAGAAAAAAATTTCAAGACGCGGCACAGATATTTGCTTCAAGTCGAGGCGAACATTTCTTCGATGAAAGGAGCGAATGGCAGCGCGATTACATTGCATTTTCCTCATCCCGCAGTTTATTCGCAGCAACCAAATGTCAGCATAAGCGAAAGTGTTCCAATTCCAACGCTGTTGAATTATCGCGGCACTTCGATTTTTCAAACTGTGTTGAATGAAAATTCTGGCAAAGCGAATTCTTCGGAAAAAAAATTCAGCGCAAAACAAACTTTCGTAATCGAACGCTCTTCGGCGGAAACGAAAATAAATCGCGATTACGTTCACGCATTCAATCAAAAAAATAGAATGCTCTATCGCACTTACACTCGCGCCGATGAAATCATTCCTGCGAACGCGCCTGAAATTTTGGAATTGCTTCCAAATATTTATTCCAATGTCACAAATCCTTATCGACGCGCCGAAATGATTTTCGATTATATGACGACGAATTTTCGTCTCACCGAAAAAAGCCGCCGCCAAGATTCCGATTCGCTCGACTTGACAAAGCACAAGCGCGGCGACGCTTACGATTTTGCAGTCGTCTATACCGCCCTTTTGCGCGCGGCTGGAATTCCCGCAAGAATGTTGAGCGGAATTTTGGTGAACGCCGACAAGCGGACGCAAAATCATTGGTGGAGCGAATTTTATTTGGAAGATTTCGGATGGGTGCCGGTGGATGTCGCGCTCGGCGTGGGAATGGAATTCGAGCCTTTCCAAAACGAGCGACATTCGTCGAAATATTATTTTGGAAACATCGACGCGCAGCACATTGCATTTTCGCTTGCGCAAAATGTGATCAAGCCTTCCGCTTTGAACAGCAACATCGTGCGCATTCCGCATAGTTTTGCCGCGCAGTCCGTGTGGGAAGAGTCGCCCGCCGAAATCAAAAGCTACAGTTCGCATTGGCCAGTGCCGAGCGTTTTGGGAATTTATTAAAATGTGGCCGTTGGCTGCGAAAAATATAAAAACAAAAATCGGATTGAAAAATGAACACAAAAGTTTTATCGCTGGGCGGCTCGATTGTCGCGCCTGAAAAACCTGACACGCAATTTTTGAATGAGTTCGTGCGAATGGCGCGAGAATGGATTTCGTCCTCGGAAGAAAATCGGCTCGTGCTTGTGGTGGGCGGCGGCGCGCCCGCCCGAATCTACCAAAACGCCTACAAGGAAACTTGCGCCGCATTGCAAACGTCGCCTTGCGACAACGCCGCCGACTGGATTGGAATCATGGCTACGCGAATCAACGCGCAATTGGTGAAGTCGGTTTTTGGCGAACTTTGCGAAAACGGCGTGGTTTACAATCCAACGGAAGAAATAAATTTCAAAGGAAAAGTCCTCGTGGCAAGCGGCTGGAAGCCAGGATTTTCGAGCGACAATGACGCGGTTTTGCTTGCGAAAAAATTCGGCGCAAACACCGTCGTCAATTTGAGCAACATCGAAAAAGTTTACACCGACGATCCGCGAAAAAATCCCGACGCAAAGCCGCTCGATGAGATTTCTTGGAAAGAATTCCGCGCGATGGTCGGCGATGAATGGATTCCCGGAAAAAATGTTCCGTTTGATCCGATTGCGAGCCGCGAAGCAGAAGCTGCGAATTTGACTGTGATTTGCAGCGCGGGAAAAAACATCGAAAATACGCGGCGAATTTTGCGCGGCGAAAATTACGTCGGCACGACGATTCGAAATTAGAATTCCTCAAGGGCGGAAAGAAGCGCGTCGAGTTTTTTGCCGTATTCTTTGTCCGCCGCCCAAGTTCCCGCCAGTTCGAAAATGGTGGGAGCTTTTCCGCGCGGATTCACATATTTGTAGCGGCTGTCGATGAGCGCGTTTTTCAACTCGAAATCGGAAGTCGTGCCATAGGCGTGCAAATGCTGAATGTGCGCGCGAACGCCGAACCGTTCCGTTTCGAAAATTTCTCCGCGATGATTTTCATCGATTGCGCCAAGCCCGCAATAATTGTGCATTTCCGCGCTCACCAAATTCCCGAATCGCAAATAATTCGTTTCCAAGCACATTTGCACGAACGCCACGTCCGAATTGATTCCTTCGGCGGCAGCCTCTTCCACATAAAATTTCGCCATACGCGCAATTTGAGATTTTTTTGCAGACGGATTTCGTTCAAGAAAAAATTCAAGGAGCGACTTTGCGGATTTTACGGGCGCGCCGCAGATTTCGCGGGAAACACTTTCTCTTTGGGGAGGGGTAACGCACGAAAAAAACAAAATCGAAAAAGCGGCGCAAAAAATGAAACGTGCAGAGATTTTTTTTAAAAAGAAATTCTTCATAAAAGAAATATCGGCGTTTTTTGCAAATATTCAATATTCTACAATGAAAAATTCAAAAAAAATCATACTTTAAATGCGAGGAAATCACAAAAATGAGCGATAAACCAGATTTGCGCGAGCGCGTTTTCGCACGCGGCTTGGGCTATCCGACCAACGAAGAACTTTTGATGTTGATTTTGGGAAGCGGAATGAAACATTGCCCCGTGGAAACTCTTGCGAAAAAAGTAAAAGATGTGATAGACATCGCTGGCCGCGAAAATTTAATCGAATGCCTCATAGAAATTCCTGGCGTGGGACTTGGCAAGGCTCTTTCAATCGCCGCCGCAATAGAATTGGGAAGACGCAACGCACAAATTTTCAGCAAGCGCATAGACTCGCCATCAGACATAGTTCCTTACATCGAGCATTATGGATTTAAGACAAACGAGCATTTTATTACGCTCGCGCTTTCAGGAGCGCGCGAAATTTTGAACCAGCAAGTCGTTGCGGTCGGCGGAACGAACAGCACGACAATCAATCCGCGCGAGATTTTTTTCGAAGCAACGAAAATGCATGCTTCGGCCATTATAATCGCGCACAATCATCCAAGCGGAATTTGCAGGCCGTCGAACTTGGACATTGAGACCACAAACCACATTCGCACAATTGGCGAACTTTTGGGAATAACGCTTTTGGATCACATAATTTTGGCGAAAGAAGAATATTTTAGTTTTTCAGAACATGGAATGCTAAATTAAGCGGCAAGAACGAAAAGAAAAAACTCGCCGAACTCGGCGAGTTTTTTCAACAATTAAAAATCCGCCAATTTAGGTGCGCGCGGAATCGCCCGCCGCGAAAGCGGCGAGTGGAATAATTTCCCAGCAGATACCGCGCGCATTTTTTCAATGATTAAAAATCTGCCAATTTAGGTGCGCGCGGATAAGGAATCACGTCGCGGATGTTTTCCATTCCCGTAACGTAGCGAATGAGCCGCTCGAATCCCATTCCGAATCCCGAATGCGGCACTGTTCCGAAACGGCGCAAATCCAAATACCAGTCGTAGATTTTTTCGTCCATTCCTCGGCGGCGGATTTCCGCGATGAGTTTTTCATAACTTTCCTCGCGCTCGCTTCCGCCGTTCAGTTCGCCGATTCCGGGCACAAGCACGTCCACCGCCTTGACGGTTTTTCCGTCGTCGTTTTGTTTCATATAGAACGACTTTATTTCGCGCGGATAATTGTAGACCATCACGGGGCATTTGAAAATTTGTTCCGTCAAAAAACGCTCGTGCTCGGTGGCGATGTCGCCTCCCCATTCAGGCTTGAATTCGAATTTCGCGCCGCTTTTTTGCAATTCCGAAATCGCGTCCGTGTAAGTTATTCGCACGAATTTTGATTTTGCCACGGAATCAAGTTGCGAAATAAGTCCGAGATGAATTCTCTTTTCAAAAAAGGCGAGGTCTTCCGCGCATTTTTCCAAAGCCCAATTCAGCAAGTATTTTACGAAATCTTCCTGCAAATCCATGTCGTCGTTCAAATCGAAGAAGGCCATTTCAGGCTCGATCATCCAAAATTCCGCAAGGTGGCGCGGAGTGTTGGAATTCTCGGCGCGGAAAGTCGGTCCGAAAGTGTAGACGCGGCTGAGAGCCGTGGCGAATGTTTCCGCCTCGAGCTGCCCCGAAACTGTGAGGCTCGCCTTCTTTCCGAAAAAGTCCTTGGAATAATCCACGATTTTATGCGCGTCCTCAATCTTCATTCCGCCCGCGCCGGCCTTCACTCCAAGTTCCGCGATTTTTTCCAACGAAAGCGAAGTCACTTGGAACATCTCGCCCGCGCCCTCGCAGTCGGAGCAGGTGATTTCCGGCGCGTTCAAATATACGAATCCGCGTTCTTGAAAAAAATTGTGCACGGCGAACGCCATTTGGCTTCGCATTCTGAAAACCGCGCCGAACGTATTCGTGCGCGCGCGCAAGTGCGCGTTTTCCCGCAGATATTCCATCGACATTTTGTTTTTTTGAAGCGGATATTCTTCGGGATTGCAAGTTCCGATTACGGTGATTTTTTCGAGCGACACTTCCACTGCCTGCCCCGAAGCGGGAGAAGGAACGAGAATTCCTTCGGCGCGAATCGATGCGCCTGTATTGATTTTTTTCAATTCGCTTTCGATTTCATCGACGCTCGCATTTTGCGAAGGCGAGTTCCTGTCGAACGTGAGTTGAATGTTCGCGAAGCATGAACCGTCGTTCACTTGGACGAAAACCAAATTCTTTGAATCGCGCATCGTGCGCACCCAGCCGCAAACCGTGACGCGCTCGCCTTGAGGATTTTTCGCGAGCAATTCTTTTATCAAAACTGGAACCATAATTTTCTCCAAAATTTTTCAAATAATTCTATTGAAAAATTATACAAAAAAACGAAATGATTTTCAAGCGGGATGTTCCAACGAACCCCATATCTTCGGCCGAAAGATACAGTTTTAAGAAAAAATTCACGCCATGCGATGTGAAATGGTATTTTTAAAGTGCATTTATGCAAAACGGACGCAGTGAAGTTTCAAGCCCGCGCTTGCAAATGCTTTGGAATGATGGCTATTTTTCGTTATTCTTATGCCACAGAATTATCTTCCCGTGCTTGCAAAGCCATGCGTTCTGTGCCAGCCGTGCGAGCGGAATGTCTGATTCAGAATCAGAATAGAAGTTTTCTATCGTGCAGTTCGTGCCGAATTCTTCGCGAAGCCGCCTGACTTTTTCTTCCCCTCGGCAGTTTTTGCCAGACATCACGCCGCTTTTCTTGCAGACGCGGCTTGCGATTACGCGCACTCCTAGTTCATCGCCGATTTTTTCGAGCAGGAATTCGGGAGACGCGGAAATTATCACATCATCGCTTTTTTTCTGCGCAAGATACCAACCCACAATCTTTTTGGAGTGCGTTTTCCAAAATTCTGAAACGAACGCATCAATGTCGGGAATCATGTGAACGAAACTGAAGAACGCGCTTTTTACTGTCTCCGTATTCGTCTTACGTACAAGGCGGAGCGCAAATGCCGCAATAATCCTTGGAACAAGCAGAAAAATAATCGGCTTGCGTTTCGCGCAGAACAGAAAAAAATCTATGGAACTGTCTCCGTCATAAATCGTGCTGTCAAAGTCGTAGACGTTCACCGTTTTCCTGCCTTATAAGCAGGCAGAACACACGCATCCCTGCCGTACAGCGCAGTTCCTCGGAAACATTGACTTTCTTGCAAAGGAAAAAGAGCGCGACAAGCGCGAGTGGAATTCCAACAATCTGCCAGTACGAGTTGAATTCAAGGCAGAAAAAAGCTGCCGCAGAAAGATAAAAAAACAAACCGGGATTTTGCTTTTGTGCGGACATGCAACCTCCTTTCACTACTTTCAGAACTTATGTCGCGACATTTTCAATTTACTAAATAGTTGTCGCCTATACACTGATTATATAAATAATTGTTTATATTTGCAAGACCTTAACGACAAAAGTTTATACCATACTTATATGGGCTTTTGGAAGAAAGTTGAGGAAGAATTAGAATTCCGTGGCATGTCACGGAAGGAACTTTCGGCGATGAGCGGCGTTCCGATGACGACGATGAACCGCGCGATTGAGCGGGACAGCAATCCGTTTGCAAATGACGCAATCCGCATCGCACACGCGCTCGGGATTCCTTTAGAAAGTCTGCTTGGAATCTCGCAATCCGCTTTCGCCACCGAAGAAAATAGCCGACAGATTGCACTTTACAGAAAATATCAGCACATAATCAACACGCTCGAAGCGATTCCGCGCGCAAAACAGCAACTTGCGTCAGAAATCCTTGAACGGTGCGCCGCGCTTGCAGCAGAACAGAAATCATAGCGGGCACGCCCAAAAAACGCATCTTTTTTTCTATTCCGCCTTCATTTCAAAAATGCTGATTCCTTCGCCGGCGAATTTGGTTTTTATTTCGCTGATGCGTTTTTGAATTTTTCCGGAATAGGTTTGCGTCGTATAAATCGTAAGCCTGAAATTCATTTCGGGCCAGACTGTCGAGCCAAGCTTTCGGGCGGACTTTCCTTTGCCGAAAACTTTTTCTTCCAATGTATATTCGATTGCGGGAATTGAAGTTTCCAGAATTTCTATAATGTCTTCTTCGGCAGATTGGTTTGCGATTATTTCGATTCTGACTTTTCCGCTCGTTTCGGGCGCGTTTTCGTTTGCGTTCAAAGCAATCATGTCTCCTTTTTCTTTGCGACACATAATCGAATATACGGCGGGAATGATGATGAGCGTGACCAATGTGCTCGAAAGCAATCCGCCGACAACGCACATTCCGATCGGCTGCACCAAAGACGCCGAGCCTGTTTTTGAAAAGCACATCGGAAGCATGCCCAAAACCGTCGTCAAAGTCGTCATAAGGACAGGACGCAGGCGGCTTATTCCCGCTTCGAAACATGCTTCCATTACCGGTTTGCCGCGCGCAATCAAAAGTCCCGTGTAATCCACCAAAATAATGCCGTTGTTCACGACGATTCCGACAAGCATCACAAGACCGAGCAGAGACATCACCGAAAGGCTTTGCCCCGTAAAAAAATGAATCAAAATCACGCCGATAATCATAAACGGAATCGTGAACATATTGATGAAAGGCTTTTTCAAGCTTCCGTACATGCTCGCCATCAATCCGAAAACCATGAAGATCGCAAGGAAAATAATTTTCACGAAAATCATTCCCTTTTCTTTCATAATTTTTCCCGAGCCGCCAAAATCGATAATTATGCCCGCAGGAATAAGGCAGTTTTCGGTAATATCTTTTTTAATCTGATTTTCAATTTCAAAAGCGTTTTGCTGCCCCGCGAATTTTCCCTTGATATGAACGGTTCGTTCACGGTTTTCGTGTTTTAGAGAAACAGCCCCGAAGCCTTTTTTAAGCCGCGCGAAATTTCCGAGACTCACAGGTCCATTTGTTCCCTGAACCGTTATTTTGTCAAGGTCGATTGCGGAACGCCTGTCTTTTTCTTGCAGGCTCATGATCACGTTGTATTCGTTTCCTTTCCTGCGGTACTTTGTAACTTTTATTCCCGAAATGGAATTGTTTAATTCGTTTGCCGCGGCTTCTATGCTCACTCCCAGCGAATTTGCGCGCTTTCGGTCGATTTCAATTTCGATTTGCGGCAGCCCTGTTTTCAAATCCGTTTTTATGTCGGTCAAATTTCGGTTTGCTTTGAGAAGCGAGACAATGTTGTCCGAAATTTTTCTGACTTCCTCAAGGTCCGAGCCGGAAAGTTTTATGTCGATGTCCGAACCGGTAAAAGCATCCATGCTGTCGTCCGCAAAAATGAATTCCACTCCGGGAAATTCGGAAAAGTGTTTTCTTAAATTTTCTTTTATCTGATTCGGCGTTTCTTTTTGCTGCGAGGCGGGCGGCAGAAAAACTGAAATGCTTCCTGCGTTCGTCGCCGCCATAATTTCCTCTTCGCTCTCGCTTGTTCCAAGCGACGAAAATATCGTCTTGTAGACGGTCACGCCTTCCAGCGCGTATCGTTCGAATTTTTTCACGACTTCCCGCGTTTTCTCCAACGGAGCGCCGGCAGGCAAAGTGATGTTCAGCGTCACGGACTGCCCTTCCGCTTCAGGTAAGCCTTCGACATTGATAAAAGCCATGAGGAATATCGAGCAGGCGAGCATGATGACGGATGCGGCAATGGTGACGGCGCGATGATTCAACGCCGAACGCAATATGATTTTGTAGGCATGCTGCGTCGCGGCGAACATTTTTTCAAAAAGCCCGTAGATAAAAACAATGAATCTGTTTCTCACGGGTTTTTCGTTCGGATTGTCCAAAGGCATATATATTCCTGCGAGGACTGGCACAAGGAAGACTGCCACGAAAAGCGACGAGACGATTGCGCTGATAATCGTGTAAATCAAATCTTTTGCCATAAGCCCGATCCATTCCAAATTATTCAAAAAAAGCAGGAACGGAATGAACACCACGATTGTCGTAAGGTTGCCGGAAACTACGGAGACAATCATTTCCTGCGTTCCCAAAATCGCCGCGACTTTGGGCTTTGAGCCGCGCAATCGGTACGTGTAAATATTGTCAATCATCACGATGGAAGCGTCCACGACCATGCCGATTCCGAGAATCAGTCCCGTCAAAGTCATCAAGTTCAACGTGATGTGCGCAACGTGCATCAAAAGCAGCGTCATAATCATTGAGATCGGAATGCTCACGGCAATGATGAACGTGCTTTTTCCGCTGCGCAAAAACATAAACAGAATGAAAACCGCAAGCAAAATTCCCTGCCATGCGCTTTCATACAACGTGTTCAAAGCGTCGCGGATTGATTCCGACTCGTCCGAGATGATTTTCAATGTAATGTCGGAAGGCAGGATTTTTTGGATTTCTTCTATTTTTTCGTAAACGTTTTCGGCGACTTTTACCGCGTTGCTGCCCGACTGTTTTTTTACGGAAATGGAAACGCCGGATTTTCCGTCGATGTACACTTCGTCAATGGTGTTCTCAAAGCCCATGTAGACATTGCCCAAATCGGAAAGGCGGACATTGTATTCGTCACGGACGGCGATTATCGTATCCGCAATTTCTTCTATCGATTGATATTCGCCTTTTGTCTTCAGCACAAAATTCTTCGCGTTTTCTGTGATTTTTCCGGCTACGAAATTCTTGTTTTCCAGCGCGACTTTTTCCGCGATTTCCGAAACGGTGATTCCGAACGCGGCAAGCCTGTTTTGGCTAAGATCGATTCTCACGGCAGGAGTCTTGCCGCCGTAAACAGAAACTTGCGCCACGCCGTCCGCCTGCAAGAGCATCCGCTTGATTTTTTTGTCCGCAATGTATTTGAGTTCGCTTTCGCTGCGGTTGCCGAGAATCACGATGTCCATCAATGCGGAATCGTTCATGTTCAATTTAAAGATTTGCGGAGATTTCATTCCCGAAGGAAGCGTGTCTTTTATTTCTTCCAAAGCGTCGCGCACTTGAATGGCGGCGGCATCGATGTTCGTTCCGTAATTGAATTCCAGCCCTATTTCGCATGCGCCGTCGGAAGACGTGGAAACCATTTTCTTCAAATTGCTTACGGTCACCAAAGATTCTTCGATTATTTTGGTGACGGTGCTTTCTACGGTTTCAGGGCCTGCGTTTTCATACGTTGCCGCAATCATAAGATACGGCTCTTTTATGTCCGGCATGAGATTTATTTCTATGTCTTTGATGACGGCAAGCCCCATAAACGTAATCAAAATAAAAACAATAACAACGAAAACAGGATTGCTTACAGTTTTTTTAGTGAGATTCATAAACGCTCCCGAAAACCACATTCACGATGCCGCCGTCGGCGACAGTTTCATATCCTTCCGTGATGACAAAATCTCCTTCGCATAAACCTTGCGTGATAATCCTGCGATGATCGTACACGTTCCCGATTTCCACTTTGCATAATTCCGCCGTGTTTTCCGTTACTTTGTAAACAAAATCTTCTCCGTCTTTGGAAAGCACACAGTCTTCGGGAACCGAATACACATTGTCGAAACTTTCAAGAATAATCGCGACTTCGGCAAACATTCCCGCGACGATTTCCGAATTCTTTTTTGCAAGCGAAAGAGTAACTTCGCAAGTGCGGCTTTCTTCGTCGATGACAGGAGAAATTTCTTTTATTTCCGCGTCAAATTCTCTGTCCCCGTAAGCCTCGACTTTTATAGTTGCCTTTAATCCTGTTTTCAGGCGGGCGTAGTAGCGTTCGGGAACATAAGAAACAATCTGCAAGTCCGACAAATTTCCCATAAGGACGATTTTCCTTTCCGAAGTGACCATTGAGCCGACTGCCGGCGGCGTGGAAAGAATCGTTCCGCTTACGGGAGCGGTCAGACGATACAAAGCGTAGTTTCCGCCGTTCACGCTCGGATCGACGAGCGCAATTTCTTCGCCTTTGGAAACTTTTTGCCCAAGCCTCACAAAAACGCCGGTCAGCAGTCCGTTTACGGCAGAATAAATTTCCAGCGAATTCCTTACTTTGATATTTCCGTTGGTCGTAAAATAATCGTGCAAGGACGTTTTGGCAATTTTTTCGACTTTTACGGCGGTGATTTCGTCGCCTGAGTCTTCCTCGTCCTCATCGCCTTTTTTTGCGCAGCCGAACGCAATCGATGCCGCAAGCAAAACAAGCAGCGCGTTTTTCAAATTTTTTTGCATTATAACCTCCGTTCCGTCATCTTATTCTCTTTGCGGTAATATGTTCGATCGCGGAATAAATTTTCAGTATTTCCGTGATTTTGCTTGAATACTCAACCTGCGCGTCCAAATATTCAGAACTCGCATTTTTCAGGCTTTGAAAATCCAAAAGTCCTTTTGCGTAGTTGTTTTGGCAGAGCGTCACATTTCGCTCCGTGATTTCCAAAAGCTGTGAGTACGTGCGCAATGCCGCGCTTTGCTCGTCCAGTTGCTGCATCAGATTTTTCAGTTCCAGCGTCAACGACTTTTTTTTGTTTTCAAGCTGAATCGAGACCATCGCAATTTCGTCCTTGCAGTCGCGCAATTCTTCGCGGCTTTTCGATGTGCTGAACAGGCTGTCGAGCGGAATGCTTACGCGGGCGGTTACCGAATTTTTGAACCGTCCGGTGTCTTCGGTTTTCGGATACGAAAAGACAGGCCCACCGTTATAGGACAAGTTGAACTCAGGCCCGAAGATTTCCGTTTTTTTCGCCTTGAGATTCTGTTCGGCGGAACGTTTTTGATATTCCAGCAGACGGACTTCTGGAAAATTCTGTGTTTGCATCGCGCTTTCTATTTCCGCCTTGCTTTTTTTATATGATGTTGCAAACGCATTCTGAATCTCCGCAAGGTCCGACTGCATTGTGATTTCCGTTTCGGGATCAAGCCCGATAACTTGTTTGAATGACTGCAACTGTTGATTAAAATTAAGTTTCAAGACAGAAAGTTCCGCCTTCGATTTTTCGGAAAGAATTTTTGACGCAAGGTAATCCGTTTCGCTCAAAAAGCCTCTTTGATATTTCGCCTTGCTTTCGGCATGAATGTCCTCAAGATTTTTTGCGGCTTCGGTTTTTATTTCGATTTCGCGCTTCAATTCTGCCAAATCAAAATAGGAATCGGAAAGCGTCTTTCGCACGCCGTAAAATGCGAGCAGATACTGCATTCTTTCGATTTCGAAATCGGTTTTGCTTTTTGAAACCATATTAAGCAAATCTGATTTTATCGAGACGCTCGCAGAGCCTTCCAAAGAAAAAGAATTGACGCTTTCGTCCGAAGATAGATTTTTCGAAGGAAAATTCACTGTGTCTGCCGCAGACAAATTCAGCGAGGGAATTATCGCGTTCCACGAATTGCCAGATTTTCGCTCCGCCGCTTTCACTCGGATTTCCTGCGTCTGCAAATCCTCGCTGTTCGCGCAACCGAGTTCGACGGCTTCGTCCAAAGACAAAAAAAATTCCTGCGCATAAAGGCATATCGGCATAATAAAAAAAATTAAAGATAAAACTTTTTTGTTCATAGTCCGCCTTAAACGTATAGAACATATTCTAAAACAGGCGGATTTCTTTTTTATGAAAAGAACCTTTCCGAAACCTTATTTGTCGATTAAAATCAAAAAGGCTTTGACGTATCCTTCATACACATCCAAATAGAGCAAATCGCCATTGTGCTTTTCCATGATTTTTTTTGAAAGGGAAAGTCCAAGTCCGCTGCCGCATCCTGATTTTCTTGAAAAATCTCCTTTCGCAAAAGGCTGGAAAATCTGTTCGGCATATTTTTCGGAAATGGCGTTCCCCGAATCCGCGACAATCACGTTTCCGCGTTCGTCCATTTTTATCAGGCAGCGAATAGAATCGTCGTTATGAACGATTACATTCGTGAGAATGTTCGCATAAACTCGGTGCAATTCGACTTTATCGACAGATTTGACGATCGGCGTTTCCGGAATGCAAATGTCAAGCCGAATGCCGCGCTCTTCGAATTCCGTGTACAGTTCGGAAACGCAGTTCCGCAAAAGTTCGGCAATGTCGGCATCCTGCAAATTCAGGGCATTCAAATCGGAATTTATTTTCACGTATTCAAAAAGGCGGTCAATCAGATCATTCATCGTTTTTGCCTTTGAATATATGGTATTTATGTATTCGGTTTGTTTTTCGGGAGATTCGACAACGCCGTCGCAAAGTGCCTTTGAAAAGCCTTGTATGGAAGTGATCGGCGTTTTCAAATCGTGAGCCATGTTCGCAAAAAGAAGCGTCTTTTGATTTTCCGCCTCCGCCCGAAACATCGCGCTCTTTTTCAACGCCTCGCTCATAATGTTTATTTCATTTTTTATCTCGTCGAATTCATTGCTCGAAGCAAAGTCTATTCGCTCGTCAAATTTTTCGCTTTTGATTTTCCTTAATCCCCTGACTATTTTCTGAACAGGCTTGTCAATGTGATTTATAAGAAAGAACAAAAACGGAAGATTGATTATTATGAAAAGCAACGCTTGAACGGCGGACAAAAGTGTAAACAATCCGTTCGTTATGACAAGTTCTCCGAGTTCTTCCTGATGCCAAATATATTCGTTGATTCCTGTCGTGATAAAAAACCACACGAGGACGTTTGCCGTCATGAACAGACAGATTTGGACTTTCAAAGATTTAAAGACAGATTTTTTGGAATTCATTTGATCTCCAGGCGATAGCCTAATCCTCTGATATTTTTTATGGAATAGTTTTCGTCCATTTTTGAACGCAGTTTGCTCAAAGCGACCATAATGCTGTTGTCTTCCACGAATTTCTGTTCCGGCCAGCCCGCTTCAATGAGCTGCTGCTTGGTAAAAACCTTGTTCGGCGATTCCAGAAAAGGCCGCAAAAGCTGGAATTCCGTGGCGGTGATTTCGACCGCTTCGCCGCGCTTGTAAAAAAGGCATTCTTCCAGATTCAATTCATAAGGCGGCACGACGATTGATTTTTTCTGCGACTGCGAAAGCGCGCTTTTTGCCGTGCCGCTGCTAAACCGTCTGAGATTCGTTTTTACGCGGGCAAGCACTTCCAGCGGATCGAAAGGCTTCGTGACATAATCGTCCGCGCCCAAATCCAAGCCGAGGATTTTGTCGGAAGAAGTGATTTTCGCCGAAATGATGATAACAGGAACGGCGCTCGCCTTGCGGATCGATTTAAGCACATTGAAGCCGTTTATGTTTGGAATCATAATGTCAAGGAGAACGCAGTCAAAATCGCCCTGCGAAAGCAGTTTCAGCCCGGTCTCGCCGTCCAACGCTCCCGTCACGGAAAAGCCGTCCTTTTCAAGATACAAAGTGAGCAAGTCAATGATTTCTTTTTCATCGTCAACAATCAAAATCCGCGCCATACCAATTTCCGCTTCGTGCCGTTATAAATGTGATGACAAAAAAAGATTATCAAAGAACGCATATTTTTTCAAGTTTAAGAAAAACGATTAAGCAAAAATTAAGATTGTAGAAAGGTATAAAGGCGGCGTGCGGATTTGATTTTTTCTTGGCGCGAAGCAACGGCGAAAAAGTGCCGACACGCCAGCCAGCGTCGTAGCCGTGTGCGATGCTCTTCGTCGCGCTATTATAGCGACTATAGGACTCGTCGGCACATTCGAAAAAATTGCCAAAGGCAATTTTTTCGAAGAGTCTTTAATTAAAAAATCCTTTCGCCTTCAAAAGTTCCGCGTTGAGGATTCCGCCCAAAGCCGCGCCGCGTTTTGTGTTGTGGCTGAGCGCGATGAACTTCACGTCGAACACGTTGCATTTTCGAAGTCGCCCGATGACGCATGCCATTCCGCCTTCGGTTTCTCGGTCGCGCCGTGGTTGCGGGCGATTTTCTTCGTGTCGAATCACAATCGGATGCGCGGGCGCGCTCGGCAATTTCAATTCCTGCGGAACGGAAGTGTATTCGCTCCAAATTTTTTCGATTTGCTCGAGCGTCGGCTTTTTTTCTTCGGGCAAATCAAATTCAAGCGAAACGCTCGCCGTGTGCCCGTCCACCACAGGAACGCGCGTGCACGTTGAAGAAACAATCGGAAGCGTCGCGTTCACGATTTTTCCATCGCGCACTTCGCCCAAAATCTTGAGGCACTCGCGCTCGGTCTTTTCTTCTTCGCCGCCGATGTACGGCACAATGTTGTCAATCATGTCGAAACTTGAAACGCCAGGATAGCCCGCGCCCGAAACCGCCTGAAGAGTCGTTACAATCATTCGGCGCACAGGAAAGCCTGCGCGAATGAGCGCGTGAAGCGGCATCATGTAAGTTTGCAGGGAACAATTCGGCTTCACAGCGATAAAGCCCTTGTCCCAGCCGCGCGACTTTTTTTGCGAAGCGATGATGTCGAGATGATCAAAATTGATTTCAGGCACGAGCATTGGAACGTCGTCCGTCCAACGATTCGCGCTCGCGTTCGAAACGACAGGAATTCCTTCTGCGGCGTAGCGTTCTTCGAGAGCCTTGATTTCATCCTTTCCCATTTCCAGCGCGGAAAAAACGAAGCGGCATTTTCCCAAAGCAAGCGAAGCGTCGTTCGCGTCCTGCACGGTGAGGTCTGCCACATCATTGGGAATGTTTTCGCCAATGAGCCAGCGCGACGAAACCGCGTCGCGGTAAAGTTTGCCCGCAGAGCGCGGACTTGCCGCAACATAAGTTACGCGAAACCACGGATGATTTTCCAACAATTTTATGTATCGCTGCCCGACCATTCCCGTCGCGCCCAAAACTCCAACTGGTATTCTTTCAGACATTTTTTCCCCCAATTTAAATTCCGCTTTCCTGCAACGCGGCTTTGATGAATTCTTTTCCGCCCTCGCTCACTTCCGAAAGCGGCGCGCGCACAGTTCCTGCCGGAAGTCCTTTCAAATTCATCGCGCATTTTATTGAAGAAGGATTTCCTTCAATCATTGACGCGCGGAATGTCGGCAAAAGTTTGTAGTGCATTTCCTTCGCCGCAGAAAAATCTCCGCGCAGGGCGGAATCCACCATCGCTTTCATTTGCTCGGGAGCGAGATTTGAAACGACCGAAATAATGCCGTCTCCTCCCAGCGCGAGCAAAGGAAGCGTGAGTGAATCGTCGCCGCTCATCACGGAAAATTCAGGTTTGCGCAATTTGATTTTCGCAATCACGTCCATCATTTGCTGGACGTTTCCGCTCGCTTCTTTCACGCCGATCACGTTCGGAAGTTCTGCGATTTTTTCCAAAGTTTCCGTGGCGATGTTCACTCCGGTGCGTCCCTGAATATTGTACACGATGACCGGAACGCCCACGGCGCACACAGCCTCAAAGTGCTTTAAAATTCCCGCCTGCGAAGGCTTGTTGTAATAAGGCGTCACGACCAAAATCGCGTCCGCGCCCGCCTCCTTCGCCCTTTGAGCATAGCGAACTGCGTCGCGAGTATTGTTGCTTCCCGCGCCGACCACGATTGGAACATAATTGCCACTCGCATTTTTGTGAGCGTCGCGTTCCGAAAAAATTATTTCGAGCATTTTGCGCTCTTCTTCTTCGTCGAGCGTCGGAGTTTCGCTCGTCGTGCCAAGCGGAACAAGTCCGTCTATTCCTGCCTTGAATTGATTTTTTATGTGCTCGCGGAATCCTTCAAAATCCACATCGCCGTTTTGTTTCATCGGTGTAATCAACGCCGTAAAAGTGCCCTTCAACTTGAACATAATTCCTCCTAACAAATTGCTTGCTGCATTTTGCTGATGATACATCTTTTCGAAAAAAAATTCAATAGCGTTTAAAATTGTCGCAAAAGTTGGCACGGCAAGTTTTCATTCGATTTTTATATTCACACATTTCACCGATTCGTCATCGGCAAGATAAAACAGTTTCAAATCATTGTCGGCAAGGCGGGATTTTTCGTCAATTGCGAAAAACTTGTACGCGCACGGAAAAATGTCCGCCGGCAAATTCACCGTTTTTTTATAATCCGAAAAAATGCCTTCCACCGCCACTTCTATGTCGGCGCACAGAACGTTAAGATTTTTCAAGTCCAAAACGCTTGTCGCAAAATCTTTTCTTTTCGAAATCTTTTTGAGTTTCCTTGAAAAAAAATATGAGCGCACGTCGGGAGCGAACGGGCTGCCAAAATCAAGTCTTGCGAGATCTTCGGAAACCCAATGAAACTTATATTTTGCAGGACTCGTTTCGCAGAACTCTATTTTCTCATTCTCATGGCAACACGAAACCTTAAAACAACCTTCTGAAATTTCTTCAATGGACAACGAACATGTTCCGTCATTGTAAAGTTCCTTTGAAAAGAGATTGGAAGGCATCAAGATAAAAACGGCGATTAAAGTTTGCGTCAAAAATCCGCGCTTGAAAAAATTCATCTGCATTTTTCTCCGCCTTGTTTTTCACTTCGGAATGTTCTTTTCCTCAATTATGAATCCCCGCTTGTACCCTTCGGTATATGCATAGTCAACGAAATACGGATTTCCGTTTTTGTCTCGCAGTGCTTTCAACGAGCCGCCGTCGATGACATACGGACACAGCCGGTATTGACCGTTCCAAGAAAACCTCCGTTCTGAAAAGAAAAAGCAAAACTTGTTTTGATACAAGCCAAAAAACGCGTCGCGCAAATCCGCTTCTACAAATCGATTTTCGGGCGGATAAAAAACAATGCGGTCGGGATTCGTTATGTCGAACATGAAGCATACCTTGTCGTAGTATTTGCTGAAGTCGCCAAGAAACAGCAGGAAAGTCCTGCCTTCAAATTGCACGGAGCGCAACGCCAGGAATTCCACTAAGAACTCCCAGTTGAAGAACTCGAAAGCAAATTCCTGATTGTTGATTTCAATCTTTGTCGTGGACTTGTTGACTTTATTGCAGTCCGAAGGATAATACAGAAATCTATCAATGCCTTTCAGCCCTTCGACCGAAAAACCCCAGCACACAGAATAATCAGTATCTTTTATGTACTGGCTTTCAAATGTGCCGCGGTCTGTAATCGCGATTTCCTTGGAAGGATATTCCTTGAAGTCAAACAGCGACCGCAAATTGCTTTCCGCAAAAATCATGCGACTTGAAAGAAGCAGGCAGAGGAAAAGTAGTTTGTTACATTTTTTGACAAGTGCCATCACGCCCCCTCACTTCTTGAACAAATCCGAATGCGTGCCGGTGCGGGAAAGTTCCAAAATCAGCACATCGTCCTTTATCTGATAAATGAGCAGCCAGTCCAGTTTGATGTGCAGCTCGCGGTAGCGTTCTTCGAGCGGCTCGGCGTTCGCCAATTTCTTGATGACGGCTTCCAGTTCCGCCATGTCATACTGCCTGCGCTTCGCAAGCTTCACGTCTTTTTTGTACTGCGCCGTCCATCGGACGAGATATTTATATTCGCTTACCATGATTTCATTTCCTGCATCAGTTCTTCAACCGTAACGCTCTTTGCGTTCGGGTCGTTGGCGATGCGGTCGCCTTCCTGCAACGCCCTGACGGTCGCGCGGTTCGGGCGGTCAACGGCGATTTCAAACGGAATGCGCCCCTCGCGGAGAACCTGCTTTGTGAAGACGTTGTACAGCCCGGAAACCGTCATGCCGACTTGGTTGCAAAATTCCGCGATGCACTGCTTGTCCGCGTCGTCGATGCTGATTGTCAAATTTGCCATAATTTCCACCTCTTTTACACTGATTTCACCATAAATAATACACAATTTCTACAAGGAATGCAAGTCTTCACCCCATATTCTCCTCAAAAAATCCTATGCACGAATAACCAGCAACGAGGCAACAAAGAGCGCAAGGACTACCGTGAATCCGATTACCACCAGCTCAAGGCGAACATCGTCGAATCGGTCTGCGAGCAGGAATGTCACCGAAAAAAAAGAACCGATTGCGTAATCCCACCAAGAAAAAGACGGCGAGGCAAGCAAAATAATAAAATAAATCGTGGACATAAACAGCAAAGCCGACTTCAACATTTTCGATTTGGAAGTAGAAAGAAGGATATTCACCGCCCAGCAAATGAGCGAAAGCGCGACCATGCTACCTTCAATTCGGTGGTAGACACTCCATTTCAGCGATTTGAGTAGGCGCGAAAACACCGCGCGTTGTTGAATCAGCGCAAACAAAAGAAAAAATACGCCGCCCGCCGCCGCAAGAACGGCAGAAATCAAATCGCGTTTTATGTGCGGCAGAAGCACTTCCGTTTCGTAGCGACGCGCATTTTCCTCGTCAAGCGGATTGTAGCCTTCGCAAAAGCGGGAAAGATAATCGTGGAAAATAATCCGAAGCGGCTCGCAGTCGCGGACATTTTTGAAAACGAGCGACACGCGCGCGTCTCCGTTCAAAATCGTAATGACGGAAGCAGAGCCACGCTGCCCAGCAAACACCGACGCGCCTTTCAGCGCGGAAAGCGAAACCGAGCAATACGGCGCGCGCCGCTTTTCCTGCCACAAAATGCGCCTGTCCGTGAGAATGACATTTTTCGCCCGATTCCCGAACAGCGAATCGTCAGTCAACATACCTCGACGCAAGCATCGAGGTATGTTGTTCTCATAAGGTAATTGCACTCGGGTTTCATCCCCTTTATTACGACGCAAGCGTCGGGGCATGAAACCCTCCGCACGAATCAGCAGGCAGACCGTTTCGTCCTCAAGCAGTCCCGCGGACTGCCGCAAACGAAGCAAATCTTCCTCGCACAGATTCGTGCAGAACCGAGCCTTTTGTTGAAACGCGCGAAACATTCGCAACCTCCTGAAATTTTCTTCCCCTCCCAAATCCTTCCCCAAAAAACTCACTCCACACACTTTCCCCAATGAACATTTTCTCCCGTGTAATCAAAGCAGCTGTAGTACCAGTCGAAGTTTTCGGGGTGATGGCGGTATGCGGGAATGTATAGTTGTGTTTGAGAGCCGAACACACGCTCCCGCACATAACGGACATGTTCTGGAATCTCAAAGGTGAGTCTGTTGCATCCTTCAAATGCAAGGTACTCTATCTGCTCAAGGCTTTTCGGCGCGTACACTTGTTCAAGCGCAACGCATCTCATAAACATAAAGCGGTCAATCGTTTTTAGACCTTCCGGCAGGCGAACTGCCCTGAGCGAATTGTTTTCAAAAGAATTATAGCTGCCGCCGCCGTTTATTTTCACGGGTTCCGTCAATGGCATTTCAGAATCTTGGAATTCTATGATTTCAAGACCAGAGCCATCATACTCATCCCAAGAATATACAGAAGCCTTTGTCAAGTTTTTCGGGAAAATGATTCCTTTTATTCCCGTTACCTCGAAAGGAGAAAAATCACATTCGCCGTCACCGCTTTCGCAGTCCGTAAAGTCAAGGAAAAAACCGGCGGCAAACCGTTTTTCCGCCGCCTTGCAGATGCTTTCAAACGCAGCGGAATTTTCCACCGTCCCTTTGATGAAGACATAGCAGAATTCCGTTTCCTGCGGCAAATCATCATGTTCCCCGGAATTGGCGAACGTCGCCGCATCGAGCGTGACGACCTTTCCTTTTTCCTTGTAGCCCTGGATAATCGGATCGGCAAATTCGCGGTAACGCGCAAGCCGCCGCCGTGCGTTCGCGTCAATCTCTTCTTCGGAAAGCTCGATCAGCGCGGTGGCCGCCTGTTTACTCCTGCGAGTCTCGTTCAGCCCGTTCAGCTCCCGGTTTTTCTTGGAGTCTTCGGGCGACCATTTCACCGCTTCGGCTTCCCTGAAGACTTTATCAAGAAGGTTGACGCAGGAACTGCGCAGGAAATAGCGGTCATTGTTTTCCGGGCGCGAAACGCTTTCCAAAAACGTTCCGCGAACCAAATCGTCTTTTTCGTCCAACGAAAAATTTTCCCAGCAACGCAAACCCCTAAATGCGCAGTCAAAAGAAAGCATATACAAATTGTATTGATATGGTTTGGCGGTGATGACAGGAAGCCAATAGGTATCGTATGGGCCATCAATGGGGTCTATGCCATGGCCAGGCCACATCTTATACCCGACCGGCTCTCTTTTCCATACGGAATCAAAGTGAATGAGGACGTGGAAATTCTTTACGGTGTACGTTCCCTTCATCACCCATGGACGCTCAGAATTCCACGGATCTTCGCCATCATAATATGAATAGCAGAAAACATCTTTTCCGTTTTTGTCAAAGTTAAAATACCACGCTACATCCATAGAAAGCTGAGGCACTTTTTTCCCGCACAAAAAATCCGTGCTGTTGCCGCAGGCAAAGAGTTCCTTCGCGCGCGCTTTCACCGCCTCCCCGTTCGGCCCGCCGTACAAGTTCGCAAGGTCGGGGTCGGAAAGCAGGTGATTCAAGTGCGGGTAGCCCGCGATGATCGCGTTGTACAGATACGCTTCCGAAAGCTCCAAAAATCCCAGAATACTCATGCAGCAGGAAAGATTGTAAATGGAATAATAGAATTCCTTGCACTCGCCGTTCTCGTCGAGCGTCCCGGGATATGATTCTTCCTCTTTCCAATACCAATCAATGCCATCTTTGCGATATTCATACGACCTTGACTGAATCCCCGCCACCGCAAGCGCATACAGCTTTGCCGCCTCCTGGTATTCCCCCTTGTCCGCGCACCGATTTCCCGCATAATAATACGCGACAGGATTTCGGTCAGGCACTTCATTCCGCTTCAAAAACTCGTCGAGTTCTGCATCGGAATAAAGCCATTCCTTTTTCGGCGGGTTCTGCTCCTTGGATTTTTCCGCGGCTTCGACAGGAGACTGTTTCGCCCCCGCGCGCTCCGCCTTGCACCCCAAAAACGCCATGGCAAGCACGGCGGCACAGATAAGTTTTGCGATATTCATATTGAATATTTTACAGGAAAAACCGAAAAAAATAAACCACGCGGCGATGCAAGGCTTGACAATTTCTGACGAATATACTATATTTATCAAGTACTTTATATACAGAGTACTATGCATATAAAGTGATGAGGAGGATAGAAATGCTGTCAAAACCTGCGATGCTGCTTTTGGGAATCATTTATGAAAAGCCGATGAATGCCTATGAAATAACAAAACTTTTGGCTTGCATGAATGTCAAATGGTGGTTCAACATTGCGGACTCGACGGTCTATGCGACGCTGAAAAATTTGAAAAAACGCGGATTGATAAAAGGAACTGCGGAAAAAGTCGGGAACATGCCGGACAGAACGATTTGTTCTTTGACCGAAAAAGGAAAGTCCGAACTGGAAGATGCCGTCAGGGAAGCCGTCATTCAATTCAATTATGACACGAACATTTTTACGATCGCCGCTTTTGTCATGGACATTTTGGAAACGGAAGAAAAAAAGGAACTTCTGAAAAAGCGGCTGGATTTTCTGCAATCGTATCGCAAGGGAATCAAAAAGCAAGGCACCGAAGCATGGAAGCGCGAAGTTCCCGCTTCTCACGCGGAAAACGTAAAGCGAATGATTGGCATCGTAAACGCTGAAATATCTGGAACAAAAAATTTGCTTTCGGCGTTCGAGGAGGAACGATGAAAAACAAATGGCTTCGGTTTCGCGTTGACAAGGAGACGCTGTTCGCGCTGGCGTGCGGGCTTCTTATGATTCTGCTGAGCGTGGCGATGACGTGGCTTGACGGCGAAGTCGCGAGCGTCGTTTTGCGGGACGCGCTCATGATCGTGCTTTTGGGATTTTTCACGCCGCTGTATTA
>CAMWWZ010000010.1 GCA_947178095.1 uncultured Treponema sp.
TTGCGCTTCAGAATTATTTTGCGGTTCAACGATTTTCGGCAAAGAATAAAGCGGCCGATTGAGCCGTTCGTTTTCCTGCGCGAACAAATTCATCGCAAGAAAAAATGTCATTAAAAAAATAATTGATTTTTTCATAATTATTCTATCGGCAGAAATGAGAAAATTTCTTAGGAAGTTTTAACGCAAATTTTTTTGGCGAAAAATTTCGTAAAGCAAAATGCCGGTCGCCACGGAAACATTAAGACTGTCGATTCGTCCGCAAGTCGGAATCGAAACAATCGAATCGCATTCTTCGCGCAAAAGCCGCGAAATTCCGTTGCCTTCGCTTCCCATAATCAGGACGCAATTTTCCGCGAATGTGCCGTCTTGAATTTGCGTTCCGCCTGCGTCCGCGCCGTAAACCCAAAATCCGGCTTGCTTCAATTTTTGCACCGAGCGCACAAGATTTGGCACGATTGCGATTTTCACCCAGTTTGACGCGCCCGCGCTTGTACGCGCCACAATTTCATTTTGCGAAATGTCGGCAGCACCGCGATGAGAAGGAACTAGCACGAGCGCGACTCCAAATTGATCTGCGCTGCGCAAAATTGCGCCAACATTGTGCACGTCGGTGATTGAATCCAAAACCAAAACGGTCGCGCATTTTTTCGAAGCAATTTCATTTTCTTCATTCGCCTCGGATGCCGCAATAAATTCTTCGAGCCACAAATCGAATTCGACGAAATTTTCCGCGCGAGAATTTTCGCCTGAAATTTGCAAAACAATTCCGCGATGGTCGCGCGCGCCTTGCGGCAAATTTTTTACAAGCGCGTCCAAATTTTTTTTGTCCGTCGAATTGCATTTTACGCCGAACGACGCGGCTTGTTCCAAAATTTTTTTTACGCGCGGACCTGGATTGCAATAAAAAATCTGCATTTGTTCCGCAAGATTTTTTTTGCCCGAGACTGATTTTAAATTTTCTTCAACTGCGTGAAATCCCGTGAAAATTTGCATTTAATTTTTGCCGCAGCAATTTTTGTATTTTTTTCCGCTTCCGCACGGACACGGTTCGTTGCGCCCGATTTTTCGACCTTCGCGCACGATTGTTTCCACTTTGAGTTCGCCGGTTGAATATGCCCATTCGCCATCGATTTTTTTGAAATACGCCATTTCGTGGTGAGTTTCGCGAATGTGCTTTTGCGTGTAGACGGCTTCAAATTCCACGATGCCTTCGGTGTCGGAAGGCGTGCCTTTTTCCGTGCGCAAAATTCGCAAGCCGTGCCAAGTGGAATTGCGACTCCAATCTTCCGTGGCCTTGCGATCAATTTGCGCGATTTGTTCCGAAGATTCGCAAGTGTTGATGATGAAGTCGATTTCTTGTTTGACATAAGATGAATAGCGCGCGCGCATCAATTCTTCCGCAGTCGCCGCTTTTTTCGTTCCTTTGATGATTGGCTCGCAGCATTCGCCGTAAATTTTTCCCGAGCCGCAAGGACATAAATTTTCGTTTTGTTCCATTTGGAAATTGTATCAAAAAAATGTGGAAAAAGCAAGTGCGTTTTTGAAGAACGCCGATTCATAGCACGAGCTTTACGCACAAATCACGCGCGCATGACAAGTCCGTCCACCGCCAAATTCAAAGTCTCGCGAATCGCGCCGATGGAATTTTCGCCCAAAACTGAAAATCGAAAAACCGAAGAAAGAATCAGGCTGTAAAGCATTTCGTAAGTCGTGCGGACATTCGTTTTTTTGAACTCGCCGTTTTTCATTCCGCCGATGAGAATTCCGTCAATCAAATGGCGCAGCCGAATCAGCCGCCGCCGAACGCGCTCGCCCGGATCGACTCCATTTTTTTTGCAGCCCAAAAGATAATAAAGCACCACGGAAAAAAGCCCTCTGTTTTTTTCGCATTCGTCCACCATCGCGCCGAGCGTTTTTCGCAACACGGCTTCCGCGCCGGATTTTTTTTCGGCGACAATTTCTTTCAAACGCAATTCGATTCCGGCGGTGAGCTGCTTTATGCTCCATGTGAAAATCTCGCGCTTGTTTTTAAAATAAATGTAAAGCGTCGTGCGCGTGATTCCGCAACGGTCGGCGATTTTTTGAAACGTAACGTCTTCGTAGCCTTCGTCAATAAAAACTTCGAGCGCGTTCTGCAAAATTTCTTGGCGACGTTTGTCGTGTTCAACAATGATTGACATTTTTCCTCAGGCGATTTTCACGAGCGATGCGAATTCGCATTCGAATTGTAAATATAAAAACACGTGTTCAATTTTCCGGCTTTCAGATTTTTCAAAAGCGGCGCGTAATGTCCCACGCATTTTTGGAATTCCCTGTGCGACGTGATGAATCCCATTTGCCAATTCGGAAAATTTTCAAAAAGGCAAGCCATTTCCTTGTAAAGAATTTCGGCCTCGGCCGCATCGCCCAAACGTTCGCCGTAAGGCGGATTTGAAAGCAACAAGCCTTGCGGATAAGGCGCGATCAAATCTTTAAAGTCGGCGCGAACAAAATCCACTCGCTTTATTTTCGCATCGCTTCCGATTGACTGCAACGCGCGCCCGGCGATGACGCAGGCGCGTTCGACATTTTGCCTCGCGTTTTCGATCGCGCTTTCTTCGATGTCGCTTCCTGTAATTCGGATTTCAACGTCAGTTCGAATTTTTTCCGCTTCGATTCTGCGTAATTCTTCCGCGCGTCTTTTGTTGAAAAACGGCAAATTTTCTATCGCGAAATTTCTTCCCAAGCCAGGCGCGATGTCGCAAGCGTAAAGCAACGCTTCGATTGGAATTGTGCCCGAGCCGCAAAAAGGATCGTGCAAAGGAATTTTTCTGCGCCAAAGCATCATTTGCAAAAGAATCGCGGCAGTGGTTTCGCGCATCGGAGCAAGTCCGCCTTGCGTCCTGTAACCGCGCTTGTGAAGCGGCTGCCCCGAAAGGTCGAGCAAAACTTGGACGCAATCATTTTCGATATAAATGCGAACGTCACTTTGTACTCCTGTTTCGGGCAAAGAATTCATTCGCCAAACATCGCCGAGTTTTTTGTAAATCGCTTTTTGCGCCATCGATTGAATCGTGTGTTCGGAATCGAGCCGGCTTTTAAAAATGCGCACTTTGTCAACTACGACGCGCGAATCTTTTTTGAAATAATTCTGCCACGGCGCGGCATAAATTCCATCGAAAAACAAATCGAAATTGTCGGCGGAAAATTTGGCGACTTCCAAAAAAACGCGATCGGCTGTGCGCAAGCACAAATTCGCAAGGAACATCGCGTCGTCGTCGCCCGAAAACGCCACGCGCCCGGGAATTTTTTCCGCAGCGGAAGGCGCGAGTTTGTAGCCGAGATGCTTTATTTCATTGCCCAAAATTTTTTCCGCGCCCACCGCGCACAAAGCCACAAGATTGTTCATGATTTTGAGTTTAGCATTTTTTTTCGATTTAGACTAGTAGGGAAATTTTTGGCAAGCGCAAATTCGCTTTGCGTTGCATTCCAAAAAAAATTCTTTTTGCAAGCGTTTTTTTCTTGAAAGAATTCTGATTTTGGTTTATTATATAATGTAATACCAAGCGCGATTTTGTCGCGACTTTGTGAAAGGAGTTTTTATGTCAGAAAAGAAATTCGATTTTACAATAGAAGAACTTGGAGAATGCAAGTTCGATTCGCCGATTGAACTTTCCAACGTGGTGGGCGACCACAAAGCGAATTATGTCAAGGACGATTCTTTTGTCCGCAACAATATAAAAGTTTTCGACAAAAGCGAGCCAGACGATTTGACCGTGGCGAATCTTTTGCAAAAAGCAGGTCCGCGCGAAAAAATTTATTTCGACCCAGAAAAAGTCAACGCGGGAATCTGCACTTGCGGCGGACTTTGCCCCGGCCTCAACGACGTGATTCGGGCGATCGTGCGCTGCTTGTGGAAACGCTACGGCGTGCATTCGATTCACGGTTTCCAATTCGGCTACCAAGGATTTTTCGAAGAAAACGGCTACGACACAATCATGCTCGATCCGTACAATGTTGACGAAATTCACAAAATCGGCGGCTCTTTTTTGGGAACAAGCCGAGGCGGTGGACAGCGCGTCAGCGACATTGTTGACACGGTTGTCAAAAAGCACATCAACATGCTTTTCATAATCGGCGGCGACGGCACGCAGCGTGGCTCGCTCGACATTGCAAACGAAGTGGCAAGGCGCGGCTTGGAAATTTCCGTCATCGGAATTCCCAAAACCGTTGACAACGACTTGCAATTCATCGACCGTTCGTTCGGATTTGAGACCGCCGTCCAAAAGGCGAAGGATGCCGTGGCTTCAATTCACATGGAAGCGCGTTCTCAGATAAACGGAATCGGCTTGGTAAAATTGATGGGACGCGAATCAGGCTTCATCGCGACTGCGACGGCTCTCGCTTCGCACGAAACGAATTTCTGCCTGATTCCGGAAGTGCCATTCGACTTGGAAGGACCGAACGGACTTTTGCATCACCTCGAAGTTCGCCTCGAAAAGCGTCATCACGCAGTGATTGTCGTGGCGGAAGGCGCGGGCCAGGAATTGCTCTCGAAGACAAACCAAAAAGACGCTTCGGGCAACATCAAGCTCGCCGACATCGGAACTTATTTGCGCGACGAGATAACGAATTATTTCAAGGAAAAAAATATCCAAATCAATTTGAAATACATCGACCCTGGCTACCAAGTGCGCGCGGCGGTGACGAACGCCAACGATTCGATTTACTGCGAACGCCTCGGCAACAACGCGGTTCACGCGGCGATGGCTGGAAAAACAAAAATGGTCGTGGGACTTGTTCACGATGAATACGTCCACTTGCCAATCCAAATGGTCACGGCGCAGCGAAATTTTGTCGATCCTGAAGGCGCGTTCTGGCGCGACGCTTTGGATGCCACAGGCCAGCCGATTCTCATGGTGAACGACGTGAACGCGGCAAAAGCGCGAATCGCGCAAGCGATCGTCGAAGCCGGAAAGAAGCCTGCGGAAAAATAGCGACAAGGTTTGGGCGGCGAAAAATTTTGTCGCGGCATAGCGCAAGAAAACGACGAATCGCCGCTTTTTAGGAAATATTCAAGATGGCTTACGAAGTAACTGCTACGCGCCGTCGTCCGCAAAAATTCGAAGATCTCATCGGTCAAGAATTTGTGGCGGCGACGCTCAAGAATTCTATTCAAAGCGAAAAAATCGCACACGCTTATCTCTTTTCCGGACCGCGCGGCTGCGGAAAAACTTCCACCGCGCGAATTTTCGCGAAGGCTTTGAATTGCCAAAACGGACCCACGCCAACGCCTTGCGGAGAATGCGCGGCTTGCCGCGAAATCACGAAAGGCTCAAGCCTCGACGTAATCGAAATTGACGGCGCGTCCAACACGAGCGTGAACGACGTTCGGCAAATCAAGGACGAAGTTCAGTTTCCGCCGAATTCTTCACGCTACAAAGTCTACATCATCGACGAAGTTCACATGCTTTCCACGAGCGCATTCAACGCGCTTCTAAAAACAATCGAAGAGCCGCCCGAATATGTCGTGTTCATTTTTGCCACGACGGAATTGCAAAAAGTTCCGGCGACGATAAAAAGCCGCTGCCAGCAATTCAACTTTCGGCTTGTGGCGATCGAAAAAATCAAAGAGCAACTCGCGGCGGCGGCGGCGGAAATTGGCATTCAAGCGGACGACGAGGCTTTGTATTGGATTGCGCGCGAATCCACAGGCTCGATGCGCGATGCCTACACTTTGTTCGATCAAGTGGCGGCGTTCAGCGAAAATCACATCACTTACGAAAAAATCCGCGACAAACTCGGGCTTGTCGGCACGGAAAGATTGAACGCGCTTTTCGAAGAATGCGCGGCGCAAAACGTGAGCGGCGTTCAGGAAAAGCTCGGGGATTTTTTGCAGGCTGGAATTTCAATCGAACAGCTCATCACGAACAGCGCGGATTATTTGCGAAGCCTTTTGCTCGTGAAAAACGGAGTTACGAAAGAATCGCTTTTGGGGCAGGACGCGGCGCGTTTCAGCCAAAAAGTTTTGTCGGCGTGGAACAGCGTCCAACTTGAGCGCGCGCTTTCAATTTTTTTGCAACTTTATCGCGACATTCGATATTCGCTTTCGCCGCGTTATGAAATCGACTTGGCTTTCAGCAGGCTTTGTTGGCTTGGCGAATATGTTTCGCCTGCGGAAGTGAAGCAAGCTGTGGACAAGGCGCGGGCGTTGTTGGAAAGTCCGCCGCAAAATGCGACGCAAGCGCAAGGCGGAACGCAACAATCTTTTAGCGGTGGCGCGGAAAATGCGCAGAGCGGCGCGCCTAAAGAATTCCACTTTGCGCCATTGCATTTTTCGCAAGAATTGAATTCAGCAAATTTGGCGGAAGCAAATTCGATTTTGCAAAATTCGAATTCTGAAAATTCCGGCGAACAAAATTTTTCGGAACAAGATTCGGAAAAACTAAATTCGCAGGAAAATTCGCCTCGGCAAGAATTCGCACAAGACGCTCCGATTGACGATTCGCTTCGAGGCAAGGCGATTGCCGCGCTTTTGGTCGATGACGAAGTTTCGGCATCGCTTTTGAAAAACACGAAAAATTGGCGGGCAAGCGGCGAAACGATTTTGGCGGAAGTTTCCGACGAATTCCAAAAAAATCAAATTGACGCGAAAATCCAAATCATAAACAAAGCGGTTTCCGCCGCGTTCGGGGGAAATTATTTTTTCCAAGCGCGAGTGGCTGCGGCAAGCGAGCAAAATTCGCAGACGGAAATTCCGCAAGTCGTGAACACGCTTTGCAAAGTTTTTAAAGGAGTAATTACAAACCCGCGCTGAAATAGCGCGCGGATTTGTAATACCGAGTTTTTTCAAAACTCGCAAATCGACTGCGATTTTTCACTTCGTTGCAAAATCGCGTTTTCAACATTCTCGAAAACTGATGTTTTCTGCGATGTTGAAAAATATGGAAAATTATAGGAGGGGGAATAGCATGAATCCGTTTGACATTTTGAAAAATTTGAACATGGACTCGATGAAGGAAAATTTGGAAAAGGCGCAGGCGGAACTTGGCACTATGGAAGCCGTCGGTTCTTCGGGCGGGAACATCGTCAAAATTACGATGAACGGGCGCATGGAAATCACGCGAATTCAACTTGATCCGATTTGCGTTGACCCGCGCGACATAAAAATGTTGGAAGATTTAATCGTGGCCGCGCATCACGACGCAATGTCAAAAATCCGCGAACAGATAAAAGAAAAATCCGGCTCGCTTCTTGGCGGCATGAATGTGCCGGGGCTTGGTTTATGAACGCAATCGAAGAACTCGTGGAAAGTTTTTCGCGCCTTCCGGGAATCGGAAAAAAAAGCGCGGGCAGAATCACGAATTTTCTTTTGAAAGCCGACCGAAATTATGTGGAACGATTCGGCGCACAAATGATTTCGCTTCAAGAAAAAATCCATCCTTGCCCGATTTGCGGAAATTGGACCGAAAAAGATCCATGCCCGATTTGCTCGGACAATTTGCGCGATCAAAGCGTGATTTGCGTCGTGGAGCAGCCGCAGGATGTTTCCACGATAGAATCGTTCCATGAATTCAACGGGCTTTTCCACGTTTTGGGAGGCGTGATTTGCCCGGTGGAAGGAATCGGCCCTGACGAACTGAACATCGCTCCGCTCGTGCGCCGCGCAAAAGAAAGCGGCGTGCAAGAAATCATCATCGCCACAAATCCCACTGTCGATGGCGACGTGACCGCGCTTTATTTGCAGCGGATTTTGTCGCAGCAAGTTTCGGCGAAAATCACGCGGCTTGCATCCGGCCTGCCCGTGGGAGGGGATTTGGAATACGCCGACAGGCTCACGTTCGCGCGAAGCTTTCGCGGGCGAACGGAGATTTAGGTTTTTGGGTGGGATGATAAAAAAGCATTGAAGGGCGACTCACTTTCGTAATTTGATATGGATGGAAACATATGCCGCATCATATTATTTTTCGGCGGATTTACAATCTCTAGGTTTGCGGCGTGGCGTGAACTTTCGCAGTCGCAAAAACAAGCGTCTTTATCGCATCTCTCACTTCGGGCGAAAGCGAAGCCAACTTTTTTATGAACGCGCGCAATTCCGCTTCTTCTGAACTTTCCTTGCATTTCTTTTCATTGTGCCCCATAACAAGCCATTCCACCGAAACGCCCAGCACGCTCGCCATGCGGCATGCATAATCGGCGGGCGGAATCGAGCCGCGCTTGCTCAAATAATTTTCGATTGTGCGCTTTGAAATCTTGGATTTGTCTGCCAGCTCTTGAACCGTCATTCCCAAATATGAAAGTTGATCTCGCAAATTTGCTTTGAATTCCGAACTCATAGTAAAAAAATACTTCAATTTTCGTAAAAATTGCTTGACCGTACTTCATATTTCATATATAATTTTTTCTAGACACTTCATTTTTCGTAGTTAAAAAGGCAGGAGGAATTATATGAAAAAGACAAAAAATTTTTGCATTCGTGCTTTGTGTGCGATTTTTATTGGCGTTGTTTTGGGATGCTCGGGTGGGGAAAGCGAGATTGGGAATGATGATGGTGCTGGCAATAGTGATAACACCAACGAATGGCAACAACCCGACTACTATCTTGACGAAGAATTGGGCGGACAACAATTTGTTGATCCGAATAAACCTTGGATTGGTGGTGAAATTATGGAAACATATTATACCGACAGTTACAAAAACGCCCAAAAATTTATGGCCAAGAAAGTTACGGAATTAAGCCAAGAGATAGCGGGACAAACTCACATTCCTTTGTACCAAGAAATTGACACCGCATTAAAGAAATTTAACACCGGCGATAACATTAGAGATAATATTACCAATAATTATACCGCTTTGGCACCTGTTTTTGCCGACATCGAAAACAATCAATTATTAAATAGTTATGATAGTAAACAATGGTATGACTATAAATGCAGTTACTATAAATTAGCCCACTATGCCTATAACCAACCGTTAGGTAATTTTAAGTATGAAACCAGTCTTCTATTCCCGGCCAATAACGAAATGGCCAACGACAACTATTCTCTTTTTGTCCAATTGTTAGGCTATGCCAATTATGATTACGACACCCTAACCGTTCCCGAAGCGAAAAGGTGTATCAATAATACCTTAAACGAAGTTGCCAACAATAACGGTGTTGACAGTACGGTATTAAAAAAATTGATGGAGTTAGCTTTGTATAACGAAAGTTTGTACGGAGTAAATGACTTAGCCAAAAGTGCCAACCTTAATACCACATTGCGTAGCCAACGCAAGATGACCATGTTTGCTAATTACATTAATCAAGCAAGTAATGACTTACAAACGACCGATGGCGAACCAATGACCACAGAAACATAATATGATTATAAAATGTATCTAAAAAAATATTGACGATTTTTATTTTTGGGAGAAAGTTTTATGACATACAAAATCCTGAAAGGCGAGGAACTCGGTTTTGAATATCTTCAAAAGATAATGGACATAGACGAAGAAGTTTATTCCGACCTCGGCATGGAAGGCGCGCTCGAACAGATGGAAAAGCGATATCGCAAAAACAAGGAAACGTTTGTCGTGCTGGAAAATGCGGAATCGGGCGAAACTGCGGGCTACATAAACTTTTTCCCCGTCAACGAAGAAACATTCCAGGACATAATGTGCGGAAGCGAGCAAATCCGCGATGACGACATTGAGCCGGAAGAAATGACGGACTATGTGCCGGGCTGTCACATCTACATAATTTCTGTCGCGATTCGTGAAAAGTATAGAGGAAAAGAAAGCGGCGCGAGCAAGGCACTTTCCGATGCTTGGATTGCATATTTAAACGAGCTTGCGGACAAATACGGACTTGTCGAGCGAGAAAAGCGGAATGACGGAAGTCTTGGAAAGGTCAAGGAAGCCCGGATGGATATTTCCGGAACGACTGTTTCCGAGGGCGGACAAAGGTTTTTGCGCAACCACTTTTTTGTGCAAAAGCGCACGATTGAAAACGATGAAAAAGTTTGCATTTGCGAAAACAAGTGCCTTGCGAAACTTTTGAACAACGAACTAAATTTTAAAACGCACAGAGACGACATCTATTTGTTTCTGCCGTTCACTATAGAAGACAAAGACGCGGCTGTAAATTCGCTTTTTGATTCATCGGCGCAATGTCCCTACGAAAACGCGCAAGTTAAAAATCAAGAATCTGAGATACCGCATTTTCTCATGGAAAAATTAAAATATTCCATAGATTATGAATGCGAAGATTCTGTAGCGGAAGAAATTGAAACAGTGTATTTGGGCGCATTCGATTTTTTGCACACGAATGACATGTACGAAGATGATGTTGTCGGCGAAGAGCGGATTCACTGCCTTTTGACTGCGCACAGGAATACATGCCTTTATGTTCTTACAATGATTTTTACGGACAGCAAATTCTATACTACGCAAATTGAAGATCAGTTTTCATACAATTATCTTAAAATCAAAAATCCTGATGGCAGTGGCGATTATATTGACATTGAAAATTATCTTGAAAAACAATATGGTCTTGTCTCATGTGGCAAAGGAAAAATCCTTGTTTGTATGTCAAACAAGCCTGAAAATCCTGAAGAATTTCGCCACATTATGGCGGCGGAAGTTTTCAATGGATTGGAGCAAGATTATAGTCTTTCTTGCAATGGCGAAATAGCAAAGAAATGGTGCGAGACAGATTGTACGCACTATAATTCATACAGCATATTTTTGTCCAATTCAGTCATCGCGTTCATTCCAGATAAATTTGATTCCGATGCAAAGAATCGAATTGAACAAATGTCAACTTATGCTTTTATCGCGATTTTGACAATGTTTCAAAATACTTCCGTTGCACGAATCAATAAAAAAATTGCGAAAGCACTTTCCTACGAAGGAAGGATTTCAAACAAGGATGTTTTGGAAGTGTACAAAGAATTCGGGAAAACGGCGCGTTTTTGGGAAAGCCACACGTATAGATATGCTGGAGCGCAGTTGGAGGCAGACTGTATTATTAAGGCATTTGGAAACGCAGAGCTTGTGGCGGAATGCGAAAGACAACAAGAATTCTTGGAAAAAATAGTAAACCTGCAAGCATCGGAAAACGCAAAGAGAAGCGGATTTTTTCTCAATGTTATGGCGATGACAATTGCGGTGTACCAATTTAAGGAATTTGTTGTAGAGATTATCAAAAATTTTTACAATTGGATTAACGAGGAGAGTGGCTGCGTTGAACTCAGCCAAATAAATCCAGAGAAGGCGTATTACCTTATCATAATAGGAGGCTTCGTTCTTTTCTTTTTAACCAGAAGAATTTTGCGAGACAAGCATAATCGCATTCGAAAAAAGATTTTTATGCATAAAAAGAAATAAGCAAAATGCATCGCACAAATTGTGCAATGTTTTTATCAGGACAATTAAAATAAGCAACTAAAATAGCGTTGCTTATTTTAATGCGAGTTTTTTCAAAACTTGACATTTATTGCGATTTCTCATTTCGTTGCGAAATCGCATTTTCAACAACTCCCGAATCTGAAGATTCGTTCGTTGCTGAAAATTAAGGGAGGAATGAATATGACGAAAATCAATGGAATGACGGACGGTTCAGAAAATTTACATAAAAGGACAATTTTTTCACCTTGGAATAACAAAGTGTTTTGGACGATAGTCATTATGTTCATTGCTCTGTTCCTTTCTGCTTTCAGAGTTTTGGATTTTCCGGAGGGCGGCTCGATAACATTCATGGGGCTTTTCGTGCTGTGGCTCTACACATTTTTTTATGGCTGGAAAGCAGGGGCTGTTTTTTCGATTGCATTTGGTGTATTGAGATATTTTGTCGGTGAATGTACTGGCGAATCTTTATTTATTGGAGTTCCCGAAAAATATAAAATGCTTGTTCGTGTTTTGGAATTTCCTGTCGCATACGGCGTGCTTTTCGCTGGTGGACTTTTGGCAAAGAAAGCAAAGAAAAATTCAGACGAAAGCATTTTTCAAATAGAGGAAGACAATCGTGATTTGATTTGCGGCTATCTTTTTGGAATTTTTTTGCAATATCTCGTCTATGTGATTACTGCAATTGTGTTTTATGATTCTAAAGGAAGAGGCGTGACAGAGAATATTTGGTACTGCGCACGATATGATGCCTTTGCTTTGATTTTTGAAGCCTTTTTGACATGTCTTGTTCTTTTGATACCAGAAGTAAGAAAAGGCATTTTTTATTTGAAATTCATTGCCACGCATGAGGAAGAAGAAAACAATTTATAAAAGGTTTTTATCGCAGGCTTTGTCTGCTCGCCGAGTTTTTGAAAACCTTCAAATTGCCCCGCAAGCTGACAGCCGTTCAAAACTCCGCCTACTTCGGAAAACTTTCTAAAAATAAAGAATATTCGAATTTAAAAAACCAAGTCGATTTTTTTCACGAGCCGATTTCAGCGTTGCAATTCGTACAGAATTATGCTTGCGCTTTGCGCGACGTTCAGGCTTTCGATTGGCGCGACGTTTCCGCTTCGTGCGCCGCAATGCGGAATTGCGATTGTCTCGTCGCACATCGCGCGCACTTCTTGGCTGATTCCGTTTTCTTCGTTGCCCAAAATTATCAACGCGCCTTTTCCTTGGCACAGGCTTTGCAATTTGCTCGCCGAAGTTTTTGCGTTTGCGGCAGTTCCGATGCGAATCATTTTTCCTTGAATCGCCTGCAACAATGCCGGAATTGATTTGACGGAAAAAATATCGACGAATTCCATTCCGCCCTGCGCCACGCGGTACGAACTTGTGGTGATTGAACTTTGCGATTCATCTTCGGGAATGACGATATTTTTCATCCCAAAAAAAGCCGCGCTTCGAACAATCGCGCCCAAGTTGTTCGCGTTGCCAACTCTGTCCAGCAAAAGCGCGCTTTCTTTTTTCGCAATCCATTCGTCAACGATGTCCGTGTTGAGCCGCTGAATTTCCGGAGCTTCAATCATCGCCACAACGCCTTGATGATGCACCGTTCCGGAAAGCCGCTCAAGTTCGATTGGATCGCGTACTTGATTGTAAGGCGCTTTCCGCTGGCTGAGTTTTTTGCACAGACCGCCAAAAAGCGGAGCGCGTTCCGCCGTAAAATACAAGCGCGTTATTCGTTCGGGATTTTTTTTCTCGAGCGATTTTACCGCCGCGAATCCGCAGACGGCAAGTTCATTGTTCAGTTTGTTTTTCATTTTAAATTCCTTTGATTTTCAAAAGCAAAAAGTTTGCGCCGAAAATTCGAATCGCAATTCGCTGCAAAAAAAGTTCCCGAAAATTTTAAAAACGTGACTTTTTTCGGAAACAACATTTTCGAACAGCAATAGTTTAACATAGTTTAATAATCGATGTCAAGAAAACAAGCGAAAATTAAGATGCTTCAAGAAGTTGGAAATACAATTTTTATGAAATGAATTTTTTTTCTAAGCGAAGGCGGGCGGGTTTGATGCAAGGCAAAGCGGTCGCGCCCGCTATTTTTTTCCATCGCCAGAGTGCAACAACGCAATGGCAGCGATGACGGCAAGTACAGTGACGCCAAAGGCCGCCGCCAGCGAAGCAAGTGCATGCTCGTCATTACCGCCAATCTTTTTCGCTTCATCCGCAAGTCTTTCTTTGAAAGAATCCTGTGGCAGCAAAAGTGCCGTGGCAAACGCGCGAGCCTTGCGCTCGGAAACCGCATCTTGATCGTTGAGAATGTTTTCTGAAAGAACGATGCTTTCTTTTTTATCTACATAAATGCCTTTGAATCCGTATTCCGCAATACAATGCCCCAACGCATGGGCAAGCGCGGCACGCCTTTTAGCATGGTCTTCAGCAAGCACACTGTCAATAAACACAATGGGAACAGAAGTGCGCATATCAAGAATGGTCGAAATGCCATCGCTCAGCGGCAGGCTGACTGACAGCACCCCCGCCCGTTCAAATACAACGTCCATGTCCACTGGAACAGAAAGAGCGAATTCCGCGCGAAGCTTCTGGGCGGCAGTCTGTGGCACAAGGGTCTTGTATTCTGCCGCAGGAAAATCTATTCCCCATGCGCGCCACTCATCACCATGAACATCAGGACGGTATTCCTCCATCATCTGTATGAGGGCGTACAGTTCCTCCCTGCCGACCGCAGCACCCCTGCACGGAGGAACAACCATCGTCACACGGCGTTCGGGCAAAAAGTCGCTGATCTTGCATTTAAAAATATCCGCAAGGTCATATATAAATGAAAGCGGAATGTCATGCAAACTACCGTTCTCCACACCTATAATATAGGCGCGGCTTCTTCCCGTCAGTTCCGCAAGTTGCTGTTGCGTATATCCCACACGCTTGCGGTGCTTTTCAACCGAATGCCCTATGTCCACCACCGTCTGATATAAAGAAGGACTGTTTTCAGAATACAATCTACCCACCATAGTTACATAATACTATTTTAGCGCACAAAATGTCAATACATCACAACTATTTAAAAATATTTTATAAAAATCTTACATTTCTATTGACAAATATCAAAATGTAATGTAATATACACATTATAGACAAGCAGATGTATCATATACATGACATCACTTGTCTATAGGGCAAACAAGAAACGACAAGGAAACCGAAGTACAAGGAATCTTTCCGTAGCTTTTTGTCCAAAACAATAAAAAAGGAGGCGAATATTATGAAATATTCTATTTCCAAACGGCCGAATCCTATAAACAAGGACGAAGCACCAAAGTATTATGCCACCCCTATATGGGAAGGTCAATGTTCTATTGAGACGCTTACGGACGAGATCTCGCTCGCAACGTCACTCACTCCGGCAGACGTGCGCGCCTGCCTCTACGCTTTCTTGCAGGCAATCCCGCAGCATCTCATGGCGGGACAGGCAGTCAACCTTGAGGGCTTCGGGATCTTCCGGCTGAGCTTCAGCGTCAGCGGCGGACACGAGGATGCAAAAGAAGTCAGCGCGGCCGACATCGAAACGCTCCGCGTGCTCTTCCGGGCATGCGCCAAGCTAAAAGACTACCTTGAGAAGACGCCATTCACTGCCGAACGCAGGGCAATGGAGCTGCTCAAGACGCGGGAAACCACAGCGGCAGGCGGCGAATAACCGCCACCGCCGAACAGCAGCGGGCCGGCTCTGTAATGAGCCGGCCCTTTTTTCGCCCGTGCTTGGCGTATCAAATTATCATATATATGATAATTCCGTAAGGTATATATGTTACGGGCGTAATGTATATACCTTAGCACCCTTAAAGTATATACATTACGCCGCTAAGGTATATATCATATTTAAAATCCCGGCGGCGGGCAGAAAAAAAAGCCGCGTACGCCAAAAACGGCGCACGCGGCTTCTCCCCGCAGGATCTACATCCTGCCGTCTTGTTTTTTTGGAGGAGACAATTTTGTCGCAACACGATGTCAAGAGCAACTAGGTAACGCGATGTGCAGGCCTTTAGTCACGGGAGATGGGCAATAGCAGTAACGAAAGTTAGACAACGTTGCTCACGAATGGGTAGTAATTAACAATGGAAATTCTAAGATTTTACAGGTGTTTTTGTTGTCCACGAACCCGTACTCGGACAGCGCATCTCATCCTCACCGAATCAGGCAAAAGGCAGCTGTAGCGTCCTGTCCGCTCACCACAGCGCATTGTACTGCCGCGCGACGGCCTCCCAACGGTAGCGACGGCTCGCGATTTCTGCCATATCCTGCGCTACGTACGCGAAGCGTCCCGCGTTCCCCTCCACGAGCGAGACGATATCATCCGCCGACTTCCAGTAGAGCGCGCTGTCCTCCGTGGTGGCGCGGTTGTACACGCAGTCGAACGCGAGCACCGGCAGCGCAAGGCACATCGCCTCCACGAGCGACGGGTTCGTGCCGCCCGCAGAATGCCCGTGGACGTACACGGCGGCGTTCGATCGCAGCCAGTTTATTTCGTGCGGCTCATAGATCGGGTCGAGCAGGCGGATGTTCGGGCATTCCGCGTACTGCTCTTTCAGCTCTTTCCCGTAAGCCGATTTCTGCCAGTTGCCGACGACGACAAGCCGCATGCCGCCCATGCGCGAGAACGCCTCCAAAATGACATGCACGTTGTTCTCAGGCTCGATGCGGCAGACGGTGACGGCATACGGCTCGCGGCAGAACGGATACTTCTCAAAAAGCGAATCATCGCGCACCGCGCGGGCATGGTCGCCGCCGTAGGCAATCAGCTCGACGCGCTGCGCACTCGCAATTTTGTACGAGGAGGCAACGTAGTCCGTGATTCCCTTGTTGTCGCCAATGATGACGTCGGAATACTTCACCGCCATCCGCTCGCTGCATTTCAGGAGCAGCCGGGCGTGCCACTTCCACTTCGCGCGCTTCCACTCAAGCCCGTCGATGTTCGTGATGATTTTTCCCGCAAACCGCCGCCTGATGTACGGCAAAAACAGGCAGCCCGACACGCCCAGGATCAGCATCACGTCCGCGCCGAGCGAACGCCTCATGCCCTCGAAGTCATAGAGGATGCTCTGCGCGCCGTTCGCGTCGCGGTCAAGGTAGACGAGGCGCGCGCCCTTGTAGGACGGCAGCCGATCCGCATATTTTTTCGCCGAGCAGAATACCGTGTATTCCACGTCCTGCGGGGTATAGTCCAGCAGGTTGTCAACAAGCGACTCGAACCCGCCGTAACAGGCGGGAACGCCCACCGTACCGATAATGGCGACATGCTTCATAGCGATGCTCCTTTGAGATAGAATTAAGAAAACTCGCTTCCTTATATATTTTGAAAATCACCATGTGTACACCAAAATATTCACTTTTTGCCTCTCATTTTTCTTCCGTCAGAAAATGCCCTGTTTACAAGCCATATTGCCTTGATTTTTTTCGGTGCGATTGCAATGATACCGAGCGCAAACAGGAATGTTCGTTTTTAAAGAATTTTTCTTTCTTCCTTTGAAATAAAAGCACAGTTCTTCCCCAAATAAATCCCGTGCGCAACATATAATAGTACCGAAAATCAGAACGGACTGTTATCTTTCTGCCGAAAAAACGCGCATACTAGCACAATTCAAAATCCACGTAATCAATAATTGGAAGACATAAAAAAATATAATCAAAACTATTAACAATATTTCTGATTATATTACAATTGCTGAAAATATGAATACCTAGGAAAAAATTATATTCATGGCAAACAATTACACACAAATGCAATTCTTTTTATTAATATTAATCCAGTTTTTGAATTGTGAAAAATTTTGTTAGTGTTAGGAGACTTTAACTTCTTAAAATATCCTAACGCTAACACTTATAAAGTTTCGTTAGAAATCCTAAGGAGTTTTATTTAACCATTATTTTTCTTATAAAAGAATCTTTCGCAAAAAATCCTCAATTTGCAAATCAGTAAGATTAAAATTTGCTTTTATTTCTATGACAAAATTTGTCAAATCCCAATTATTCTCATAACAATAGGAAATAGAATTAGTATCATCATCATAATTATATAATGAAGAATCAGAGAATGAACAAATATCCATGGAATCTGGAATATCGTCTAAATCTTGTAAATAGATAGATTCATTATTAAGGAACTGATAAACAATAATATGAATTAATATTTCTTTTTCTTTATTCGATAGCCATTTAAGACATTTTTTTGCCTTTTCTAATTGAGAATCAAATTTGTGGTAGAATTTATATATAATTGAGATAATATCAATTGAATTAAAATTGTAAAATGTTAAAGCCTCTTCGGGTTCTATGACATGAATTTTACCTGCAGAATATTTTTGAATTTCACAAATTGAGTTTCTTAATTTGTTTTCATGTTCTATAGCATCAGTACAGAAAACAACATATAAATCATCTAATTGCCATATACCTTGAGCTTCAAACAACTGTGATTTTAATGTTTTATGCCAGTTTTTGTCTTGTATATCATCATAAGATTTAATTTGAAAACCTACTTTATGTTCATCGTCTTCACTACGATACTTTAATAAAACATCAACTCCATCATCATTTACACCTTGAATATCGTAACAATCATTGTAATAGGAACCCATTAATCGAACTAATGATTCAAAATTTGATTTAAACGTTGTAACTAATTGATTATTATGTTTTAGTTTCTTAAAAGTTTTTGTTTCATTCCTTGTGTAAGTTTTAATTTTCAATATTTCAAAAATTAGTTCATTTATTCTGTTTTCCATAATATTACCTCATATTTTTTAATATACTCTCTATTATAGATTATTGTCAATTTTTTTAATTTCCTTCGCAAAAACAGAAGAAGACAGGAAAAAACTTCTGCTATAGAACATTAAAATCACACCTTACAAAAAACCGCGGCGAGTGAAGAAACTTGTCTCTGCAAGGCTTTGATTGACAGATACATTTTTCCCACCGAACTCTCTTGAATTCAACGAAAAAGACCATTATCAATATGAAAAATGATAATGACCATGTAGTCACTTTAACACATGCATTATAGGATTTATAAGAGGAAAAATTCAATAATAATTTAGGCTCTTGACTAGTTAACTCAATCCAAATAGGATGTAACTAGTGATAAAACAAAGAGTTACGGCACAGAAAAGGAACAGGATTTTTCTGTGCTTCAAGAACGACCTGACGGCGACGCAGGCGGCGGAAATCTGCGGGGTGAACAGGAACACCGTCAACCGCTACCACAACCCGCTTCGCAGGGCGATCCTCAGCGAGAGCATCCGCGAGGCGGGGCGCGAGGTCGGCGAGTACGAACTGGACGAGTCGTACTTCGGCGCGAGGCGCGTGCGGGGGAAGCGCGGGCGAGGGGCTGCCGGCAAGACGCCCGTGTTCGGGCTGCTCAAGCGCGGAGAGAAGGTGTTCGTGACGGTCGTGCCCGACTGCTCGAGGGAGTCGCTCATGCCGGTCATAAAGGGTCTAATCCTTGAAAGTTCCACGATTTACACGGACGGCTGGAAGGCCTATGACGGCCTCGTGCTCAACGGCTACGAGCACTACCGCGTCTCGCTAGAAACTTCGTTGCGAATGCCACAGCGAGAACGAGTTCGCGCGTGGAAAGAGCCATGTCAACGGAATCGAGAACTTCTGGAGCTTCGCGAAGAGGCGGCTCGCGAAGTTCAACGGTTGCAGTTCCGCCGCTTTTGTGCTACACTTGAAGGAGTGCGAGTGGCGGTACAACCACAGGCGCGAGGACTTGCTCCCGCTGCTCAAGAGGTTGTACAGGAAGGCTTATTTTGACTAGGGAATTTTGTTTTTTATCTAGTCAAGAGCCTAATTTATATCCTGCAAATAAGGATATGCCGCTAAATTCAGAAACAATTTGCTTTATGCAGACAGTAGAAATCCCGACAGTATTACAAAAGTCGATAAAAATACTCAAAACTACAGAATATAATCAATTTTTAATTATTATAATTTATTTTTATGTATCGCTTATAATCCACGAAAGCTTTTATAATAGTTTTCATATTATTTAATATATGGCAATTCAAAATAAGAATTCCAATTACCATTATTATACTTCTTTTTCTCAATTGTTTTTTCTCTCTATAGGTTAAATATTTAGAAATTTTAGATAAAATTAAACCATTCCTTATCATATAATAATATCTAAAATTTGAACGAATTGTTATTTTTTTCCCAAAAATGATTTTATAATTTTCCCCAAGATTTTGGTCTATTTTTATATCTGGAAAACAAAAAATTTTATATCCTTTTGAACGTGCTTTCCAACACCATTCAAAATCAACATAATCAATAAATAAATCCTCATTATAATTTCCAATTTCTTCAAAATCTTTAAAAAAGATAACTGTACCAGATGAAATTGCGTGGAAAACAGAAATATACTTCTCATCTTTTGGTATGGAAATTTCATTCATATTAATTGACAATGGTTCAATTTGTTGCTTAGTAATATTATAAAAAACAGGTGCATAAATTATTTTCGAAGGATATTCTTTAATTTTTTCCTTTATTGAAACTGAAAAATTGTTAGGATAAATAGTATCTTGGTCAGAAAACAATAAAAGTTCAGCATTGAGTTCTTTTGCTTTTTCGACACCTTTATTCTGCGCATAGGCTATGCCGTAGTTCCCGTCGAGCTGCACCTGCACAATTTTTTCGTTTTGAAAATCGGCAGCATCGAGCCGCTCGTCACTGTTCTTCACGATGATGATTTTTTCGACCTGCGGCAAAAGAGACGCAACGCACGCCTTCAACTGAGAAATATTTGGATTGTAGGTTACAATGACAACGATAATATTCATTAATATAGACCGATAAAGAAAGTAAAATATGCCACAGCATATAAAGGAATTTGATGAAAGCTAGATGTTTAAGATTGTACTATTATTGAATTTCCTAGATATCATTTTTTAACAAAACTAAAAATGTATGCCACAACATAAAGAAACAATATTATAAGCCACTTTAATATAAAAAGCATATTATAAATATAAGAATTAAACTGTGAAGTTAAATTAAGACCAAATGAAATGTTTGCAAGAAAAACAATTGTGAAAATGTTTTTCTTATGAGAAATTATGTAATAATAAACCATTCCAAATAAAAACCCTATATATATAGGCGAAAAAATCAATCCTAAAAAACCAAAATTTGCCCAAGCTTCTCCAATAAATAAAGTGCTTAACAAATTCATTTCTCCGCGAGCAGTTGCTGCAGGAAATGCCCTCTCCATAGCTATTCTAGTTGCAGGTTCTGAATAAGTTATATTAAAACTAGAAGACAAGAAGTGTGATAAACTAGAAATTCCTAAATAATCATGTTGCCGAGGAAACATATCAAACATTAAATACATACCCGAAATTTGATCAATAAAAATTCTGTTTATCAAATATGTAAAAACACTAGACAAAGAATCTTTTGTTAATATAAAGAATATTAAAACAAGTAAAACAAAAGCAAACGCAATTAAACGAAAAAAAGTTTTTAACTTAACTCCACCTTTTATATAAATATATTCTATAAATAACGAAATAACAAAAACAACTAGAGGAGACTTCGCTAAGGAAAAAGTTAAAGAATAAATTGCTAAAGCTAATGAAAATAAAAATCTTCTAAAAACTTTTTTTGTTTTTAATTTACAATAAAATGCAAAATAAAACATACAAAATAGGGGTATCATCTGCTCAAACAGAATTGTTTTTATATAAACAATTCCATTAAAACTTCTTGAAGATTCTACACGGAATAAAAGAACAGCCGCATAATCTGCTGTTGATGTTAATTTCAATTGTGGTATATATCCTGTAACATAAGTTACATAAACAGCAGAAAAGACCAATATTAGTAAAAAACAATCAAACGTAAACAATATATAGGAATCGTTTATTGAAATATTATTTATTGGTTCTTTTAAAAAAGATGTAAATAGTTTTTTTACATTTCTAACACCATTTATATATCTACTAAAAGAAACTCCTATTATAAAAGCAAACATTACATATAAAACAATAAAAACTCCTAATGTTTTTATTCTATCAGAGGAAATTCTTAGTACGGGATTATTACCAAAACCATAAAAAATAAAGATTGCCCCTATAAAAGAAACTAAAATCCAATAATAATATAATATTATTGATATTGGATTTAATTGCCCAAGTTTTAAAGAGCCAGCATTCCTATAATATATAAAGAAAAATATTGGTACTATATATAGTAAAAATAAAATCATATATTATAATAATCCATAACATTTTTCATCGCACTTTCCATTCCACAATTTTCTTCTGCATATAATCTGATTTTTTTTGTTATTTCTTTCCTTGATTTCGTGCTATATAATGAATTTGCAAAATCTGCAATTTTCTGCATATCAATCGCAGAATCATCTTCCGGTACCCTTAAACTATATTCAAAATTATCTGGAATAATATCAATTCTTGTCGAAGTAACGACAGGAAGCCCTCTGCACAAATACTCACGACTTTTCAGCTCTGACGCTATATATATATATATTTTATGGCAGGCAAGAGAGCACAACGCTATATCTGCGGTATCAAAAACTCTAGTAAGTTCATCTCCTGAAAGTGCGCCATAGAAAATCACCTGTTCTTCAAGTCCATATTCTGCTACTAGTTTTTTGTATTTTTCTAGCTCATTTCCATTCCCGACAAGATGCAATAAAACATCTTTTTTTCCATAGTTATGCAAACCTTCAATAACTCTTTCATATCCGTGCCAAAAAGCAAATTGTGCTACAGCAATAAGGTTTATTTTTTCATGATTATAATTCTCTTTTTTACATACTGGTATTGATTTACAATCTACACCGTTCGTAATTTTCAATGTTTTACAGCCAAATATTTCTGTATCATCTGTAAGAGTCGCAATTCTATCTACATAACGATGCAATTGTTTTCTGTATTTACGATCAATAAGAAGCTGCATTTTACTTATAAATGTTTTATGCTCAAAATCATACGGATATGTTGGCAACTCATATACTATTTTGCAATTTGGATTATTTGATTTTAATAGACGTAAAAGAGCAATTACAGATTTACTGTTAGGAGCAATACGTCTTATATATACACAATCATATTTCTTATTTTGAAGAGAAGTAAAATCAAATGTCTTAGATGAAAATAAATATGATAGAAAAAGAATAACCTTGTTTTTACTGATTTTAAGCGGAAGATTTTGTAATTCACATCCTTCATCTAATATGTCATTGAAAAGTTTATGTTGTGTAAATACTTTTTTTAATACACCGACAAATGTTCCGTTTTTTACTGTATAATCAAAATATATATATAATCCCTTCATTAAAATTTCCTAACCTTTGTTTATTTCATTAAAATCTTACAGATTTGATCTGCACAATTACCTTTTCCATACAACGTTGGAACAACCAATGGTCGCTTCACATCTCTTACTGATTTTATAATCTTCTGTTCGTCCGCCCCGGTCAATGTGTTCCATCCGCTCTCCACAAGTTCCACCCATTCGGTCGAGTCGCGCATAGTGACGCACGGTTTTTCAAAAAAGAACGCTTCTTTCTGCACTCCGCCGCTGTCGGTCAGGACGCACTTGCAGTTTTCCTCATAGGCAATCATTTCAAAATAACCGATCGGGTCAATCAATTTCACATGACTTCCAAACGAAAGGTTATTCAGTGCAAGAATTTTTCTTGTGCGGGGATGAACTGGAAAAATGAACCGTTCGTCAGAAAGCGCGTTGATCGCCTTTACGATTGAAGAAAGCCGTCCGATATTATCCGTGTTTTCCTGCCGGTGGATTGTAAGCAGGATAAAATCCTTATCGTCAATTTTTACATTGTTGTGCGCCCGATAATACAGGCTTGCCTCGTACATAATGTCGCCGGTCATACGCACACGCTTTTTGTCGGAGGTCGGTTTTTGCCCTTTGTCACAGTCTATTATTCCTTCCGCCTCAAGATTTTTTACCGCAGTTTTTGTCGGGCAGAAAAGGAACGTGGACAGATGATCGGTAAGGCGGCGATTCTGTTCTTCGGGCATTGCCATCATAAAGGAACGCAATCCGGCCTCGACGTGTATAACGGGAACAAGCAGCTTGCTTGCAGCAAGCGCACCGGCAAGCGTGGAGTTCGTGTCTCCGTACACAAGCAGCGCGTCGGGCTTTTTTTCCAACAGAAGAGACTCAATGCCCTCAAGCATCGCGCCGGTCATCTTTCCGTGAGTTCCGCTGCCCAAATGAAGATTCACATCGGGATGCGGAATGTCCATTTCCTTAAAGAACACATCGCTCATATTTGCGTCATAATGCTGCCCCGTATGGACAAGCATTTCCTTTATCCCAAGCGAAGGATTGTCACGCAGGTAGCGACTCAGCACCGCCGCTTTAACAAACTGCGGACGTGCACCTATTACTGTTAGTATGTGCATAATATTTTCCAAATCTATTCTTTCGTATTATTTTTTGAAGCTATATATGTTAATAAATTTTCATCCGACCAAATTGGATTATGAAAAAGCAAAACAAGCTCTCCATTAAAATTGGAATAACATTTGTCATAAACAACACATGTTAATTCTAAACTCATAGTTCAATTGATTTTTATTTTTTTAGCAAAATTATTTCCCAAAGATAATAGGCAACATAAAAAAGGACTAACCCCATTGAATAAATAAAAATTGCATAATTAAATGATAATTCTAACTTTATTGAAAAAAATACTGCAATTATAACACATAAAAATCTAAAAAATTGCATAGCAAAACCTACCCACAGTTTATTTTGAACTGTTGTTACAGCACCTTCTAAAGGTGTTAATGCAAATCTTATAACTAACATAGGAGTCATAACCCTTGCAATATAAGCGGCAGGTTCCCAGATTTCACCAAAAACTACTCGGAAAAATGAAGGTGCAATTATAACACAAATAATTGCTGGTATTATAATAATTGCAAAGAGAATAAAAGAAGTTCTTACATATAGTTCTAATCTCTGAGTTTTTGAAGTGTTAATAAATTTCTGAAGAAACACTTGTGTTAAGGCACTAACAAAAATTGTAAACGGAATATTTACAATTTTATTAACGAATGCATATTGTCCAATATCATTCATGGTATAATAATTAGATAATAAAAGAATCGGAATATTTCCAGTAAAAACATTAAAGATTTGTCCTGGCATCATAAAAACTGGAAATTGCCAGTATTTTTTCAAAGTATATGCTATTTTTTGAAAATTAAAAGTTTGTTTATCTCTTCCATTATATTTAATAAATAAAACAATAAATAATACCAATGCTACAACTTGTGCTATTGTTGTAGATGTAATTAGTATTTTATGGCTATATATTGAATAACCACAAATAAGATTAAGAGAAACTGTTATAATTGAAATAAGAGCTGTTCTTGAACTAATAGCTTTAAACTGTTTTTGTCGCAAAAAAAATACTCTTAATATTTCACAAATACCAGAACAAAAAACAAAAACAATTGCTATAATAATTAACTTATTTGTAACAAGTTCTCTAAAAGCATTACTAAATTGACTTGCTATAATGATTAAAGGTAAAAACAAACAGGTTATAAAACAAAGTCCTATACTTAGTTTTAGAATATCTCTTGCTTCGTTATCTTCTTTAGGCAACAGAATTGCTTGTTCAACTTTTCCAGAACAAAAAACAAGACATAAAGAAGTTACAGAAATAAAAGAAGCTTGTAATGCAAAATCTTCAGGAGTAAAAATACGAGAAAGAAAAGGATAAGCGAGAATTGATAATAATTGAGCAAAGGCCGTTCCACTCATAAGAGTAAGAACATTCTTTATAAAAGGATGCTTGGAAACCTTCATAAATATTATTAAGCATTTTTCAATTTATTCAAATCAATATCATAACTGGCAGCCTGTAGCTCTTGTATCAACTTCAATTTCCAGCCGTCATCATCAAGAACTTTTATATAACCTGTTCCATCTATATCAGTATGTCCTTCTACCTCACCTTTTACAAAAAGAGCAATTTTCTCCCTACCTAACAATCCCATAAAGTAACCATACTCAAAAATTACATTTGGTCTTGGCTGTTTGTAAGTTTCATCTCCATTTTTTACACTGTCATCTGGAGTATACAAAACAATTGCGAAACCAACATCTGAATTTGCGTGCAGCTTTTCTATAATAGTCATTCCCTGATTTGGCTTATCAGATAATATTACAGGGGTAAGACCAAGTGTTTCTATAAACTTTTCCACTTTTGAACACAAATCCTCATCATGCCCATATACTATAAATACTTTATTTTTATCTATCTTTTTGTTCTTTGAAGATTGCATATTATTAGAATTCATTGAAATTGTTTTTGCCTCGTTCTTTTTAAGCTCATCTAAATATTCAAATGCTGTTGGAGTTAGAGAGAGATTTATTTTGTTTTCTTTCTCATATGAAAATGAATGAGTGAACTTAACATACTGTTTTTGTTTTTCAAGATAATCCTTAATTGAACTGTATTGTCGGCTTTGTTCATCATTAGAATAGTCATTTCCATTTTTATCATAATACTGAACAAACGCTGCGGAATATATTTCTCTCACATAAAAGTCTTTACCAATTCCAGCACGTTCACATTTATCTGCCAAATAGACAAGAAATTTATCCATTTGTTCAGAAAACGATAGATTCATATAGTCTTTCAGTAATTCATCTGAAACTTTTACAATTTTATAACTTTCACTCTCAAGTTTCTCAAAAACTTCTGCATTCTTCTCTTCACCAATAAAGTAGTATGTATTTTTGGGTAATTTATTGTAAAACAAAAAACTTGTAAGGTTTTTTCGCCATTTTGAAATCGGAAGTTCATATACTTTGAAAGTGTCTATAAAATATTTCCCACATAACGGACACTTATAAAGTACTATTTCAGACGAAAATTTCTCAACCGTAGCGGAACTATTACAAAAATAGCAACCTTTATTAGACATACTGACATACCTCTAAAATACAAAAAATTTAGGCTAATAAGAATTTCATTTTCTTATAGCCATATAATTTTTCTACAATCTCCAGTACCTCATTCCGCTTGCGTCAAGCTCGTCCTTGCGGTACAGGCTCTTCACGTCGATGAATACTTTTTCGCTGTCGGGCAAATCGTTCTTGAACAGTCCTTTCAGCTGCGCCATGTTCATCGAGCGGAACTGATTATGACCGACCGCCACAATTACACAGTCTGCCTTCGGCAGACTCTCAAAACCGACCAAATCCACTCCGTATTCGTGATGAGCGACTGCCGCATCCGCCCACGAATCCGTCACAATAGGATTAATTTCATATTCTTTCAGGCGGCTGATAATATCCACGACCTTGCTGTTCCGCGTGTCGGGGCAGTTTTCCTTGAACGTTATTCCCAAAATGACGACGACCGCTTTTTTGGGAGCTTTGCCGGCCTCTATCATCTGCTTTATCGCACAGTCCGCCACAAATCCGCCCATACCGTCATTGACTTTGCGCCCGTTCAGGATAATCTGGCTGTGATAGCCGAGTTTTTCCGCCGCGTTCGTGAGATAGTACGGATCAACGCCGATGCAGTGTCCGCCTACCAGTCCCGGCTTGAAGCCCAGCGCATTCCATTTCGTATTCATTCCGGCAATCACTTCGTCCGTATCGATTCCCATCTTGTCGCAGATCATCGCGACTTCATTGACGAACGCAATGTTTATATCGCGCTGGCTGTTCTCCACGACTTTCACGGCTTCCGCTGTTTTGATGGTGGAAACAGGATAGGTTCCTGCCTTGATTACGATGTCGTACACTTTCTTTACTTCCGCGCAGGTCTCGTCGTCCATGCCCGAAACAATTTTCTTTATGCTCGTAAGCGTGTGAATCCTGTCGCCCGGATTTATGCGTTCGGGAGAATAGGCGATTTTCCAGTCCGTTCCGCATTTCAACCCCGATTCCCGCTCAATGATAGGAACGCACACGTCTTCCGTCACGCCCGGATACACCGTCGATTCAAACACGACGATAGTTCCCGGCTTTATGTTCTGACCGACAATCTGCGACGAACCTTCCACCGGCCGCAGGTCAGGTGTCGTGTCATCGTTCACGGGGGTCGGAACGGCAATAATGATGAACTTTGCCTCGCTCAGGCGTTTCGGATCGCTCGTAAAATCGACCGTCGTATCCTTTATCGCTGCTCCGATTTCATTCGTCGAATCAATGCCGCTTTTGTATTCGGCAATGCGCTTTTCGTTTATGTCAAAGCCGATGACGGGAATATGTTTTGCAAATTCCACGGCAATAGGCATGCCCACATAGCCAAGTCCTACGAGCGCAAGCTTTTCCTTGCCTCCGATAAGACCGGAATAAATCGTGTTGAATTCCATACGTGTTCTCCCAGAATTATTTTGAAGATGAGACAGAAATATGTTTTATTTTGCAGGTTGCGGAATGTTTAGAACCGGCAACCGAAAGAGCGTTGTTTTTTAACCGCCAGTATTTTTACAGCCCTGTTTTTATCGCCTTGACGACAGACTTAATATCCTGTTCCGTCATATACGGATGGAGCGGAAGGCTCAAGACCGATTTGCAAAGCCGCTCCGTAACAGGGCAGTCCGCTATAGCGCTGTCTGTCCCGGCAAAAGCGCCTTGTGCGTGCATCGGTTTCATGTAGTAGACCATGGAAGGAATGTCTTCCGATTTCAGGTGTTTTTGAAGCGCGGTCCTGTCTGTTCCCGCAGGAAGCTGCACGGTATACTGTGCCCAGCTGCTCGTAAAACCATCTGGCACTTTGGGCAGAACAAGCCTTTCCGCCAGTCCTGCCCGACCGAATTCTTCATAATAGAATGCTGCGGCTTTGTTTATGTCCGCGACTTCATATTCTTCGAATGCATTGAGCTTAACGTGCAGGATTGCCGCCTGAACGGTGTCAAGGCGGCTGTTCAGACCGAGCCGGACGTTATTGTACTTATCGTCGCCGGATTTCCCATGAACGGCATAACTCCTGATGAGGGCTGCCCACGCATCGTTGTCGGTAAAGACCGCACCGCCGTCTCCGTAACATCCGAGCGGCTTTGCGGGAAAGAAACTTGTCGTGGAAATATCACCGAACGAACAAGCCCGCCTGCCGTTCAAAGCACCGCCGAAGCCCTGCGCACCGTCTTCCAACAGAAGCAGTTCGTATTTTTCGCAAATCGGCCTGATTGCGTCATAGTCGGCAGTAAGCCCGAAAAGATCTACCGCCACCACGACTTTCGGCGTATAGATTCCTTCCTGCCACACTCTCAAAATGGCTTCTTCAAGTCTTTTCGGGTCGATATTATAGGTACGTTCATCGACATCCACAAAAACACAGGTCGCACCCTCGCCCGCAGGACATTCGCCGCTCGAAAAAAACGTGAAGTCGGGAACGAACACGACATCCCCTTTTCCAATTCCCCACGCTTTCAAAGCAAGCGTCAGCGCGTCCGTTCCGTTGGCGCAGGTAATGCAGTGCTTTACGCCAACATAATCCGCAAGCCGTTTTTCTAATTCCGCAACTTCTGCTCCTGAAATATAATGGGAAGCAGCGAACACAGACTGCACGTTTGCGTCAATCTCGCTTTTTAAAACCTGATACTGCTTTTTTAAATCCCTAAATTCCATCTTGCTGTATTTCCTCGATTTTTTCTGCCGAAATCGCTTTGAATTTTCGCCTACAAGCACAAGCCATTTCTTCGTTCAAGACGGCCCCGCACACGCAAACCCAGCCGGTTCTCTTGGCAGGAATTCCAGCCATAAGCGCATACGCAGGAACGTCTTTGGTAACGACTGCGCCCGCCGCAATAAGCGCATATTCTCCGACGGTATGCCCACAGACGATTGTCGCGTTCGCTCCAATTGAAGCATCATGTTTTACGATAGTTTTTTTATACCCCGCCTGCCCTTTTGGATAACGAGCGCGCGGCGTTACATCATTAGTAAACACACAGGACGGTCCGCAGAAAACATAGTCTTCAAGTTCCACGCCTTCATACACAGACACGTTGTTCTGGATTTTTACGCCGTTGCCAATTCTCACATTGTGAGAGACATTGACATTCTGCCCAAGCGAACAGTTTTCTCCGATTTCAGCACCTGACTGTATATGGCAGAAATGCCATATTTTCGTGCCAGTACCAATCTTTGCGCCGTCGTCTATCACTGAAGACGGATGGACAAAATAGTTATTCGCTGCCATTGCCAAATGTTCCTTTCATGTCAATGCTCGCAAAATCCGTGAGCGGAAGCTGCACCGGCAGTCCTGTTTTCATGCTTTTGTATACGGCGAGCACCAGTTCCAGTGCGTTCCGTCCCGCGGTTACGTCCACATACGGCGTTCTGTTCGTTTTAATTGCGTCAATCATATCCGCATACAGGCTTGTATGTCCGTTTCCGTAAACATTGCTTGTCTGCTCTTCCAAACCTTTGTTCGCAGCGTCCGCTTCGGTCTCGTCCGCAAAATCCCATACATCAAGATTGTTCGTAGACTTGCCGCCGATTTTTACCGTTCCTTTTTCGCCAAACAGATACAGAGTCTCTTCAAGGTTGCGCGGAAAAACGTTGGTCGTTCCTTCAATCGTGGCAACAGCACCGTTTTTAAAAGTCACGACAGCCATACCGACATCTTCCGCTTCCAAATAATCATGCTGCTGTCGGCGCGTCACCCCATACACAGTGGCAACTTCGTCTCCCAGCATCCAACGGAGCAAATCGATTCCGTGTATGCACTGGTTCATAAGGCATCCGCCGTCTTCTGCCCATGTCCCACGCCACGGAGCCTGCGTGTAATAATCTTTATTTCGATTCCACCGCACGTGAATTGACCCATGCGAAAGTTTCCCGAAACGTCCGCTTTCGATTGCCTTGCGGGTTTTCTGGACAGCGATGTTAAAACGATTCTGATGACAGGCGCAGACTTTTACGCCCATTTTTTCGCTTCTTTTTATTATCTCCTCGGCATCGGCAATGCTCATTGCTATAGGCTTTTCGATAATCACATTGATTCCGTGATCAATGCAGTACAAGGCGATTTCGGCATGAATGCCGGAAGATGTGGCAATGGCAACCAACTCAAGCTCGGAATGCGCTTCTATCATCTTCTTATAATCCGTATACCGGGCAATCGAACTGTCGTTCTGCAAATCATGCTTTGCGAGCAGGCTTTCAATGGCACTGGCATCAATGTCACAGGCCGCCACAAATTCAAGACCATTATTTAAGACAGCCTTGACATGATTTGTTGCTATACGTCCACAACCGATTAATGCGTATTTCATTATTTTTCCTTTGTTCGTTTATTTTAAACAAGCGGACAGGCTCAAGTTTTTTTATTTATTTTGATTAAAAATCAAGTCCACAGAAAACATCTGTTTTCGAAGAATTTAATTTCGCCTACGTTAAGCAATATGTTGCGACGCAGACAAATAAGTGAGCGACTTTCTAAAAGAAACTAGAAACTACAACTGACAACGTTTAACCAGCCGTCAATGCAAGCATATCTTATTTTTTTACAATGAAAAAAATTGCAATGGTCTTAAGCTTGTTAAAAGCATTGCGGCTTTTTCGTAAAAGAAAACTAAAAACTTGTAACCATGTTTTTAGTATGCTGTACAAACCAAAGTATGCGACTTTTTGCAACAAAGTGAAAAATCGCAATATCGCAGCATAATAAATAAATTTTTCGAAAGAGAACTTGTAATTAAATCTGATTATAATTCCAAACGCGCGTTTTTAAACACACCTTCTCCATTGGCGGCCATACATTATTTCAGCCACCGCATGAGAGGATTTTGTCCGCCATTTGGTATTCGTGCTTGAACCAAGCTCCGAGCCGAACGATGGCTTCCTTAAAAACGCTCATTAATTTTCAGCAATGAAGAAAGTGTCAACTTTCTTCATTGCTGAAAACGCCGTTTCGCAGCAAAGCGAGAAACGGCAGTAAATGGACAAGTTTTCGAATAAAACTCGAAGTTAAAATTGTCGCACCATTTTGGCGACAATTTTAAACGCCCGACATTCAATGTCGGCAATTTGGCGCGTGTAGTAAAAAATCGCGCAATTTCAGCAATCTAATTTAATTTTATCTCACATTCGCGCGTTTGTCAATATGTTCTGAATGCAATATCAACAATTCGATATATATTCGTCATTGTTAGAAAAAATATCACGAAGAGGAATCCTCGTGTATCCCTGCACAAAACACTATGTTCCAAAGTACGAAACAAAGTGTTTTTCAGTGCGAAACAGAATGTTTCATTGCGTGAAACAAAATGTTCCACCGTGCGGAACAAAAATTTTCGCTACCGCTGGGGTTAGCTTCTGCACCGTTTCGCTACCGCAAGGGGCTTCAAAAAACTCCCCATCCCCATTTTTTCTCACTCTTCGCATTTTTTTACGATTTCATAGGTCAGGCCCAAAATGTGCATTCCGTTCATCAGGCGAACTTCGAAATTCACGCGATTGTTTCTGCGATTCACGGCGACGATCGAGGCTTCTTTGCCTTTCAAAGGTCCGTCCAAAATTTCGATTCGGTCATTTACGTTGAACTGCACGCGGACAATCGGAATGACATCGCCGTATTTCAAAAATGAATAGACGAGCTCCGCGTCTTTTTCGCACAAAGGCTGCGGGACGGCATTTTGAGGAAGCATTTTTATAAAGCCTTTGCCTTTTTGCAAAACCGCAAAATCTTCGGCGCGGGCGGCTTCGAAAAAAACATAGCCCGGAAAAAGCGGGTCAGTATATTCTTTGCCGCTTTTCAGGCGCATCTGCTTTCCCAAAAAAATCAGTTTTCCCGAACATTTATTTTCGCAAAAATCAGAATCGAGCGCAGGCTGAATTTCTTTTATGAAATCTTCTTCAAAACCAGTTTTAATCCAGAGGCAATACAATTTTTTCGCAGGACTAGGAGATTTTTGCGCTTGTTCCATAAAAACTATATTTTTTCGTAAACTGCCATTTTTTCGCCAAACAAATTTTTCTAGAATATTCGCGCTGCCCTATGGCACATCATTCCGCCAAATCCCGAATATCCACGCCAAGCGCGTCCGCTATCTTTATGCCGTCACTTATACGCGGTTCTGTCCCGAACTGGCGCATTGACGATACGGTCGTTTCCGCCTTGCCAATCGTCTTTGCGATGGCGCGGTATGTGAGATTTTTTTGCTGCCTGTAAATTTCGACTTTATCCCAAAACGCCATCTTGGAACTTCCCTTGCGCGTCGATTTATGTAGTTACAAAATAATAACTTTGTGTTATATTAACATAACACAAAGTTAAAGTCAATAGTAACTCAAAGTTATAATAATGATATGGGAAAAATCAAGGCGATTGTGGGAGATAACATCAGAAGGCTTCGCCGAGAACGCGGCTGGACACAAGCGTATGTCGCAGACAGCCTCGGCATTACGGCTCCGTTTTTAACAATGATTGAGTCAGGTCAAAGAGGAATGTCGCTGGAACTGATAGAAAGCCTTGGCGAGCTTTTCGATGTTTCTGTATCGTCGCTTTTTATCGCTTACGAAACAGAAGGCGCGGTCGTTTCACGGCAGGAACTTTCCGCCCTGAAAAAGCGTCTCACAATGAAAATGACAAAAATGATAGAAGATACAATTTCAGAACTCGGCGTGTGATTCGTGCGAAATTCGAGCTAGCGAAAATTCTCGTTCTGCATCGCAAGTTTTTCGCTTGTTGATATTACTGCAAAAAAAATGCTTTACAAATTTCAAAAATGTGATACAATAAATGATAGAATATTTTTTCATAGGAGAAGAAAATTTAAATTTTCTTCTTGACTTTTTATAGGAGTTTAAAAATGAATTTTATTTTTCTCGGACCGCCGGGAGCGGGAAAAGGCTCGCTCGCAGTAAAAGTTGCGCAGGATTACAAGATTCCCCACATTTCCACGGGCGACATTTTCCGCGCCGCGATTAAAAACCAAACCGAACTTGGCAAAAAAGTCAAGGCAATCATCGACGGCGGCGGACTTGTAAGCGACGACATCACTTGCGCGCTCGTCAAAGAACGCTTGGCGGAAGCCGACTGCAAAAACGGCTTCATTCTCGACGGATTCCCAAGAACGATTCCGCAGGCGGACGCGCTCGCAGAATTCTGCCCCGATGTCGTTTGCGTGAATTTCGTGATTGACGAAGATGTCGTAATCAATCGCTTGAGCACGCGCCGAGTTTGCAAAAAATGCGGAGCGAATTTCAACATTCTCACAAAGCCGCCGAAAACCGAAGGCGTTTGCGACGAATGCGGCGGCGAACTCTACCAGCGCGATGACGACAAGTCCGAATCGATCATGCATCGAATGGAAGTTTACCGCGAACAAACCGAGCCGCTCATCGCGTACTATCGCGACAAAGGCAAACTCACCGACATCGACGGCGCAATCCAAACCGAAGAATTGCTCGGAAAATTCAAGGAATTGTTCAAAGCGTAAAATCGGATTTGAGCATTCATCAAATTCAAAAAATTGAACGCATAAAAAAATCCGCGCAACTTTCTGCGCGGATTTTTTTATTTAATCTTTTTCATTTCATTCTTTGAATTTAGCAAAATGAAATTCACTTTGCGAAAACTGATTTCTATAAACAAACACTTGAAACTCGTGCGCATTTTTTGTAAAATAAATTACAAAAATTTGCAAGGAAATTGCTTCACAAATGCGTGGCAATTTCCTTATTATGGGAGATATGATAAAAGCACCGCACATATGGCGCGGCACTTTTATCATGTCAAGTTTCCGTTGGAAACTTGCATATTCAATGCACATTCTCACTGCGTTGCGAATGTGCGTAAAAAGTCAATCGAAAGTTCCAACTTTCTTTTTGACTTTTTATGGGAGAAAATTATGAAAAAGGTTTTTGGGATTTTTGCGGGCGCGGCTCTGGTGGCGGCACTTTTTTCTTGCGCACCGGCACAAAAAAATTTCATCATTGCGACTGGCGGAACAAGCGGAACTTACTATCCGTTCGGCGGCGCGATCGCAAACATTTGGAACACGAAAGTTGAAAACATGAATGTCACGGCGCAGGCCACAGGCGCGAGCGCGGAAAACTTGCGCTTAATAAGCAAGGGCGACGCGGAATTTGCCACGGTGCAAAACGACGTTATGGACTACGCCTACAACGGCACTGATATGTTTTCGGAGCCTTTGCCAAATCTTGCGGTCATCGGCACGATGTACGAAGAAGTCATTCAGATTGCGGCGCGAGTGGACAGCGGAATCCGCACGATTTCGGATCTTCGCGGAAAACGTGTTTCAATCGGCGATGCGGGAAGTGGCGTGGAATTCAACGCCAAGCAGATTTTGGAAGGCTACGGAATCACGTTCGACGACATCAAAAAATCGAACCTTTCGTTCAAAGAATCGGGCGAAGGTTTGCAGAACGGCACTCTCGACGCTTGCTTCGTGACGGCTGGCGTTCCAAACGCGGCTTTGCAGGAATTGGCATTTACAAACGGCCTTGTCCTCATTCCGGTGAATGGCGCGGAAGCCGATTCAATTTGCGCAAAATACGGATTCTACACAAAGACCGTGATTCCCAGCGGAACGTACAAAGGCACGGATTCAGACACCGACGCGCTCGCCATTAAATGCACGATTGCCGTAAATTCCAAGCTCGACGACGACACGGTTTACGAAATGACGAAAGCACTTTTTGAAAACCTTGCCGAATTGGGACAAGCGCATGCCAAAGGAAAGGAAGTGAGCGTGGAAAAAGCGGTAACAGGAATCAGCGTTCCGTTCCATCCGGGAGCTGCGAAATATTTCAAAGAAATTGGCGCGTTGAAATAATTCCGATTTGTTGCGAAATTTTCTAAAGCCAAAAAACGCGGCGACTTTTTTCATAGTTGCCGCGCTTTTGTTCGCCGTCTGCTTGCCGACACAAAAAGTTCTCGCCATCACAAGCACGAACGAAAGTTCTCAAAAAATATTTTCCAAATCGGCGTTGAATGGATTTTGCATTTCGTATACGCATTCGGTGAACAAAGGTCGTGTGCGCGATTTTTTCCGTGTTGAAGACGATCGCCTGAAAATCTTTCGAACCGAATTTCCAAGTTACGGCGCGGGAATGCCTGAATTGCAGGAAACGCCTGGCGCGACTTTCAAAATTGCGGACGACGCTTTTTCGATGGAATACGAGCGCGATGTTGGAAAAAAATTTTTTCTTGCGGTGGGAATCTTGGCGCGACATTCGATTGAAATCTGCGGAAAAGAAATTTTTTTGGAAGATTTTTTCGCGCCGCAAACACGGCTTGAATTTCAAGTAAAAAGAATTTCTTGCGCGGAATTGTTTTTTGCAAAAATAAAAAAGCGGATTTTATAAACTGCAAAATGCGGAACAGAAATTTTCGCTTCCACTGGGGCTAGGTCGCAGCGCGGTGCGCTGCTTACCGAGTTTCATTTTATGAAACTCGCGAAGACCAACATTCGTAAGGGGCTCCAAAAAATCACACGCAATCCAGTTTTTCAAATCTTTTCATAATGCAAATTTCATCCTTGCACAAACGCGCGTTTTGTGATATACTCTTTTCGTTTGGAGGCCTTTTGATGAATGTTGTTGTGATGGGCGCTCAATGGGGCGACGAAGGCAAAGGTAAGATTGTTGATTTTTTGGCGGAGAAGGCAAAGCACGTGGTGCGTTTCGCGGGCGGCGCGAATGCCGGCCACACGATTGTTGTCGGCAAAAAAAAGTACGCGCTGCACCAAGTGCCTTCGGGAATTCTTTATCCTGAAAAAACTGTGTTTCTCGGCTCTGGAATGGTAATCGATCCTGAGGCACTTTTCGAAGAGTTGAAAATGCTTGAGGACAACGGAATAAAATGGGAAGGGCGCGTTTTCATTTCGGACAGGGCGCACATCGTTTTGCCCGGCTACCGCGAGATGGACAAAAAGCGCGATGCCGCCCGCAAGCGTCCCATCGGCACAACTGGGCGCGGAATCGGAACGACTTATTCACAGAAATCCGAACGCGACGGAATTCGCCTTGCCGATTTGGATTGGCAGGACAAAATGGACGACTTGGATGCGGCGGACAAAAAATTCCTCGAGCCTTATATGGCGCGGCTTCTTTCGATGCGCGTGAACATCGCGGAAAAAATGTGGGAATACCGCAAAGAAAATATTTTGTTCGAAGGTGCGCAGGGCGCGATGCTCGACATCGACAGCGGAACTTATCCTTATGTTTCGAGCGGCGCATCTTGTTCCGCAGGGGCTTCAACAGGTTCAGGAATCGGGCCGCGCGCGATTGACAGAATTTTCGGCGTTTTCAAGGCGTATGAAACTCGCGTGGGAAACGGACCTATGCCGAGCGAATTCAATTCTGAAAGCGAAGGCGAACTTTGTGATTTCGTGCGCAAGACCGGAAACGAATTCGGAGTGACGACTGGCCGTCCGCGCCGCTGCGGATATTTGGACTTGGTCGCGCTTCGCTACGCATGCCATGTCAATTCAATCGATTCGCTCGTGCTCACGCATTTGGACATTTACGACACGATGGACGAAATTGAAGCGTGCGTCGCCTACGAAATCAACGGAAAAATCGTCACGGAATTTCCCACGAGCATTCCGGCACTCAACGCGGCGAAGCCAGTTTTGCAGAAGTTCGCAGGCTGGAAGAAAAATCTCAAGGAATGCGGCTCGTATTCCAAAATGCCCAAAAACGCCAAGGCGTACATCGAGTTCATCGAAGAATTCACGAACACGCCGGTCGGAATTGTTTCCGTCGGAAGCGAGCGCGGCGAAACGTACATGAGAATAAATCCGTGGAAAAAAGACGCGAAAAAATAATCGGTCTGGACGCGAATTAGAAAAAAGATTTTCGGCGCATTTGAAAATTGAAATTTTCGGATGCGCCGAATTTTTTGTCGTGGCTTGCGCAATTGAACTGAAAACTGTCGCGCAATTTTTTTCGCTTTATTTTTCAAGCGAAAGAAAGCACTCTCGCCCGAAAAATTTATTTCATCACAGTCTCGCCGCGTCCCATCGCTGTAAGGCCAGTCTTCGCATATTCCAAAATTCCGTATGGCTCGAGCAGGCGGATTAGGCTGTCGATTTTTTCTTCGCTGCCCGTCGCTTCCACGATGACGGATTCCAGCCCGACATCAACAATGTGGGCGCGGTAAATGTCGCACGTTTCGATGATGATCGCGCGCTTTTCGCCTGAGGCTTTGACTTTTATCAAGGCGGTTTCGCGCTGGCAAGTATTTTTTGAATCGCAACTTTCGATGGAAATCACTTCGATCAATTTTGAAAGCTGCTTTTGAATCTGCTCCAAAATATGCTCGTCGCCGCGCACAACAATCGTCATCCGCGAAATGCCTTTGTTGCTGGTTTCGCAGACAGTGAGGCTGTCGATGTTGTAACCGCGCCGGCTGAACAATCCCGAAACGCGGCTCAAAACTCCGGCATGATTTTCCACCAAAACAGAAAGCACAAATTTATTCATATTTCATCCTCCTAAATAATCAACAGTTTCCGCAGGAAACTTGTCAAAAAAGAAATGGCGCAACATTTATGCAACATTCCTTTTTTATTTCTCCTAATAAAAAGTCAAAAAATGTCTGCCATTTTCATGGCGCATTTTCCCATATTTCATTGCAAAAATTTTATCTGGTTTCCGCCGCGTACACTCCGAGCAATCGAACGTCCTGCGCCACTTTCATCAGCGAGTCCAAAACTTGGCTCACATAATCGACGGTGCGTTCGTCCTGCGAAAGTTCTGCGTCGGCGTAAAAACGATATTTCCAAGTTTCGCCGTGAATAGGACGTGATTCCAAGCGCGACAAATTCAATTTGAATTTATCGAAAACGCCGAGACACCTGCAAAGCGAGCCAGGCTCATTTTTTGTCGAGAACATAAACGAAACGGCGTTGGGTTTTATGCCGGCGACTTTTTGCGCACGGAACGCAAGCGAAGCGGATTTGTCGTCCTTTTTTTTCGCGATAAAATGATTTGCGGCAATGACGAAAAATCGCGTGTAATTTTTCGGATCATCTTCGATTGATTCGCGCAAAATGTCAAGCTTATAATATTTTGCGTTGACCGCGCTTGCGATGGCCGCGCTGTCTTTGTTCGGATTTTTCGAAGCGAGAAGAGCCGCCGTCGCCGTGGAAACCGAATCGATTTTGCTCCAATCCGGATGTTCGCCCAAAAATTTCGAACACTGCGCGAAGCCTTGCGGATGCGAATAAATCGACTTGATGTCTTCGAGACGCGCGCCCTTTGCGCCCAAAAGCGCGTGCTTAATCCGAAGCGTCACGCTCGCCACAATGCTGATGTCGTCGAAGTTCGCGAGATTGTCGTAATTTTCGTAAACCGAGCCAGCGAGCGAATTTTCAATCGGAACCATTCCGTAGTCCGCGCGTCCGTCCAAAACGTTTTGGAAAATTTCCCTGAACGAATCCACCGCCAACACGCTCGCTTCGTTTTCAAAATGTCGCGTGATGGCTTGCTCGGCATACGCACCGCGTTTTCCGCAGAACGCGCACACGATTTTCTGCTTTTGATTTTCCGTAGATTTTTTTCCGCTTGAAATTTTCACGGGCTTCAAGTTCGGACGCAAGTGCGCCAATTCTCTTCCCAAAATCGGAGAAAGCGCGTCAATGTCCCGCATGAGTGTGTCAAACTGTTCAGGATAAAGCGATTGCGGCCCGTCGCTCAAAGCCTTTTCAGGATTGCAATGAACTTCCACGATGATTCCGTCCGCGCCCGCAGCGATTGCCGCGAATGCCATCGGAAGGACTTTGTCGCGGATTCCAAGCGCGTGCGAAGGATCGACGATTATCGGCAAATGAGTGAGTTGGCGCAAAATCGGAACTGCGCTCAAATCGAGCGTGTTGCGCGTGGCGCGTTCGTAAGTGCGGATTCCGCGTTCGCACAAAATCACTTTTTCCGTGCCACTCGAAAGAAGATATTCCGCGCTCATAAGCCATTCTTCGATTGTGGCAGAAATTCCGCGTTTCAAAATCACAGGCTTTTTCAATTTTCCAAGGCGTTTCAAAAGCTCGAAATTCTGCATGTTGCGCGCGCCAACTTGATAGCAATCAATGCCGCATTTTTCCATTGTCGGCAAATATTCTGCCGCGACCACTTCGGTTACAACTGGCATTCCGAATTTGTCGCCGGCTTCTTTCAAAATCTTGCAGCCTTCTTCTCCCAAACCTTGAAATGAATACGGAGAAGTGCGAGGCTTGTACGCGCCGCCGCGAAGCATTACCGCGCCGCTTTCGGAAACGCGCTTTGCGACGCTCATCATTTGCTCGCGATTTTCCACGGCGCAAGGGCCGGCAATCGAAATGATGCGCTTTCCGCCCACGCGAATCATTTGCTTGAACGGCGACGGAATTTCCACCACCGTATCTTGCGGCTTGAATTCGCGGCTCGCCAATTTATACGGCTTGGAAATCGGAATCACTCGCTCAACGCCCGGCAAAATTTCCACTTCGCGCACGTCGAGATTGAGCCGTCCCACAGCCGCGAGAATCGTTTTTTCTTCGCCAGCAATTTCATTCGTCTTGAAATTGCGTTCGCCCAAAAAATTCGCCAAGGCTTTTTTTTCGGTCGGAGAAATGTCATGCTTTAAAACTATAACCATATTTTTGCCTAAAAAATTTATTTTTTGCTTTCAGGATTGAAACTTACGGTGCGCAAAATGTCGCCGAAAACTCCGGCCGCCGTAACTCCCGCGCCAGCCCCGTAACCGCGAACTGTAAGAGGAATCGGAGTGTAACGCCGCGTATAAAACACGAACGCATTTTCGCCGCCGCGAACGGCATAGAGCGGATTTTCCGCGCCGACTTCGAACATTCCCACGGAACATTCGCCGTCTTTGATGTGCGCGCCCATTCGCAAAACTTTTCCTTGCTTTTTCAGCGCGGCGATTTTTTGCTTGAAATATTCGTCGATTTCGGGAAGCCGCTTCAAAAATTCTTCGGTAGAACCGCTCGTGTCAAAATCATCGGGAAAAACTTTCGCAATTTTCACGTCGGAAAGTTCAAGCTCAAATCCGGCCTCGCGCGCAATAATCAAAGCTTTTCGCGCAACGTCCATTCCGTTCAAATCATCGCGCGGATCAGGCTCGGTGAAACGCTGTTTCTTCGCTTCCAAAACCGCCTGGCTGAACGGAACGTCTTCATCAAGCCTTCCGAAAATGTACGAAAGCGAGCCGGACATAATTCCAGTGAACTCGGTGAGATTGTCGCCGCTTTTGAAAAGATTTTGCAAAGTGTCGATAATCGGAAGTCCCGCGCCGACATTCGTTTCGTACAAAAAAAGCCTGCGTTTTTTGTTTGCCGTTCGGCGAAGATTTTTGTAAAAATCCATTCCCATTGAATTGGCGCGTTTGTTCGGAGTGGCAATCGACATTCCCGCTTCCAAAATGTCCAAATATCTTTCAGGCAAATCGTAGCTCGCCGTGCAATCCACAAAAACCGGATTGAGCGGCTTTTTTTCGCGGACGAAATTCAAGATTTCATCAACGGCATTTTTCGAGGCAAGAACATTTTTATTTTCGCGCCACGAAGAAAGGTCGATTCCGTTTTCGTCCAAAATCAAACCTTCGATCGTGGAAATCGCCATCACTTGAATTTCGATTCCTTGATTTTTGAGCGCGACTTGCTGATTGCAAATTTGGTCGAGAAGGCGACCGCCGATATTTCCCGCGCCGAACGCGAAAATCTGAATCGACTGTTCTGTGCCAAAGAAAAAGTTGTGCGCCATTCGGACGGCCATGTCGCCCATGTCGCCTTCAATTACCGCGCTGATCGAACGTTCGGACGAGCCTTGCGCGATCGCCAAAATGCTCACGCCCGCGCTCGCGAACGAATCGAAGAATCGGCTTGCCACGCCGAGCTGCTTTTTCATTCCGTCGCCGACAATCGAAATCACGGCGCAATCCGAATGAACTTCAAGCGGATTTATCACGCCGCTTCGAATTTCCAAATCGAATTCTTTTGCAATCGCTTCTTTCGCTGCAAGAGCCGAATCGTCGCGCACGCAAAATGAAATCGTGTATTCGGAAGAAGATTGCGTGATGAGCAAAACAGAAATTCCCGCGCGTGAAACCGCCGAAAAAATGCGGCCGGCAACGCCGGTCCGTCCGCGCATTCCGCTTCCGCTCACTGAAATTATCGAAGTTTTTTTGAGGCAGGAAATTCCGCGCACGAAATTCATTTCGCCCTTATTGTTGAGAGTTCCATCGTAAGGACCTTTGCCGATTCTAGTTCCGCGCGCGCTCGGATTGTGCGAATTCAAACTCCATGCTTCGATTCCTTTTGCTGCCAAAGGCGCGAGAGTTTTCGGATGAAGCACTTTCGAGCCGAAGAACGCAAGTTCCATCGCCTCTTCGTAAGTCATGTCGTTCACCAAAACCGCGTCCTTTACGATTCGCGGATCGGCAGTGAAAATTCCGTCAACGTCCGTCCAAAACTGAACTTGCTTCGCGCCCATGCACGCGCCGATTATCGCCGCCGAAAAATCCGAGCCGTTTCGACCGAGCAAGCCCGGAACAGCTTCGCCGCCCGCGACCGCGCTCCAAGAACAAATGAATCCCGGGAACAAAAGTATGCGCGTCTGCGATTTGTACTCGCCGTCAACATAAGGGCGCAACAAATCCGTGGTGCGCGCGTAGTCAACGTCGCCTTCTTTTTGATTGCCCACGGTCATAATAAATTTGCGCGAATTCAAAACAATGACGCTTTGCTTTTTGGCGAGCAGGACGGCTTCTACAATTAAAACGCAAATCAATTCGCCCATTCCCATAATGCGGCAGTGCGCAGTGTCGGTGCATTCGCCGAACGCAACCACGGCCGTCAAAAGCGTCTGAATTTCGACGAAATATTTTTCGAGGCTCGCCATCACGGAATCGCTTTGAAACGCCGGAAGTTTCGACTGCAATTCACGGCAAATTTCCAAATGAATCGCGCGCAATTCCTGCGCAAATTTTTCGGGATTTTCTCCGCGCTCGCAACAATCTATGCTTTCCTGAAGTTTGTTGGACACGCCCGCCACTGCCGAAACTATGACGCTCACGCGATCCTTTTTTTGCTGTTCAATCATGATGTCGGTGGAATCCAAAATCCGCCTGGCGTTCCCCATCGAAGTTCCGCCGAATTTCAAAGTAATCATAAAGTCCTCTTTATTAGTTTGCAATTATTCTACCAAGTTTCAAAAGGATTTGCAATAGCGGAAAAAGTCAAATCGCGCAAAGAAAACAAAGACATTATGGCACGAAAGGAAAGTCGCACTTAAAAGCGGTGGAACTTTATTATAGAAATGTGTTATAATGAAGTCTTCTTTATAGAAATTCAAATTGACGACTAATTTGCGTCGTCAATTTGAATGCCGAGTTTTCTTGCGAAAACTCGCTTATATACTGCCGTTTTTCATTTCATTACAAAACGGCGGTTTTAACAACAAAAAAAATTGAAATTTTTTTTGTTGTTAAAAACTAATGGAGGTTCGCAAAATGAAGCTTTGCATTGTATTGGCCGGAATAGTCTTTTAAAAATAAATTTTTAAGGAGATATGATAAAACCTCCGCACAAATGGCGCGGTGGTTTTATCATGACAAGTTTCCGTTGGAAACTTGCATATCAAATGCCACTTCTCATTTCATTGCGAAGTGGCATAAAAAGTCAATCCCGATTTTCAAAAATCGCTTTTGACTTTTTATAGGAGAATAACATGGCTATTCCGGATAGCAAAAAAATATATCCTCGCGGCGAGGACAAACAAACTGTGTATTTGAAAAACGTGATAACGAATCCGAATATCGAAGTCGGCGATTTTACGTTTTACAACGATTTTGTGGGCGACCCGAAGGACTTTGAAAAGAACAATGTTCTTTATCATTATCCCATCAATCACGACAAGCTGATAATCGGCAAGTTTTGTTCGATTGCCTGCGGCGCGCGATTTTTGTTCAACAGCGCAAATCATTCGTTGCGCTCGCTTTCGACATATCCTTTTCCGATTTTCTATGAAGAATGGGAACACGGAATTTGGGCGGACAAAGCGTGGGACAACAAAGGCGACATCGTAATCGGCAACGATGTTTGGATAGGCTACGAGGCTGTCATTATGGCAGGCGTTACGATCGGCGACGGCGCAATTATCGGGACGCGCGCGGTCGTTACAAAGGACGTTCCGCCGTATACGATTGTCGGCGGCGTTCCGGCAAAACCAATCCGCAAGCGATTTCCCGACGACGTTATCGATCAATTGCTGCGATTGAAATGGTGGAATTTGCCGCCTGAAAAAATATTGCCGATGATAAAAGATATTCAGTCGGGCAATTTGCAAGGATTGGCAGCATTGGCCGAGGAATCTTTATGACGGAGCGCATTTTGTTCAGCAAAATCGATTTGCTTCACACAACTGAAATGGGCGTTGAGAGAATCAGAAAAAATCTGAAAATCGACACGAATGACGTTGTTGAATATTGCAAACAAAAGATTTTGAACAAAAAATGCATCGTCTACAGGCGCGGCAAAAATTGGTATTGTGAAATTGACGATATAATAATTACCGTCAATTCTCATAGTTACACAATAATCACAGCGCACAAATTAAAAAAGTAGACGAACTTTCATCGCAAATCTTTGGTTTGCGATGAAATGGCAACTTTGGAAAGCCGCGCTTGCGTTTACGCTTCCGCTGGGGCTAGGTCGCAGCGCGGTGCGCTGCTTACCGAGTTTTTTTTGCGCGCGGTGCGAACAAAAAAAACTCGCAACTACTTTATTTAAGATTAAAATTTTCGCGAGTTTTACAGAGTAAAACTCGTAAGCAAGTCGCAAGACTTGCGATTTTCGCTTCCGTAAGGGGCTTCAAAAAAAATTCTTGAATTCCTTGAAAATTCCCTTGCATAAAAACGCTATTAGTAGTATATTTACAAAAACGAATACACTAGATATAGCGTGCTTTAAATAGATTAATGGGAGGCGGAATGTGTTTTGCTTTAAAAGCGCATTCCGATTTTGTTTGTATGAAAATTATCAAGAGAAACGGCGAAGAAGTTCAATTTAATGTGGAAAAAATCGAAAATGCTGTGCGCAAGGCGAATGTCACCGTGCCCGAAACCGAGCGGCTTTCCGAAGAGCAAATCAAAAAAATCGGTGCGGAAATCCAAACCCTTTGCGAAAACGGCGGTCACGAAGCGAGCGTCGAGGAAATTCAGGATTTTGTGGAAACGAAAATCATGGAAGCCGGCGCGTTCAGCATCGCCAAAAAATACATCACTTACCGTTATCAGCACGAACTCAATCGCAAGGAAAATTCCACGGACCGCCAAATCCTCTCGCTTTTGGAATGCAACAATGAAGATGTAAAGCAGGAAAATTCCAATAAAAATTCCACGGTAGTTTCCGTGCAGCGCGACTATATGGCGGGCGAAGTTTCCAAGGACATCACGCGACGATTTTTGCTCGACGAAGATTTGGTGAAGGCGCACGAAGAAGGCTTGATTCATTTTCACGACGCGGATTATTTTGCGCAGCACATGCACAATTGCGATTTGGTAAATCTTGAAGACATGCTTCAAAATGGCACGGTCATCAGCGGAACAAAAATCGACAGGCCTCATTCATTTTCCACGGCATGCAACATCGCCACGCAAATCATCGCGCAAGTGGCTTCGTGTCAATATGGCGGGCAAAGCATTTCGCTCACGCATCTTGCGCCGTTCGTCGAAGTGAGCCGCAAGAAAATTTCCAAGGAACTTCGCGACATCGAGCAAAAAACCGGAATAAAATATTCCGACGAGCAGTTCGATTACATCGTGCGGCGCAGGCTTGGCGACGAAATCACGCGCGGCGTTCAGACGATTCAATATCAAGTCGTAACTCTTATGACGACAAACGGGCAGTCGCCGTTCGTCACTGTTTTCATGTATCTCAACGAGGCGAAAGACGAACAGGAAAAATCCGACCTCGCGCTCATCATCGAAGAAGTTTTGCGCCAGCGGAAACAAGGCGTGAAAAACGAAAGCGGATATTGGGTTACCCCCGCCTTCCCGAAATTGATTTATGTCCTCGAGCCGGACAACATCGAGCCGAATTCAAAATATTATTATCTTACGGAATTGGCGGCGGAATGCACGGCGCGTCGAATGGTACCCGACTACATTTCCGAAAAGAAAATGCTCGAGCTGAAAATCGACAAAAACGGAAACGGCAATTGCTATCCATGCATGGGATGCCGCTCTTTCCTCACGCCTTATGTTGATGAAAACGGAAAGCCGAAATATTACGGGCGTTTCAATCAAGGCGTGGTCACGCTCAATTTGGTTGACATCGCTTGTTCTTCGGGACGCGACCTTTCGGCGTTTTGGCGGATTTTCGACGAGCGGCTTGAAATGTGCTACCGCGCTTTGATGATTCGGCACAACAGGCTCATGGGAACAACGAGCGACGTGGCTCCGATTTTGTGGCAAAACGGCGCGTTGGCGCGTTTGGCAAAAGGTCAAAAAATCGACGAACTTTTGATGAACGGATATTCCACGATTTCTCTTGGCTACGCCGGGCTTTGCGAATGCGTCCGCTACATGACGGGCAAGCCTCACACGGATTCCGATGCCACTCCGTTCGCGCTGGAAGTGATGCGCCACATGAACGAAGCGTGCGCTCGCTGGAAGAAAAACGAAAGCATCGATTTTTCTTTGTACGGAACTCCGCTTGAATCCACGACTTACAAATTCGCCAAGTGCCTCAAAAAGCGTTTCGGTGAAATCGAAGGTGTCACCGACAAAAATTACATCACGAATTCATATCATGTTCACGTCACGCAGGAAATGGATGCGTTCTCAAAACTCACGTTCGAATCGCAGTTCCAAAAACTTTCGCCCGGCGGCGCGGTAAGCTATGTCGAAGTGCCGAACATGGAAAACAATGTTCCCGCAGTGATGGCGCTCCTCGCGCACATTTACGAAAATATAATGTATGCCGAGCTCAACACGAAAAGCGACTGCTGCCAAAAATGCGGCTTTACTGGTCAAATTCAAATCGTGCACGATGCCGACGGAAAGCTCGTTTGGGAATGTCCGAATTGCCAAAATCGCGACCAAAGCACGATGAACGTTGCGCGTCGGACTTGCGGCTACATCGGAACTCAATATTGGAATCAAGGTCGAACGCAGGAAATAAAAGAACGAGTTTTGCATTTGTAGCGGTTTCGGTCGCGGCTTGAAAATCTCGGCATTTTGCGGGGCGGTATGAATTACGGCGCGATAAAAAAAATTGACATCGCAAACGGAGACGGAGTGCGCGTGAGCCTTTTCGTTTCCGGATGCCGAAATCATTGCAAAGGCTGCTTCCAAAGCGAGACATGGAATTTCGACTACGGAAAAAAATTCGACGATGCCGCGCTAAAAGAAATTTTGGACGCGCTTTCAAAGCCATTCATACAAGGCCTCACGATTTTGGGAGGCGAGCCTTTCGAGCCCGAAAACCAGCCATGCGTCCGCGCTTTGCTTGAGCGCGTCAAATCTGAATTCCCCAAAAAAGACATTTGGTGCTACACAGGCTACATTCTCGAAACCGATTTGCTTGCGGAAAACGGCTCGCGCCACACGGAACATACCGAAGCGATTTTGCGCATGGTCGATGTTTTGGTGGACGGACCTTTCATCTTGGAACAAAAAGATTTGAGCCTGAAATTCCGCGGCTCGAAAAATCAGCGAATAATAAATTTGCGGGAGAAATTATGTCAATAGAAAAGGTGCGCGAAATATCGTTGTGAAAACCGCGCGACAAATCTACGCAACGCTCGCTCAAATCGAAGCCTCTTCCGCTTGCGCGACTTTCGCGGCGTATTCTCACGTCGCGTGAGCGGCGACGTGAAATACAATTCCTCTATGAAAACGACGCGAAACATTGTTATGAATGCTTCTCAAAAACTCGACACATCGTTCTCTCAAATCGAGGCACTCTCGGTCTGCGCCACTTTCGCGGCATACTCGTTCGCTTTTAAAACCGCGTCATAAAGGCTCGCGCCATTTTTTATTTGCGCGATGCAGATTCCCAAATGCGCGTCGCCGCAGCCAATCGTGGAAACGACGTTCGCCGCGACTCCTGCGACTTTTTTTCCGCAATTTTCGCCGCGCTCAAAAATATACGCGCCGTCTTTTCCGAGCGTCAAAATCAAATCGTTTTTGCAAAGTTGGCTCAAACGCGCGGCGGCGGCTTCATAAGAATTTTCGCCGCTCAAATCCAACGCTTCCTGCTCGTTCAAATGCAAAATCGGATTCAGCGCGAAAATTTTTTCGACCAAATTTTTCTTTATGAAATTTATTCGCGAAGTGGGATCGAAAAATATTTTTAGCTCGCGCCCTGATTTTTGCGCCTCGAATTTTACACGCGCGATGAAATCGATTTCATTTTCGGCGTTAGCTTCTTCCAATTCCAAGCCGGAAAAATAAATCGAATCGATTTCACAAAAATTTATTTTCGAAAAAAATTTTTCATCAAAAACATATTCCGCCTTGTGCGAGCACAAAAATGCGTGCTCGTTTTTTTCGTTGATGAGACAAATGCAAACGCCATTTTCCCGGCCTGCGACTTCCGCGAAAATCGGAATTTTATTTTTGGAAAGTTCGGTTTTTATGAATTCGGCATACGCGCCTTTTTCGCCGATTGGCGAGCACAAAATGAATTCGCTTTTTTGACTTTGCAACGCGCGCGCCACGTTGAACGCAGTTCCGCCCACGGACATTTTTTCGTCGTGAAAATTTACGTCCTCGCCGACATCAGGAAATTTTTTAACGTGAATAATCATGTCCACGCAAGTTGCGCCAATCACCAAAGTTTTTGCCATGATTTTATTTTACAATTTTTTAGAAAAAAAATAAAGACAAAATCGAAAATTGCTGATATAATGAAAATATGAACGATTCCACAATTATGAACAATTCCCCGGTGGGGCAGCACATTCAGGCGTTTTCGAATTCGGAAGCGGTTTCCTACTTGATGTTCAACAAGAAAAAAATTCAGCTTGTGGCGAAAATCACGATTGGCCGCGACACGGACAACAGCGTCGTGATTGACAACAAGCTCGCAAGCCGCCGCCACGCGCTCATTCAAAAAATCAAAGAAGATTATTTTTTGAAAGACGAAAATTCCACGAACGGAACTTTTTTGAACGACAAGAAAATTCCTGCCGGAAAATATGTTAAACTTTCTCGCGGCGACAAAATTACAATCGGCACGGCGAATTTAGTTTTTGGCTGAAAATTTTTTGAAGACAATTTTGGATTCCACGCAAGAATTTTTAGAAAAAATCCACGCTTACTCTTTGCACGAAAAACTTCCTTCGGCGCAAAAAATTTCGTCGCTCGCAAAAAAAACTGTTTCGGTTTTGCGCTCGGAAAATCCAAGTTATC